>NZ_NOIF01000020.1 GCF_002265265.1 Photobacterium sanguinicancri
CCCCTTTGTTCTATGATTTCAGTCAAGTCGCTGGTGGACATCCAAAAAAAATTCTGTAAACTTTCAACTAATTCGTAAATTGGTAATACCAATTACCCGCATAGCGGACTGGCCTGAAACGCGGTTAAGTATAAGAACGATAAAGATAAAATGACTTATAAACGCATTCGTCAACCTAAGCTCTCTGATGCTATCGAGCAGGAAATAGAGCGATTGATCCTTGAGGGTACCTTATCCCCAGGGCAGCAATTGCCACCTGAACGTGAATTAGCTAAGCAGTTTGATGTATCACGCCCGTCTGTTCGCGAAGCAATCCAGCGCTTAGAAGCGAAAAATCTACTGACTCGCCGCCAAGGTGGCGGCACATTTGTTACAGAAAAACTATGGCAGAGCTTTTCTGAACCCCTGTTAGATTTGTTGGCGGCGCACCCTGAAACTCAGCTAGATTTACTGGAAGCGCGCCATGCGCTGGAAGGACTGGCTGCTTACTACGCCGCATTGCGTGGTAATGAACAAGATTTTACTCGTATCCGTGACTGCCATACACGGATCCAAGAAGCTCAGCAGCAAGGTGATTTACCAGCAGAAGCTGCCGCGGTTATGCAATACCTGATTGCCGTTACTGAATCGGCACATAACGTGGTATTGCTTCATATCATCCGCAGCCTTGCCCCTATGCTAGAGCAAAACGTATTACAAAACTTTGAACTCCTAAATCGCCGCCCAGAGGTGGTCATGAAGGTGAGCAAACATCGAGCTGATATTGTGCAGGCGATTGTTTCTGGTGAGCCGATTAAGGCTCGTGAAGCATCGCACGCACATTTGGCTTACATCGAGGAAACATTGTTGGATTTATCGCGTGAAGATAGCAGACGTGAACGCTCTCTTCGTCGGATTCAACAACGCAAGGATGGGCTGGATTAATGCCTTCATAACTATAACGAAGGGTATTGACCAGTCGCGACAATATATCAGTCGTCATAACTATCTGATCTCACTAGAGTCGATAGTTATGATGATTGGTATTAAGTTTTGTAGATTATCAACGAAAGGATAGATCGCATGTCTGAAGTCATGAAGAATGACGTTGACGCACTTGAAACTCAAGAGTGGCTAGAAGCTCTTGAATCAGTCGTTCGTGAAGAAGGTGTAGAACGTGCACAGTACCTGCTAGAGCAAGTACTAGATAAAGCACGTTTAGACGGTGTAGATATGGCTACGGGCATTACTACTAACTACATCAATACGATCCCAGCAGCACAAGAACCTGCTTACCCAGGTGACACAACACTTGAGCGTCGTATTCGTTCCATCATCCGTTGGAACGCAATCATGATCGTACTACGTGCTTCTAAGAAAGATTTAGACCTAGGTGGCCACATGGCTTCTTACCAGTCTGCATCTGCATTCTACGAAGTATGTTTCAACCACTTCTTCCGTGCGCCAAACGAAGTAGATGGTGGCGATTTAGTTTACTACCAGGGCCACATCTCTCCAGGTATCTATTCTCGCGCATTTGTTGAAGGCCGCCTAACTGAAGAGCAGCTTGATAACTTCCGCCAAGAAGTTGATGGTAAAGGTATCCCTTCATACCCGCACCCTAAACTAATGCCTGAATTCTGGCAGTTCCCAACGGTATCTATGGGTCTAGGCCCTATCTCTGCTATCTACCAAGCACGTTTCCTTAAGTACCTTAACGGTCGTGGCTTGAAAGATACCTCTGCGCAACGTGTTTACGCGTTCTTGGGCGATGGTGAGATGGATGAACCAGAATCACGTGGTGCTATTTCTTTCGCTGCGCGTGAGAAACTAGACAACCTATGTTTCCTAATCAACTGTAACCTACAACGTCTTGATGGCCCTGTAATGGGTAACGGCAAGATCATTCAAGAGCTAGAAGGCCTATTTAAAGGTGCTGGCTGGAATGTGGTTAAAGTAGTTTGGGGTAACAACTGGGATGCGCTACTAGCGAAAGACACTACCGGTAAGCTTCTTCAGCTAATGAATGAAACTATCGATGGTGACTACCAGACATTCAAATCTAAAGATGGCGCTTACGTACGTGAGAACTTCTTTGGTAAGTACCCAGAAACAGCTGCACTAGTTGCAGACATGACTGATGACGAAATCTTCGCACTTAAGCGTGGTGGTCACGAGTCTTCTAAACTGTTTGCTGCGTTCAACAATGCAAAAGAAACAGACGGCAAGCCAACTGTAATCCTAGCTAAAACGGTTAAAGGTTACGGTATGGGTGAAGCCGCTGAAGGTAAGAACATCGCTCACGGCGTGAAGAAAATGGACATGACTCATGTTCTTCATCTACGCGATCGCCTAGGCCTACAAGACATCCTTTCAGATGAAAAAGTAGCTGAGCTACCATACCTGAAACTGGAAGAAGGTTCTGCAGAGTACAACTACCTGCACGCTCGTCGTAACGCACTACACGGTTACACGCCTAAGCGTTTACCTAACTTCACGCAAGAATTCAAAGTACCTGAGCTAGAAGACTTTGCTCCGCTACTGGGCGAGCAGAAGCGTGATATCTCTACCACTATGGCTTACGTTCGTACGCTAAACATCCTTCTTAAAGATAAGAATATTGGTAAGAACATTGTTCCTATCATTTGTGATGAAGCACGTACATTCGGTATGGAAGGTCTATTCCGTCAGGTTGGTATTTATAACCCACACGGTCAAGAATACACGCCAGAAGATCGCGGTGTAGTGTCTTACTACAAAGAAGCGACTTCAGGTCAGGTACTGCAAGAAGGTATCAACGAACTTGGTTCAATGGCATCTTGGGTTGCTGCTGCAACATCTTACAGCACCAACGATCTACCAATGATCCCATTCTACATCTACTACTCAATGTTCGGTTTCCAACGTGTTGGTGACATGGCATGGCTAGCAGGTGACCAACAAGCACGTGGCTTCCTATTGGGTGCTACTGCTGGTCGTACTACGCTAAATGGTGAAGGTCTTCAGCACGAAGATGGCCACTCACACATCATGGCGAACACAGTGCCTAACTGTATCTCTTACGACCCAACGTTTGCTTACGAGCTAGCGGTTATCATGCAAGACGGTATCCGTCGCATGTACGGTGAGAACCAAGAGAACGTTTACTACTACCTAACAGTAATGAACGAAAACTACGCAATGCCAGCAATGCCAGAAGGCGCTGAAGAAGGCATCCGTAAGGGTATCTACAAGCTAGAATCTTACGCAGGCACTGAGTCTGTAAAAGAGCGCAAAGTTCAGCTAATGAGCTCTGGTACTATCATGAATGAAGTACGTAAAGCAGCTCAAATCCTAAGCGACGACTACGGTGTTGCATCTGACGTTTACTCTGTAACTTCATTCAATGAACTTACTCGTGACGGCCAAGATGCTGAGCGTTACAACATGCTGCACCCAGAAGCTGATAAGAAAGTACCTTACATCACAACAGCGATGGGTACTGAGCCAGCAATCGCTGCGACGGATTACATGAAGAACTACGCAGAGCAAGTACGTGCATTCATGCCGTCTGAATCTTTCAAAGTTCTTGGTACTGATGGTTTCGGTCGTTCTGACAGCCGTGAGAACCTACGTCGTCACTTCGAAGTTAACGCAGGCTACGTAGTAGTTGCTGCACTGACTGAACTGGCTAACCGTGGTGATATTGAAAAATCAGTTGTTGCACAAGCAATTGCTAAATTCAACATCGACGCTGACAAGATCAACCCGCTATACGCGTAAGAGGCAATAAAACATGGCAATCGAAATTAATGTACCTGACATTGGTGCGGATGAGGTTGAAGTAACTGAGATTCTTGTTAGCGTTGGCGACAAGGTTGAAGAAGAGCAATCTCTGATCACTGTAGAAGGCGACAAGGCTTCTATGGAAGTACCAGCCTCTCAGGCGGGTATCGTTAAAGAAATCAAAATCGCAGAAGGCGACTCGGTTTCTACTGGCTCTCTTATCATGATCTTTGAAGCTGAAGGCGCAGCAGCACCAGCTCCTGTAGCTGAAGCGGCGGCACCTGTTGCAGTTCCAGTAGCGGCAGCAGCTGAACTGAAAGAAGTTCACGTACCGGATATCGGTGGCGACGAAGTAGAAGTTACTGAAATCATGGTAGCTATCGGCGACAGCATCGAAGAAGAGCAATCTCTTCTTACGGTTGAAGGCGATAAAGCATCAATGGAAGTACCGGCACCTTTCGCTGGTGTTCTAAAAGAAATTAAAATTGCAGCGGGCGACAAAGTATCTACTGGTTCTCTAGTAATGATCTTTGAAGTTGCTGGCTCTGGTGCACCTGTTGCTCCAGCAGCAGTTGAAGCGCCAGTCGCGGCAGCTCCAGCAGCATCTGCAGCAAAAGAAGTTAACGTACCAGACATCGGCGGTGATGAAGTAGAAGTTACTGAAATCATGGTTGCTGTTGGCGATACAGTGGAAGAAGAGCAATCTCTTATCACTGTTGAAGGTGACAAAGCTTCTATGGAAGTTCCAGCACCGTTCGCAGGTACAATTAAAGAAATCAAGATTGCAGCTGGCGACAAAGTGTCTACTGGCTCACTAATCATGGTCTTTGAAGTTGCGGGCGCAGCACCTGCTCCTGTTGCAGCAGCATCTGCTCCGGCAGCAGCTCCAGCTCCTGCGGCGGCACCTGCGAAAGCAGCGGCAGCACCAGCAGCAACGGGCGAGTTCGAAGCAAACAACGAGTACACACACGCGTCTCCAGTTGTTCGTCGTCTTGCACGTGAATTCGGTGTAAACCTTGCGAAAGTTAAAGGTACTGGCCGTAAGAACCGCATCCAAAAAGAAGATGTTCAAAACTTCGTTAAAGATGCACTTAAGCGTCTTGAGTCTGGTGCAGCTGCAGCAGGCAATGGCGACGGTTCTGCACTTGGTCTACTACCATGGCCAAAAGTTGATTTCAGCAAGTTTGGTGAAACTGAACTTCAGAAACTGTCTCGTATCAAGAAGATCTCTGGCGCTAACCTGCACCGTAACTGGGTAATGATCCCGCACGTTACACAGTGGGATAATGCAGATATCACAGCGTTAGAAGCATTCCGTAAAGAGCAGAATGCAATCGAAGCGAAGAAAGATACTGGCATGAAGATCACACCACTTGTGTTCATCATGAAAGCGGTTGCTAAAGCACTAGAAGCATTCCCAGCGTTTAACTCTTCTCTTTCTGATGACGGTGAAAACCTAATTCTTAAGAAATACGTGAACGTAGGTATCGCTGTTGATACGCCAAACGGCCTAGTTGTTCCTGTCTTTAAAGACGTGAACAAAAAAGGTATTTACGAGCTTTCTGAAGAGCTAATGGCTATTTCTAAGAAAGCACGTTCTGGCAAGCTAACTGCATCTGATATGCAAGGTGGCTGTTTCACTATCTCTAGCCTTGGTGGCTTAGGTGGTACTGCGTTCACGCCAATCGTGAATGCACCAGAAGTGGGTATCTTAGGTGTATCTAAGTCTGAAATGAAACCAGTATGGAATGGCAAGGATTTCGAACCTCGCCTAATGCTTCCTCTATCACTATCTTACGATCACCGTGTGATCGATGGTGCTGAAGGTGCACGTTTCATTACTTACCTAAATGGCTGTCTATCAGATATCCGCCGTTTAGTGCTTTAAGGTTTCAATCGCAACGTCCATGCCTGAAATGACAGGCATGGAATTGTTGTGCAGCTCACAGGCTATGGCAATTTACTTTTCAGTTTGTTAACACCTCTGTAAACTTGTTGGCTAACTGAAAGTAAAAGTAGAACATAAAAGAACATCGCCTGTTAGGGATATAAGACTTACAACGAGGTCATGATGAGTAAAGAAATTAAAGCTCAAGTAGTGGTATTGGGTTCAGGCCCTGCTGGTTACTCTGCTGCGTTTCGCTGCGCAGATTTAGGTCTGGACACAGTCCTAATCGAAAAATTCAACACCCTAGGTGGTGTATGTCTGAACGTGGGTTGTATCCCATCTAAAGCTCTACTTCACGTAGCGAAAGTTATCGAAGAAGCTAAAGCAATGGCTGAACACGGTGTTGTTTTCGGTGAGCCTCAGACTGATATCAACAAAATCCGCCTTTGGAAAGACAAAGTAATTACCCAACTAACTGGCGGTCTTGGCGGTATGGCTAAGATGCGTAAAGTTAACATCGTTAACGGTTACGGTAAATTTACTGGTCCTAATACGATTGTTGTGGAAGGCGCAGAAGGTCAAACGACTGTAAACTTCGACAACGCAATCATCGCTGCTGGTTCTCGTCCTATCGAGCTTCCGTTCATTCCGCATGAAGACCCACGTATCTGGGATTCAACTGACGCGCTTGAACTGAAAGAAGTACCAGAGAAGCTACTTGTTATGGGTGGCGGTATCATCGGCCTAGAAATGGGTACGGTTTACCACTCGCTGGGTTCTCAGATCGACGTTGTTGAAATGTTTGATCAAGTGATCCCTGCTGCAGATAAAGACATCATCAAAGTCTTCACTAAACGCATCAAGAAGAAATTCAACCTGATGCTAGAGACTAAAGTAACCGCTGTTGAAGCGAAAGAAGATGGTATCTACGTTTCAATGGAAGGCAAAAAAGCACCTGCTGAGCCTGTACGTTACGATGCAGTGCTTGTTGCTATCGGTCGTGTGCCAAACGGTAAACTTCTTGACGCTGAAAAAGCGGGCCTTGAAGTTGACGAGCGTGGCTTCATCAACGTTGATAAGCAAATGCGTACTAACGTACCGCACATTCATGCTATCGGTGATATCGTTGGTCAACCAATGCTTGCTCACAAAGGTGTGCATGAAGGTCACGTAGCGGCTGAAGTTATTTCTGGTAAGAAGCACTACTTCGATCCTAAAGTAATTCCTTCAATTGCCTACACTGAGCCAGAAGTTGCGTGGGTTGGTAAGACTGAGAAAGAAGCGAAAGCTGAAGGTCTAAACTACGAAGTGGCGACTTTCCCTTGGGCTGCTTCTGGTCGTGCAATCGCATCTGATTGTGCTGACGGTATGACGAAGATGATCTTCGACAAAGACACGCACCGTGTTATCGGTGGTGCTATCGTTGGTACTAACGGTGGTGAGCTACTAGGTGAAATCGGTCTAGCGATCGAGATGGGTTGTGATGCAGAAGATATCGCACTAACAATCCACGCGCACCCAACGCTACACGAATCAATCGGTCTAGCGGCTGAAGTATTTGAAGGCTCAATCACTGACCTTCCAAATGCAAAAGCAGTAAAGCGTAAGTAATTACCTCGCTGTTTATTGAATAAGAAAAAAGCGCCCCTTTAATGAAGAGGGCGCTTTTTTTGTATCTGATGCTTAGTCCTAAATATGCTTTAACCAGCAAAAATATTCAGTTACTTAGATAGATATTAGTACTGTGAGTCTTTAACGATCTTCTCACCATAGATGCCGTTTTGCGGTACTGGTTTGTAGCTAGAAGCCGAGTTACGCATGATACGGATCCCTTCAGCGCCTGCATTACGTGCTGAAATCACATCACCGTCTGAATCGCCGTAGTACATCTTAATGTTGTTGGCTTTAATGTACTTGGTCTTGGTGTATTCGGTTTTGCTTGAACCTGCAAAGATCACCTTATTCATTTTCTCAATGCCAAAGGTATCTTTTAGGTATTGAGTTGAAATTTCACACTTAGAGCCCGTACGGCCAGTGATGAAGAAAATGCTATCACCGCGTTTTTGGTGCATGGTGATCAGCTTCTGGCCCACATCTTTAGGTAGACTGAATTTTTCCCATTCACAGTTCATTTTATCCCAAAATTGCTGAGATTTTAGGTAGCTGTAACCATTCGGCGAGAATTGTTGCTGACCACGGTAAAAGCCTGGTGAGCTAAAAAGAACCGTATCATCAATATCAAAGCCGACGGCCATAGGCGGCTTGCCTTCAAGGCTTTTGGCGATATCTTCAACTGATACCCAATGAAGCTGTGCAGGTTCACCCTGCTGCATGATTTGAACTGAGCTAAAGCCTGCTTCGGTACCCGGTAATTTAGGGTCGGCAAACGCTGAACCTGATGCGAAAGCACAGGCGAGTAGGGAAGAGACGGCAATTGTAGTGAGTTTCATTGTTTTGTTTTTTAGTTATTGATCAAATTGAGATGTAAAACTACCCCTCTGTGACACATTAAAATCTAGCGAGAGTCACAAAATACTAACCGCGTAGCATAATGTTATTTTACCGTTTTCGCCTATTGACAGTCTTTGTTACTTACAAAGGTGTGATACGTAGTGAGTTGTTGCCCATTAATCGAGATGATAAAAAGGAGAGCCGAAGCTCTCCTGTTATTTGCATTGTCGTATTCAGGCTAATACTACAGCTTGAAGGTGCCCACCATGCTGTCTAGGCGCTGTGATAGAGCACGTAGCTCTTGGCTTGAATCTGCCAATTGCGCGGCAGTATCGGCGGTACGTTGGGTGGTTTCGTTGATCTCTTCAATATTGCAGTTAATGTCGTTAACTACGGTTGATTGCTCTTCCGTTGCGGTTGCAACTTGGGTGTTCATATCTGAAATCAGTGTAATGCGATCAGCAATGGATACTAGTGCTGCCGATGCCTCATCAGCAGCCGACACACCGTCAGAGGTCAGCTGGCGACTTTGTTGCATCGCGCTAACGGCATCGCTTGCTTCTTCTTGTAGGCGATTAATCATCGACTGAATTTCATTGGTTGAATCTGAGGTGCGGCTGGCTAAGTTTCGCACTTCATCGGCAACTACAGCAAAACCACGGCCTTGCTCGCCAGCACGTGCCGCTTCAATGGCCGCATTAAGCGCCAGTAGGTTGGTTTGCTCAGAGATGCCACGGATTGTATCGAGGATGCTGCCGATGGCTTGGGTGTTGTTAGCCAATGAACCAATGACATCGCTCACTTGTGCAACGTCATTAGATAATTGATTGATGGTATTGCGCGCCTGACCCACCACAGTTTGACCGTTCTGAGTTTCATTTTCGGCATTTTGAGCGGCATCAGCTGCTTGTGCGGCATTGCCTGCAATTTCGTTGACGGTTGCTCCCATTTGATTAATGGCAGTCACCACTTGGATAGTGCGGTCACGCTGGCTGTGGCTATTGTCGAGTGTCAGTTGTGCTTGTGAAGCGACAGCTTCTGCTGCACTACGCAATGCGTTACCTGTTTCTGCGACTTCGCGTACGGAAAGGTGAATCTTACTGATAAAGCCATTAAAGCCTTGTGATAGTTGAGCAATCTCGTCTTTACCTTCAACGTCAATTCGATGGCGTAAATCGCCTTCACCTTCTCCTAAGTCTTTAAAGGTGGCTGCAAGGTTAGATATTGGTCGAGTAATTGAGTTAGCCAGCCAAAGTGCGACAAGGGCAAACAGTGCTGCGATCACTAATGTCCATATCATGATCTGCTGGGTGGCTTTATCGAGTTCGGAGAAAATCTCTTGGTGTGGTACTTCAGCAACCACAAACCAATCCATTGAGGGAATGTAGCTGGTGGCGATAAGAATTTCTTTTCCGTCGTGGTCGACAGTCGCAAAGTTAAAATCAGTCTTATTGAGGAGCAGCTGACTCGCGCTGGCAGAATATTCAGATTGAAGTGTGGCTTTGCCTAATTTTTGGGTGTTTTTATGTAGGCGGAACGTACCTTGATTATCAACAAGGTAGATAAACCCTGTTTGCTCAAGGGTAAATTGGTTGATGAAGCTCACCATGCCGTTCATCGACTTTGATAAACCCGCTAGGCTACGTCCGTGTGGGCGCTGGTAGTTGAGGAACAGTTTTACTTCACGGTACACACTCAATGATTTTTCCTGACCACTCGCAACCAGTTTAGTAAACCAACCATTTTCACGGTGTTGACGAGACTCAGTGAAGCTATCCATCCAGTAAGTACCGGTATGGCGGTTAGCGATAGAGGCATCAATCAGCTGGTATTGCTGCTAATAAGATCGAGATTTCTTTATCTATGCTGCGATTAAATTGCATCAAGGTTGCAGGAAGCTCGGATTTTAGCAATCGCTGTTCAATCACCTGATGTGCTTGGCGTTGGCTAACAAAACCCACTAATGAGGTCGAGATTAAAATAGCAAAAATAAAGCTAAACGCTAACTTTTGCTTGATGGTTAACTGCTTAATATTCATTTGGTATGTTATTAGGATAGTGAGCAATTGCCATACATCATGTACCGACGTTTACCCTTGTTGAACGAGATGCTTCCTGCGTGACTGAGTTATATTCTGCTGAGTTAATTAATAGAACTGGTCTAGTTGCAATTTATTGCTTTTTTGGTTTGCCAGAGGCTAAAAAGGGAAAGCCGAAGCTTTCCCTTTACGTATTGTGTTACCGCGTTATCGCTTACAATTTAAAGGTTCCAACCATAGAATCTAGGCGCTGAGATAGTGCACGTAGTTCTTGGCTTGAATCTGCCAGTTCAGCTGCGGTATCTGCTGTACGTTGGGTTGTTTCATTAATTTCTTCAATGTTGCAGTTAATGTCGTTAACCACAGTTGATTGTTCTTCAGTTGCGGTAGCAACTTGGGTGTTCATATCTGAAATCAGTGTAATACGTTCAGCAATAGAGACGAGCGCACCAGATGCTTCGTCTGCAGCTGATACACCGTCTGACGTTAGCTGACGGCTTTGCTGCATGGCATTTACAGCGTTGCTGGCTTCTTCTTGTAGACGGTTAATCATTGACTGAATTTCGTCGGTAGAATCAGAGGTGCGACTTGCTAAGCTACGAACCTCATCGGCTACGACTGCAAAGCCACGGCCTTGCTCTCCTGCTCGAGCCGCTTCAATTGCAGCATTAAGTGCTAGCAAGTTGGTCTGCTCTGAAATGCCGCGAATGGTATCTAGGATGCTGCCAATCGCTTGAGTATTGTTAGCCAGAGAACCAATCACATCACTTACTTGTGCGACATCATTCGACAATTGGTTAATGCTGTTGCGGGCTTGACCAACGACGTCTTGGCCGTTTTGTGTTTCGCTTTCAGCATTCTGAGCTGCATCTGCGGCTTGTGCGGCATTACCTGCAATCTCGTTTACCGTTGCGCCCATTTCGTTAATCGCGGTAACAACTTGAATGGTTCGGTCGCGTTGGCTGTGGCTATTATCAAGTGTTAGTTGAGCTTGTGAAGCAACAGCTTCAGCGGCACTGCGCAATGAATTACCCGTTTCTGCTACTTCACGCACCGAATTATGGATTTTGCTGATGAAACTGTTAAAGCCAGCAGATAGCTGCGCGATCTCGTCTTTACCTTCAATGTCGATACGGTGACGTAAATCACCTTCACCTTCGCCAAGATCTTTAAATACAGCGGCAAGGTTGGCGATAGGGCGAGTTACTGAACTGGCTAAAACGATAGCAACAAAAATGAACAAAGCAGCGATACCTAATGTCCAAAGCATGATTTGTGTTGTTGCTTTGTCTAACTCCGAGAAAGCTTCATGTTTTGGCAGTTCAGCAACCACATACCAATCCATTGATGGAATGTAGCTTGTCGCGACTAAAGTGGCAGTGCCATTAATCTCGGTTTCAGTGATATTAATATCGTGTTTGCTTAGGATTTTGCGCGATACATTGGCACCATAGAGCTGGTCTAAACTGGTTTTACCCATTTTGCTGGTATCTTTATGCAGGCGAACCTGACCTTGTACATCAGCAAGGTATACAAAACCTGTTTGCTCTAGCTGGAAGCGGTTGATAAGGCTAACCATGTCATCAAGTGACTTTGATAGGCCAGCCATTCCTTTACCATTCAGTTGCTGGTAATTGATGAATAGTTTGACATCACCATTCTCTTCACGGAAGACATTGAGCATGCGAGCTTGGTTGCCAGATGTAAAGCCATAGAACCAGCCATCTTGCTGGTGATTCAAGCGGCGTAAAAAGCCATCTTGGTTCCAGTAATCGCCTGTAGAACGATTGGCTACAGATGCATCGAAAAGTTGATACTGATTTTTGGTGTCATTGAGCAACTGAATTAAATTTTGTTCTTGAGCATTGCTTTGGTCTGAATTATAAAACTCAAGAATAAAGCGATTTGTTGCTATTTGCTCAGCCGCTGATTGAAGCTGCGAGACTTCTTTATCAATGGCATTACGAATTTGCATTAAGGTTGCTGGTAACTCGGAGTTGAGTAATCGGTTTTCAACAACAGTGCGAGCTTGATTTTGACTAATAAACCCCACTAAGGCAGTAGAAGCCAGTACGGCGAGTACCATCGCAAAGATTAGCTTTTGTTTTATGGTTAAACTATTGAATTTCATAAGGCTTAGCTGTTTCTTTTATAGGAATTAGTAGAAGAGTAGAACACGAAGATGATAACGAGACTTTTCCCCGCTGCTATTCAGGCTCTACAGCCCAGTTGTTATCTGCCGCTAAAGAGGATTTCTTTAGTTTTATTTGCGTTATTTTGCAGTTTTATTCATTCCCCCGCTGTATTGGCGCAAGAACGTCTAAAAATAGGTGTTGTTCTTGGTGGCGGCGGGGCTAAAGGTGCTGCTCATATCGGTGTTTTGCGCGCGCTTGAAGAGATGCATATTCCTGTTGATTATATTGCAGGTACCAGCATGGGAGCCTATGTCGGTGGGCTATATGCGACAGGTATGAGCGCGAATGAAATTGAATCTTTCCTTGAGACCGTTGACTGGAACAATGGCTACAAAGATCGAGTCGAGCGAAGTGATCGACGAGTACGTGATAAGCAGAAAGAAGACCGTTTTCAAATTGGCACAGATGTTGGGTTTGATTTTTGGCAGCTGAAAGTGCCGAAAGGCTTTGTTCAAGGCCAAAATATGGCAAAGATACTGCGTGAAACATCAGGGAATATTGCCGCTAAAGAAAGCTTCGATTTGCTGCCAATCCCTTTTCGAGCGATGGCAACCGATATTGAAAATTTAACATCGGTCGAACTGAAAAGTGGCGATTTAGTCAGGGCTATGCAGGCGAGTATGTCGATCCCCGCGATTTTGCCGCCATTAGAGTTAGGTGAGCAGTTATTGGTTGATGGTGGTATCACCAATAACCTGCCCGTTTCTGTGGTGAAAGCCATGGGAGCCGACATTGTTATTGTGGTGGATATTAGTAACGACTTTAAAGGACGAGATGAATTAAAGAGTTATTTTGCGGTAATGGATCAGCTAACTGACTTTATGATCCGGAAAAACACTGAGCATCAGTTGAGTTTACTGACTGACAGCGATGTGTTGATTAAGCCCGATGTCCTCGGGATTTCAACGACAGATGTCACTAAAATGCCTGAGGCTAGTCAGCATGGTTATGACGCAACAATGGCGTTAGCACCACAATTGGCATCTTTAGGTAATAGCCGGGATTTTCAAACGTATATTGATAAAAAACAACGTCTTCGCCGTCAGTTAGAACGAGTGGATGATGTGCATGTCGATAGAATTGAACTCGTTAATGACAGCTACTATTCCGATCAAGTGCTTCTTAATCGCCTTAATTTGCAAGAAGGGCAAGAGCTTAATACCGAACAGTTGGAAGCCGGTATCAGCAGCCTCTATGCGCTGGATCGGTTTGAGCGTATTGATTATCACTTGGTCCAAGAAGGGGGACAGAATGTTGTGCAAGTCGATGTACGGGAAAAAAGCTGGGGCCCTAACTATATCGATTTACGATTCGCCCTCGAAGATGATTTTGATAACGTCACTAAGTATTCATTAGGGATTGGGTTCAATGTCACAGGGCTGAGTGAATCGGGTGCTGAGTGGCGAACGGAGCTTGAATTTGGCTCGGATAAGCGAGCGAGTACCGAGCTGTATCTCCCTTTCGTCGATGAACAAGAGTGGTTTGGCTTATTGGGGGCTGAGTACAGTGTAGAGCGCCGTAATGTGCCACTGAGCTTTATTAGTCCTGAGTTACCCGATGAGCGCTTTATTGATCCCGTAAACTATAACAGGTTGACCTTAGATGCATCGGTTGGCTGGCAACCGCAGTTATGGCAGGAGTTGAACTTAGGTTATCGTTATATTTCAGGTACAACAGAATTTGTAAACTTCCCAGAATCAGGCCGACAAAAGCGCCAAAGCTTACAGGGCTATACACGATTTAATTATGACACCCTTGATGATATCGCGATGCCAACACAGGGTAACTTGCTAATGTTAGAACTCGCAGTGTCTCGTGATGATTTGGAATTTGACGGTAACGGATCTTCTAAAGATGTATCGACCAGTATTGATTTAGTCTGGAAAGGTGCTTATACCATTGATCGCCATACTTTTGTGGGCAAAGGTGAATATGGAAGAATTGACTCTGACTCGCAATTCCCTTTAGACCCGAAAGAATTAGGGGGTTTTTTGAATTTATCAGGGGCACCGAAAGGCATTATTGCGGCAAAGAACAAAATATTTACAGCTGCCATCTATCGTTATCGCATTATGGATAATGACTTTGGTTTATTTAAATCGCCTGTCTACATCGGTGGCTCGGCAGAATGGGGTGGGGTGTACAACAGCACGAAATTATCGTTATCGGAAATACCGACCTATTTTGCTGGCAGTATTTTTACGGGAATTAGTACGCCTGCAGGGCCGTTAATTTTCGCTTATGGTAAAACAGAGCGTAATTACTCTTCATTTTATGTGCAATTTGGCGGTTCCTTCTAAAGTTATGCGTTGTTATTAATATATAGAAGTGTGAATGTTGTAAAAGATTGGTTGATTTTAAATTTACGTTAAAAGTGGTATGGTAAATAAACGGTTTTGGCCTCTTCTTGATGCATTTGAATCTGATAAGATTTATCTATATGCGATGTTCTGACAGGGGGGCCAATCACTTCCAAGGATGTTTAACCGCGAAGGTTGAACCGAAATAAGAGGAATATGTCGTGCTTGAAGCCTACCGTAAACACGTCGAAGAACGTGCTGCAGAAGGAGTTGTTCCTAAGCCTCTCGATGCTGAACAAGTTGCCGCTCTGGTTGAGTTACTAAAAAGCCCACCAGCGAGTGAAGAAGCTTTTCTGTTAGATCTACTTGAAAACCGTATTCCCCCAGGTGTAGATGAAGCTGCTTATGTCAAAGCGGGCTTTTTGGCTGCTTTAACGCAAGGCGAAGCATCGTCACCTATTGTTTCTGCTGAAAAAGCCGCTGAGCTGCTTGGCACAATGCAAGGTGGTTATAATATTGAACCCCTGATTGCATTGCTTGACGATGCTGCACTCGCACCCATAGCAGCTAAAGCACTTTCGCATACCTTACTGATGTTCGATGCATTTTACGATGTGGAAGAAAAGGCAAAAGCGGGTAACGTCATCGCACAGCAAGTTCTTCAGTCTTGGGCCGATGCCGAGTGGTTTTTATCTAAGCCAGAATTGGCAGAAAAAATCACATTGACCGTCTTTAAAGTGACGGGTGAAACCAACACTGATGATCTTTCTCCAGCTCCAGATGCGTGGTCTCGTCCAGATATTCCACTTCACGCCCTTGCGATGCTTAAAAATGAGCGCGAAGGAATTGAACCTGATCAGCACGGCGCAATTGGCCCGATCAAGCAAATTGAAGCACTCCAACAAAAAGGTCACCAACTGGTTTACGTTGGTGATGTTGTAGGAACAGGATCATCGCGTAAATCAGCCACTAACTCGGTACTTTGGTTCATGGGTGATGATATCCCGAATGTGCCAAACAAACGTGCCGGTGGCTATGTACTCGGTGGCAAAATTGCCCCTATCTTCTTCAATACCATGGAAGATGCAGGTGCACTGCCTATTGAAGTCGATGTTACTGCACTGAACATGGGTGATGTCATTGATGTTTACCCATTCAAAGGTGAAGTGCGTTTACATGGCAGCGAAGACATTATTTCTACATTTACTCTGAAAACTGATGTCTTGGTTGATGAAGTCCGTGCTGGTGGTCGAATCCCATTGATCATTGGTCGCGGCTTAACGGATCGTGCTCGCCAAGCGCTGGGCCTACCATCGTCTGACGTTTTCCGCCGCCCTGTCGCTGTGGCTGATACCGGCAAAGGCTATAGCCTTGCTCAAAAAATGGTGGGTAAAGCATGCGGTGTTGAAGGCGTTCGCCCTGGCACTTACTGTGAACCAAAAATGACCACGGTGGGATCGCAAGATACCACTGGCCCTATGACGCGTGATGAACTGAAAGATTTGGCCTGTCTAGGCTTCTCTGCTGAGCTGACAATGCAATCTTTCTGTCATACCTCGGCATACCCGAAACCGATTGATGTGAATACTCACCACACTTTGCCTGATTTTATTATGAATCGTGGTGGGGTATCGCTACGTCCGGGTGATGGCGTTATCCACTCATGGCTTAACCGTATGTTACTGCCTGATACTGTCGGTACTGGCGGTGACTCGCATACACGTTTCCCATTAGGTATTTCGTTCCCTGCTGGGTCCGGTTTGGTGGCATTTGCTGCTGCAACGGGTGTTATGCCGTTGGATATGCCAGAGTCCATCTTGGTGCGATTTAAAGGCGAGATGCAAGAAGGGATCACTCTGCGTGATCTGGTTCATGCCATTCCTTATTATGCAATCCAGGAAGGCCTATTAACGGTAGAGAAAGCCGGCAAGATCAATGAATTCTCTGGCCGCGTATTAGAAATCGAAGGTGTTGAGCACTTAACTGTTGAGCAAGCTTTCGAATTGTCTGACGCCTCAGCAGAGCGAAGTGCTGCGGGTTGTACTGTTAAGCTGTCACCTGAATCGATCACGGAATATTTAAGTTCTAACGTTGTCATGCTTAAGTGGATGATCGCCGAAGGTTATGGTGATCGCCGTACTATCGAGCGTCGAGTTTCAGCAATGGAAGCTTGGATTGCAAACCCTGAGCTGATGGAAGCCGATAAAGATGCAGAGTACGCACATGTCATTGAAATCGATTTAGCCGAGATCACTCAACCGATCCTTTGTGCGCCAAACGATCCTGATGATGCGCGTCTACTGTCTGATGTGCAAGGTACCGAAATTGATGAAGTCTTCATTGGTTCGTGTATGACTAACATTGGTCACTTCCGTGCAGCCGGTAAGTTACTTGAGAAGTTTGGTGGTCAACTAGATACGCGTTTGTGGATTGCTCCGCCAACCAAGATGGATAAAGATCAGCTTACCGAAGAAGGTTACTACGGTATCTTTGGCCGTGCAGGGGTGCGTATTGAAACCCCTGGTTGTTCATTGTGTATGGGTAACCAAGCGCGTGTTGCTGACAAAGCGACTGTTATCTCAACATCGACGCGTAACTTCCCTAACCGTTTAGGTACTGGGGCGAATGTTTACTTGTCATCAGCTGAACTGGCGGCGGTAGGTGCGATTATTGGCCGTATACCAACCATGGAAGAATACTTAGCGTATGCGAAGCAAATCGATGCGACAGCAGCCGATACATACCGCTACCTTAACTTCCATCGTATGGATCATTACACCAAGAAAGCCGATGACGTTATCGTACAGACGGCGGTGTAGTTAGCCAGTTAAGCGTTACTAGATAAAGCAAAGCCCTCATACTGAGGGCTTTTTTACATTGGAAGATCTTTGTCTTCTCTGTCTCTCTTTCACACGTCAGTGTTGGTTTACTTTTTTACGTTATACAATTTACTTCAATTATTTGTTCAGTAGCCCTAGTTTTAATACGCGCGCCACGTTCGCTGATGTTAGTTCCACGTTGACAGCGGCATCGCGTAAAGCCTCTTCTAGTGAAACAGAACGAGGTACAACGCTAAATACGGCATCAATACCGTGTTCATGCACCACATGACAATCGTTAGATAGGCAGCCCGCAATCCCCACTACTGGAATACCGAAGGCTTTCGCGCAGCGTGCAACACCAATCGGTGTCTTGCCATGAACAGTTTGGCTATCGATGCGACCTTCACCTGTAATAACTAAATCGGCACCGGCGAGTTGTGCTTTTAGATCAACCGCATCCATCACAATTTCAATGCCAGGGCGAAGGCTTGCAGAGAATAAACCAATTAACGCAGCGCCAAGGCCGCCTGCAGCGCCTGCTCCCGCGGTATCTTTTACATCATTACCCAGCTGTGTTTTGATGAGCTCGGCATAGTGCGCAAGGTTGGCATCTAATTGCTCAACCATTGATGGGCTAGCCCCTTTTTGTGGACCAAAAATATGTGACGCACCTTTAGGACCACACAGTGGGTTATCCACATCGCAAGCCACTTCTAGGTTGATCTTCGCTAACCGAGGATCGACGTTATCCATCTTGATGGTTGCGAGACGAGCAAGTGCACCACCGCCGTAGCCAATTTCTTTGCCTGAAGCATCTAGTAGTTGAACACCCAGAGCTTGGGCCATACCAATACCGCCATCATTGGTAGCGCTGCCACCAATTCCCACGATGATATGCTCAACCCCTTGATCTAATGCCGCGATGATTAATTCACCGGTACCGTAAGTGGTTGTTTGCAATGGGTTGCGTTGCTCATTGGGTACAAGGTGCAAACCTGATGCTGCTGCCATTTCGATTATTGCTGTTTTGCCATCGCCCATTAGGCCGTAAAACGCATCGACCTGTTCGCCTAAAGGCCCAGTTACACGGCACTCAATAATTGAACCCTGGGTTGCATCAACCAGTGATTGCACTGTGCCTTCACCACCGTCAGCCATTGGCAGTTTATGGTACTCAGCGTTAGGTAACACTTGACGGAAGCCAGCTTCAACAGCGATTGCTACTTCCATTGCCGATAGGCTTTCTTTGTATGAGTCGGGTGCGATAACAATTTTCATAATCTATAAGCCTTTAAACGAAGAAACCAAATACACCAAAGATGAGTGTTGAAACAACAGCTATCATCAAGCCCACTGCTGATTCATAAGGAATCAGTTTTAAACGTTCTTTAATATCCATGTGTACTGCACCGCCTGTCGCATGGAAGAAACTACCATGTGGCATGTGGTCCATAACGGTTGCACCGGCATGGATCATTGCAGCCCCAGCAAGTGCGGGTACACCAAGTTCTAAAATTGTGTGACTAAAGACACTGGCTGCCACGGCAGTACCTGCTGTGGTAGAGGCTGTCGCGAGTGACATCATGGCACCAGAGATAGGTGCAAGTAAGTAAGAGGGAAGACCTGAAGCCGTTAAGACATCGATTAACCCAGATTTTAAGCCCGAGTTCGCAATGATGCCTGCCAGAGTACCGGTACCCAGTAGCATGACAGCAACAGGTGCCATGCGGTTTAAACCTGACACTGCAAAGTGGTTAGTATCACGAAGGCGTCCCATAACTACTGCGCCAATCAGGCCACCAAGAGGTAGGGCAATCAGTGGGTCGACATTAATGCCAGCTAATGGACGCAGTGCCAGTAGCGCAATCGCAACCAGTGGTGCCACAATTGCTGCACCGAATTTAGGAAGGCGGCTATGGTCAACAGCGACCACTTCATGCTCTTGTACCTTGCTGCCTTTATTGACCAGTTTTTTCGCGATGAAGTAAGCGAAGATCATGCCGCACAGGCCAGGAATAACACCTGCAGCCATTACAGATGTTAGGGGCACATTGAAAGCATCAGCAGCTGCAATAGCATTGGGATTCGGTGACATCACGTTACCCGCTTTACCACCACCGACCATCGCCAGTAGAATCGCCATTTTTGATAAATCAGCACGACGGGCAATGGCCAATGCAATAGGAGCGACGGTAATAACGGCGACATCTACGAAGACCCCAACAGCGGTTAGGATCATTGTTGCGACTGCCAATGCCAGTAGTGCACGGGTTTCACCGACTTTTTTAACTATGGTTTCAGCGATAGAGGTAGCTGCGCCAGACTCAATCAGCACACCCGCTAGCACACCCGCCGCTAAAATACGTAGTACAGCAGTCACGATGCCTTGAGCACCACCAATCATTAATCCAACGGTGTCGGTAAGGGAAACACCACCGACGATACCACCAACAAGAGCACCAATGATCATGCCGTAAGCTGGCGGAACTTTACGTAAAATAAGTGTGATCGCGACAATCAGTGCTGAGAGTGCGCCAAGGGTGGATACTTCTACCATAACGATGCGTCCGTACAGAGGCGATTGGGTGCATACCCATCGCAAATTTTAATAAATAGAGGGAGGTTTGTAGGCGGCTACTCTAATCAGTCTGATCGTAATTAGCTTTGGGCAGGTGACCAAATTATCTAGCAGTAAAAACCTCGTATCTTGTGCAGCTGCACAAAATACGGTTTTTTAGCGGTTGTTTAGTACTGCAAGGTAAAGGTGGGTTTTGTCTTGTATGTTATTGATATTTAATGAAGTTAATTGTTCTATTTTTTCCATTCGGTATCTGAGCGTATTGCGATGAATATGGAGTTGTTGGCAGGTTTGAGCTAAATCACAATTTTGGATAAAAAATGTCTTTAAGGTTTTTAGCAGTACACCACGTGGGTCACAGTTTTTTAATTTTTGCAACGGAGCGCACAATTGCTCGTGTCGCCAAGGATCTTTTTTCAATCCTGAGAGCAACACTGGCAGCATGTAGTCTTGGTAAAACAAGATATTATTATCAGCAATGTCGGCATCGAGTGTTGCTTGTGCGGTGAGGTAAGATTTTGCCAGCCCTTGCAGAGAGGGGAAGTAGCCGCCTAGTGCAATTTTGATGGTAAAGCTGTTGTCTTGCGCGACCCGTCTCATTAATTTCTTGGCGCGCAGGAGTTCGGCTTCTTTCGACCAATCATCACCATCGATAGTGATGGGTTTGAGTACCACTACCTCATTGAGTGACACCGAGACAATACCGACCAGGTTATCGCGTTCAGGGTGCTCTAATAAATGAACAACTCTTTGTAAATGTTCAAGCGATAGTTGCTGGCCTTTTGAAGGGAAGACTTTAACGATGGCGGCAATGCGCGGTTGGGATAAGTCCAAATTAAGACGTTCAGCCATGGCGGTTAATTGACTTTCATTGAGTTTACTGCCATTGACCAACTGCAACACTAACTCTTCACGATGACGTTTATCCCATTGAATTTGTGCCATGAGCGCAGCTTGTTCAACAATAAGCTCAGCGGTCATTTTGACTAACTCACCGTAATTTCTTACCTCTTCAGGCTTCGCTGAAATACCGATAACGCCAATGACCCGATCATGGAATAAGATAGGAAGGTTGATCCCCGGTTTTACGCCTTTAAGTTGGTTTGCTGTAGCTTGGTTGATTTCTACAACACGGTTATCGTTGATCGCCAGAATCGCCCCTTCATGACGCTGATTGATGCGAGATCGATCGCCAGAACCAATAATGCGGCCTTGTTCGTCCATGACATTCACTGAGTAATGAATAATCTTCATGGTGCGCTCAACAATTTGACGAGCAATGGTGGCATTGAGTTGCATTCTTGTCTGATTTCCTGAAAATGTGCTCACGACAGTACCAATCTAATAGTGGCGTTGATTGGCGATACAGAAGCCACATTGTACGCATGGTTCAAGATGAGGATAGCTATGGATTACGAATTTAAAAAAAATACCTTAGATGGTAGCTATCATGCGGTATTTTCTATGGGTCATGAAGCCCTTGGCCGCTGGTTAATTGAAGAAGTAGGTAAAGACTTTACCAAAATGGATTCGGTATTGGCGCAAATTGGTGCATTGAAAAATAGTACCCAAGAATGGCGGTTGATTGGCGATGAGCTAACGTTGAGTCTGCAAGATCATGAAGCGTTGATTCAGGCTAACTTTTTGTTTTCAGAAGATGATGACGAATACGAAGAAGATCTTCACTTATACGATGAGGAAAGTATGTCGTTATGCGGATTTGAAGATTTCACGCTGGTATTAGAGGCATGGCGAGCGTTTGTGACCCGTTTTTGATCAACTAAGGTAAGATCGAGATACCTGCATAGTTTTAGTGAAAAAGCCGCACCTTTTTGGTGCGGCTTTTTTTATGTCTGTGGCTGGTGGTTTGTTAAGTGTTTGAAAGTTAACTGTAAAAAAAGTTGGCACGTTGATTGTTTATCTAACGTTGTACGCAGCAGCATTCAATGTTTAAGGAGTAAGCAATGAAACTAATTAATGCGATTATCAAGCCATTTAAACTTGACGATGTCCGTGAAGCGCTAGCCGATGTAGGTGTTGAGGGGATGACGGTTTCTGAGGTGAAAGGTTTTGGGCGCCAGAAAGGTCACACCGAATTATACCGGGGCGCAGAGTATCAAGTGGATTTTTTACCCAAGGTTAAGCTTGAAATTGCCACACAGGCTGAAAACTTAGATGCGATTGTTGAGGCGATAGCGAATGCTGCGCAAACCGGAAAAATCGGTGACGGTAAAATTTTCGTATACGACTTAAATCATGCGGTGCGTATTCGTACCGGTGAAACAGACACTGAAGCGCTTTAAATAGTTAGGTTAACGGTGATTAGGGGATATAAACCATGGAATTATCAACCACAGTAACTGAGTTGCGTTATGCGCTCGATACTTTTTTCTTTCTAATGTCAGGGGCATTAGTCATGTGGATGGCAGCAGGGTTTGCCATGTTAGAAGCGGGTTTGGTGCGCTCTAAAAATACCACTGAAATTTTAACCAAAAATATTTGTTTATATGCCATCGCCTGTACGACTTACTTGGTTGTTGGTTACAACATTATGTATGTCGACAACGGTGAAGGAGGCTGGTTACCTTCTATCGGGATGCTGATTGGTAGCCAAGCAGAAGGTGCTGATCACTCATTAGAATCCGACTTCTTCTTCCAGGTTGTGTTTGTTGCAACAGCGATGTCAGTTGTTTCTGGTGCAGTAGCAGAGCGTATGAAATTATGGTCGTTCCTCATTTTCTCAATCATTTTGACGGCCTTTATTTATCCAATGGAAGGATACTGGACATGGGGTGGAGGTTTCTTATCAGAAGCCGGTTTTAGTGACTTCGCAGGCTCAGGTATTGTGCATATGGCTGGCGCATCAGCGGCCTTAGCTGGAGTGCTTTTGCTGGGAGCTCGTAAAGGTAAATACGGTAAAAATGGTGAAATTTATCCGATTCCGGGTTCAAATATGCCGTTGGCAACATTAGGGACTTTTATTCTGTGGTTTGGTTGGTTTGGCTTTAATGGCGGCTCACAACTAATGGTTTCTGATTTTGAAAACGCAACTGCAGTGGGACAAATCTTCTTAAATACCAATGCCGCCGCCGCCGCTGGTGCCATTGCAGCACTAGCAGTGTGTAAAACAACGTGGGGTAAAGCGGATTTAACTATGGTGTTGAATGGTGCATTAGCGGGCTTGGTTGCGATTACTGCAGATCCATTGTCACCATCACCGCTTGCAGCGGTAGCGATTGGTGTTGCGGCTGGTGCATTGGTTGTCTTTAGTATTATTGGCCTAGACAAAGTGAAGATTGATGATCCAGTTGGTGCTATTTCAGTCCACGGTGTCTGTGGCTTCTTTGGCCTGATGGTTGTGCCATTTAGTAATGCCGATGCCTCGTTTGGTGCGCAGCTATTAGGTGCTGTCGTTATCTTTGGCTGGGTCTTTGGTGCGAGCTTAGCGGTATGGGCTGTGCTAAAAGCGACCATGGGGATTCGTGTGACCGAAGAAGAAGAGCTTGAAGGGATGGATACTCATGACTGTGGTGTTGATGCATACCCTGAGTTTGTTAGCGTGAAGTAAGTTAAGAAACTAATA
Source organism: Photobacterium sanguinicancri (assembly GCF_002265265.1). Lineage (GTDB taxonomy): Bacteria > Pseudomonadota > Gammaproteobacteria > Enterobacterales > Vibrionaceae > Photobacterium > Photobacterium sanguinicancri. The sequence goes on from NZ_NOIF01000020.1 coordinate 23,601, forward strand.
ACATATATTCAGTTCACACCTTTTAAAAGCACTGCCAACTTGGCGGTGCTTTTTTTGTGTTTAATTGTTTCTGCTGAGTTGTGTTACTTAAGTGTTGCAGTATAATTAATCGCATTGATAACTGTTATCATTTTACTTTGCGTTAAAGGGATGAATAGATGAAAAAGCTGTTAGCTTCGGCAATTTTCTGTGCTTTGGCAGCACCTCAGGTAGCGACTGCTGCTGAAGAAGTAAACGTATACTCTTACCGTCAACCTTTCCTCGTTGAGCCTATGTTCAACGAATTTACTAAAGAAACAGGCATTAAAGTAAACGTTAAGTTTGCAAAGAAAGGCTTATCAGAAAAGCTGCAGCAAGAAGGTGAATACAGCCCTGCAGACGTAATCTTAACAACAGATATTAGCCGTCTTGTTGAATTGGTAAATAAAGATCTTGTTCAACCTGTTGATAGCAAAGTAATTGAAAGTAACGTACCTGCTCAATACCGTGATAACGATGATGAGTGGTTTGCTTTAACCCTGCGCGCTCGTAATGTGTATTCATCACGCGATCGTGTTGGTCGTTTACCGGCTGATTTCGATTATGCAGATCTTGCTGATCCTGAGTGGAAAGGAAAAATTTGTACCCGTTCTGGTAAGCACCCTTACAACGTTTCTTTGGTGTCTTCGATGATTGCTCATCACGGTGAAGCTGAAGCAAAAGAGTGGCTAGAAGGCCTAAAAGCAAACCTTGCGCGTAAGCCACAAGGTAATGACCGAGCGCAAGTTAAAGCCGTTAAAGAAGGCTTATGTGATATCGCGATTGGTAACAGCTACTACTTAGGTAAAATGGTTAACGACGAAAAGCAAAAGTCGTGGGCTGAAGCGGTATACATCAACTTCCCAGGTCAAAAAGCGAGTGGCACCCACGTTAACGTGAGTGGCATGGCAATGGCTAAGTACGCACCAAACAAAGAAAGCGCACAGAAGCTGATGGAATTCCTAACGGATGACAAAGCGCAGCAAATGTACGCAGAAGTAAACTACGAATACCCAGTAAAAGAGGGCGTTAAGCGCTCTGAGCTAGTGGCATCGTGGGGTGACTTCGATGCGGATACACTTTCATTAGAGAAAGTGGCTGAATACCACAATGCAGCGATTAAACTACTGGATGAAGTGAAGTTTGATCTGTAATTGCAATTCAATAAATGGGGCGTAAGGCCCCGTTTTTTGTTTTGCGCCAAGTTTATTTCTAATCAGCTATGGTAGCGTGCTACATAGACGAATGAGGGATCATACGTTAAACCAAGTGAGTTAATTAAACTGTCTGATTGAGATGTGCTAAGTAGTTGGCAATGAAAGATAAATATATATTCTGGCGAACCAGTAGTTGGGGGCTTTCCCTGCTGCTGGTTTTGCCTATTTTGGCGATCTTCGTGACCGCTATGGGTGAAAGCGATGACGTGTTCGCTCACCTGATGAATACCGTAATGGGTACTTATACGGCCAATACTTTCTGGTTGGTGGTAGGTACGTTATTGCTTGCTTTGTTGTTTGGTCTTCCTTCGGCTTGGATCATGGCGATGTGCCGTATACCAGGTGAAAAAGTACTGCAGTGGTCGCTCGTGCTGCCATTGGCCATGCCCGGTTATATTGTTGGTTATATCTATACCGACTGGTTTGACTATGCGGGTCCTATTCAAATTTTCCTCCGTGATACCTTTGGCTGGCAGTCTGTTCATGATTATTGGTTTCCTGATATTCGCAGTTTAGGCGGCGCCTGTTTAGTACTTGCGCTTGTGCTTTACCCTTATATCTACTTATTAGCACGTGCTGCTTTTATGGAGCAAAGTGTCAGCTTATTGCAGTCAGCTCGCCTATTACGTTGTTCGCCATGGGAAAGCTTTCGTCGTATTTCACTGCCGTTGGCGCGCCCTTCTATAGCGGTCGGTATGTCGTTGGTCGCGATGGAAACCTTGGGTGACTTTGGCACCGTGAGTTATTTTGCGGTGAATACCTTAACTACGGCGGTGTATGACACTTGGCTGGGGTATTCCAACTTGAATGCGGCAGCTAAGATTTCAGCCATTATGCTGGTGGTGATCTTTTTATTGATCAGTGCGGAGCGCTTTAGCCGTCGAAAACAAAAGTTATTTCAGCAGCAATTTGAACATGGTGATGATGTTCGTTATACCTTAAGCGGTGCTAAAAAGTGGTTTGCTGTGATCTGGTGTTGGGGCTTGGTCAGCTTAGCGTTTATCTTCCCGATCCTTCAACTTGGCTATTATGCATTCCATTATTTTGCAGAAAGTTGGACCACAGAGTTTCAGCAATACAGCATCAATAGTTTGTTTGTTTCCATTGTTGCTGCAGTGATCGCGGTGGGTTTAGCACTAGTTGTGAACTTTTATTGTCGCTTAGACGGTCGCTCAAAGACGGCGATTCCAATGCGATTATCGTCATTGGGCTATGCGGTTCCAGGGACAGTTTTAGCTATTGGAGTGATGATCCCGCTAACGTCTGCGGATCATTTGGTGAATGATTTCGCTCGTGATTGGGGGCTTGGTCGTCCGGGGTTAATTTTCTCTGGCACTATGGTGGCGATTATATTTGCTTTTGTGGTGCGATTTGCCGCTGTGGCAATCGGCAGTATTGAAAGTAGTCTATCGAAGATCCCACCGTCGTTGGACATGGCATCGAAAACCATGGGCTATGCCTCGACAGCCATGCTACGCCGAGTACACTTGCCGTTGATCCGTCGTGGTTGTTTGATTGCAGGTTTGCTGGTGTTCATTGAGTCAATGAAAGAACTGAACGCTGCCTTGCTATTACGCCCGTTTAATTTTGAAACCTTAGCAACTTATGTATTTAACTTTGCTTCTGATGAGCAGCTTGAATTAGCCGCTTTACCTGCAATTTTATTGGTTGTTGTTGGCTTGATCCCTCTGGTGATGGTTAACCGTTCTTTGGAGCAAAAGCACTGATGAGTTATGCATTATCTGTCCAAGACCTGACATGCCGTTATAACGGCCAAGCGGTATTGAAGAACCTTTCTCTACCGGTAGAGCAGAACGAGATTGTTTGTCTATTAGGTGCGAGTGGCTGTGGTAAAACAACCTTGCTTAAAGCCATTGCAGGTCTATTACCATTAGACTCTGGCACTATGCATATCCAAGGTAGAACCGTAGCGGATACGACCACTTGGCTACCGCCAGAAAAGCGCAATATCGGTATGATCTTCCAAGATTACGCCTTATTTCCCCACCTGACGGTAGCCGAAAATATAGCCTTTGGTTTACGTGATTGGGATAAAACCCGCGTTGTTAATAAAATCAACGACATGCTGGAGCTGGTACACCTTACTGGACTTGATGCTCGTTACCCTCATCAGTTATCGGGTGGTCAGCAACAGCGTGTGGCAATTGCACGTGCTTTGGCCTGTGAGCCGGATTTAATTTTATTGGATGAACCGTTTTCGAATATTGATACCCAAGTTCGCCATGGGCTGATCAAGGACATTCGCCGTATTTTCAAAAAGCAGGGTGTAACTGCGATCTTTGTTACCCATAGTCGAGAAGAAGCTTTTGCATTTGCAGATCGTATGGCAGTGATGAACAACGGTGTTATTGAGCAATTTGGTACATCGACTGAGCTGTATTACCGTCCAAGTAGCCGTTTTGTCGCTGAATTCTTGGGTAGCAGCTCATATTTACCGGCCAAGGTGCAACAAGATCATCTGGCAACGCCATTAGGTGAAGTTGCCTTAGCCGCCAGCCACCCTTATTGCAATGAAAGTAATGTTGAATGGTTACTGCGTCCGCAAAACCTGAAGGTTAAACCTGATGAGAGTGGAGAGTGTGTGATCATCGAGCAGCAATTCATGGGTGACAGCTGTCGCTACACCGTTGATCTGCAAGGTCATCGCTTGGTGGTGAATTCTAATTTATTACTGCAAGTGGGTGAGAAGGTATCGTTAAGAGTTGAGCCTCATGAGCCTGTCTTGTTTGCCGCGACGGCATAGCGAGATCAGCGAATCATATTGCGCAGGCTGTTGATGCGCCAATAATGCGGTAAAGAAAAGCCGATACGATTAAGTATCGGCTTTTTGCATTTTAGCTAAGTCACTCAGCAGCTTATGCTTTGTGGTAAATATTAGCGAGATATTGCTCAGCTTGCTCACGCATCTGCGCCTGATCTGGGTGCAGGTTGGTATGAAGGTAAAGTACGTAACAAATGCCATGAAGCAGGCCACCAAGCTGTTTAGGATCGCGATCTGCGGTGATTTCACCACTCTCAATGGCTTCAGCAAACATTTCAGTGATTTGTTTCAGGCTGTTTTTATTACCTGTGATGAAATGTGGCCAGATGTCGTCACGTACGGAAGTACTCCACTCAAACCATACTTTGATCCAATCTTTTTGGTCGATCACAGCATCGATTAAGTTATGACTGATACAGGTTAAACGTGCAGATAAGGTTTTATCTGGCTCACCGAGACACTGGTTTAGCAGCAGGTTAAAATGATTTTCGACTTGCGACAGGACTTCTTCAACCAGTGCTTCGCGAGTTGGAAAGTAATTGAAAACAGTCGCGACAGAAACATTGGCCATTTCTGCGATATCGGCATGACCCGCACGGCCAATACCACGTCGAGCGAAAACGTCTAGCGCATAGTCAAGAAGTTGTTGTTTGCGCTTTTCTGGTGATAAACGTGTACGCGTTTTTTTAGTGATGGTATCCATATTCGCTTAAATCCCTAGCCTAAGTATTTATAAAGATTATTTATTTCTTTTGTTCAATAACTGTACAGGAGCAACTTAAGGGGTTCAAACGAGTTTTAGCCTAAGTGTGTCGTATAATTGACACTATTGATAAAATAACGTTTGCGTCGAAGGAGTGGTACAATGCATTCCTTTGTGATGGTTACCTACAGGCGGCTTAGCTTGCAGTCGTACTGATGGAGAGAAAGATGAAGCATACAGTTGAAGTAATGATTTCTGAGCAGGATGTTCAGGCACGTGTTAAAGAGCTAGGAAAGCAAATTACCGAGCACTATAAAGGGTCAGAAGATTTAGTCATGGTCGGTTTACTACGTGGCTCATTTGTTTTCATGGCTGACTTAGCGCGTGCTATCGATCTACCGCACGAAGTTGATTTCATGACTGCTTCTAGTTACGGCAATACGATGGAAAGTACGCGTGATGTACGCATCCTGAAAGACTTAGACGATGATATTAAAGGCAAAGATGTTTTGCTGGTTGAAGATATTATCGATACAGGTAATACCCTAAGTAAAGTTTGCGAAATCCTATCTATTCGTGAACCAAACTCAATCCGTATTTGTACCTTGCTTGATAAGCCAGAGCGCCGTGAAGTACACGTGAACGTTGACTGGTTTGGTTTTACGATTCCAGATGAGTTTGTTGTTGGCGTAGGCATCGACTACGCGCAAAAATACCGCCACTTACCCTTCATTGGTAAAGTGGTTCCACTAGAAGGTTAATCCTGATATCTAGTGAAAAAAAGCGACCATAGGTCGCTTTTTTTGTTTGTCTTGTTTTATTCAAAGCCGTATTTAATGGCTTTGAATCGTCATTATCTTACACTTCACTACTTGGAAGGATAGATGACATTGCTGCTTGGTAATTGACTTCCAATGATTCGCGGCTAGTGGATGTCATGCCTAAATCACGTAAAACACCATTGTTAATACCGTAGATCCAGCCGTGAATTTTCACTTTTTGACCACGTTCCCAAGCTTGTTGCATGATGGTGGAGTTACCCAGGTTATACACCTGTGATGCCACATTGATCTCGCACAGTTTGTTGTCACGCTCTTCACGTGGTAACGCACCAATATCAGAACGGTGCTTTAAATACAGATCGCGAATATGCAGTAGCCAGTTGTTGATTAAACCTAATTGTGGGTTTTCAATCGCAGCTGTAACACCACCACAACCGTAGTGACCACATATAATGATATGGCGGACTTTCAGTACGTCGACTGCGTATTGCACTACAGAAAGACAATTTAAGTCAGTATGAATCACTTGGTTGGCAACATTACGGTGAACGAATAACTCACCTGAATCGAGGCCAGTAAGTCGCTCGGCAGGAACACGGCTGTCAGAGCAGCCAATCCAAAGGTATTCTGGATGTTGTGATTTTGCTAAGTGGGTAAAGAACTCGGGAGTTTCATCCTTGATATTTTCAGACCAAGAGAGGTTGTTTGCGAATAATTGCTTAATATCTGCCATGATTGTGCCTTCTTTGATACATTCCCTACTATACACGTACTTGACTGTTAGCAAATCGGAGTAGTTAGCTAAAGCCGTTAGTTTTTATTTATAATTCTATCAGCTGCTGCGACGAGCAAATGTTGTAATTTTTTAACACAAAGAGCGCATTAGATGAACGCTTTAGAAATAAAAAATGTAAACAAAACTTACAAAGGTGGCGTTAAGGCATTGAAAAATATGAGCCTTAATGTCGAAGCTGGCGATTTTTTTGCTTTGCTTGGTCCCAATGGTGCTGGTAAATCGACAACGATAGGCATCATTAGTTCATTGGTGAATAAGACTTCAGGTGACGTAAAGGTCTTTGGCTATGATTTAGATCGTGAAGTGGTGGAAGCTAAAAATCACCTCGGTTTAGTGCCGCAAGAGTTCAACTTTAACCAGTTTGAAACGGTTGAGCAGATCATCATAAATCAGGCGGGTTACTACGGTGTTGAGCGTGATTTAGCGAAAGAGCGTACTAAGAAGTACCTGACTCAACTCGATTTGTGGGAAAAACGTCATGAGCGTGCGCGTAACCTTTCTGGTGGTATGAAACGTCGCTTAATGATTGCCCGAGCTTTGGTGCACGAGCCTAAACTGTTGATTCTTGATGAGCCGACAGCTGGTGTTGATATTGAACTTCGTCGCTCGATGTGGGCATTTCTTCGTAAGATCAACGAAGAAGGGGTAACGATCATCCTCACGACTCACTATCTCGAAGAAGCAGAAATGCTGTGTCGTAATATCGGCATCATTAATCATGGTGAGTTAGTCGAAAATACCAGTATGAAAGACTTACTGAGTAAGCTCGAAGTGGAGACCTTCATTTTAGATGTTAATTTGAATGGAAATAAGCCCGAACTCGGTGATGTGAAGTGGCGTATGCCGGATAACCATACTTTAGAGATTGATATTCAAAAGGGAATGGGGCTCAACAGTATCTTTACTCAACTCACAACCCAAGGTATTGATGTTCTATCAATGCGTAATAAGGCCAACCGTTTAGAAGAGTTGTTTGTCACCTTAGTCGCACAAAGTGAAAAACAAGGGAAGCAATCATGAGACACCAATACTGGATCGCTTTTAAAAGTTTGATTAGCAAAGAAGTGAGTCGCTTTGCCCGTATTTGGGTGCAAACCTTGGTACCGCCCGCAATTACAATGACATTATATTTCATCATTTTTGGTAGTCTGATAGGCAGCCGTATCGGTGAAATGAATGGCTTTAGTTACATGGAATATATAGTGCCGGGTTTGATCATGATGTCGGTGATCACTAACTCGTATTCTAATGTTGCCTCATCGTTCTTTAGTGCTAAATTCCAGCATAACATTGAAGAGTTATTGGTTGCTCCTGTACCTAACTACATCATCATTGCAGGGTATGTTGGCGGTGGTGTACTACGTGGGATCGGTGTTGGCTTTATCGTGACGATTGTTTCACTGTTTTTTGTTGATCTGCAAATTGCTCACCTTTGGGTGATCATCGCCACTGTGCTTCTGACCTCGATTGTTTTTTCGCTCGGTGGTTTGATCAATGCCGTGTATGCACGCACCTTCGATGATATCAGTATTATTCCTACGTTTATTCTGACGCCATTAACGTATTTAGGCGGTGTGTTTTACTCGATCAGTTTGTTGCCTGAGTTCTGGCAAGGAGTGTCAAAACTTAACCCTATTGTTTATATGGTTAACGCCTTCCGTTACGGTTTCTTGGGGGTTTCAGATGTTGGGATAGGCACATCATTTGCGGTATTAGCGGCGTTTATCTTAGGCTTATACGCTTTTGCTTACTATCTGATTTCTCGCGGTATTGGTTTACGTTCTTAACGGCTAGCTTGTATTTATCGAGAGTTGAATAAAAAAGCCCGCTTATCCACCTTTTGTTAAGGGGAGGATAAGCGGGCTTTTTATTGGCTTGAGTTTTACATAAGTAGAACTCGAAACTCAGGATAGGTGTTACTCAGCTACTTCTGGTGCCGCAACAGGTGCAACTGGTGTTAGCTCAACCACTTGGTTGTCGATCAAGCGTGCTTTACCCAGATGTGCAGACATCAGGATAACAGCTTGCTTAGTCTCGTCGCCAACGGGCTGTAATGTCGCTGCATCACGGATGTAGCTTTCATCTGGCTGTAGGCCTGCGGCACGAAGTTGATCGTTCGCATCAACCACTAACTCAGAGTAATCAGTACGGCCACCACGCATTTGGCTGCTGATCCAACGCATGGTACGAGCCAGTACAGGAGCGCGTTGACGTTCATCAACGGTTAAGTACCCATTACGAGAACTTAATGCAAGGCCATCCATTTCACGTACGGTTGGTACGCCAATGACTTCGATGTCCATTGCCATGTCTTCTGCCATTTGACGGATAAGTGCTAGTTGTTGGTAATCTTTTTCACCAAAACAGGCAACGTCAGGCTGTACTATGTTAAAGAGCTTGGTCACTACGGTTGATACGCCACGGAAGTGACCTGGGCGTAGTGCGCCCTCGAGCATTTGTGATAATCCAGGTACATCCACAGACGTTTGGCGATCCAGGCCTTGTGGGTAAATAACATCCGGTGTTGGTGTGAAAACCAGATCAACCCCTTCACCATTCAGCTTAGCGAGATCCTCATCTAAGGTGCGTGGGTAGTTGTTAAGGTCGTCTGCTTTATCAAACTGCATAGGGTTAACAAAAATGCTTACCACAACCACATCAGCATGTTCACGTGCTTTGCGAACTAGAGTCAGGTGGCCTTCATGCAGATTGCCCATGGTGGGAACAAACGCAATACGACGACCTTCACGACGCCATGTACGTACTTGTTCTCTAATTGGACTAATCTCATCGAATGTCTGCATTGTTATTCCTTACTCAAAAGTATGCTCAGGACCAGGGAAAGTCCCTGCTGCAACCTCTTCAATGTAGCGAGTTACAGCTGCACGCATTTCACCGGTTTCTGTCAGATAGTTCTTAGAAAAACGCGGAATGTAATTAGCGGAAATGCCGAACATGTCGTGCATTACCAAGATTTGACCATCAGTTGCGTTGCCAGCACCAATACCAATAACGGGTACTTCAACTGCTTTCGTGATGCGCTCGGCAAGACTTGCTGGCACACACTCAAGTAAGATGATCTGAGCACCTGCATTTTTCAGCAGAATAGCATCTTTTACCATCTGCTCAGCGTGGTCGGAGTCACGTCCTTGTACTTTATAACCACCAAAAATATTGACCGACTGTGGTGTCAGGCCAAGGTGGGCACAAACAGGAACTGCGCGCTCGGTCAATTTAGTTACGGTTTCAGCAAGCCAAGCACCGCCTTCTAATTTTACCATGTTCGCACCAGCACGCATCAACTCAGCAGCGCTCTCGCAAGCTTGCTCTGGGGTGCTATAACTCATAAATGGCATATCAGCCATTAGTAGAGCATTTGGGCTACCAGCGCGTACACAGCGCGTGTGGTAAGCAATATCAGCAACGCTGACAGGTAGCGTATCGGGTTTACCTTGTAAAACCATGCCTAACGAGTCACCGACAAGCATGACTGGCATTTCTTGTTGCTCAAATAGTTGAGCAAAACTCGCATCGTATGCGGTGACAGATGCAAACTTACGACCTTCTTGCTTCCATTTCATCAGGTCATTAATTGTTACCTTTTTCATTGTCTCTCCCTCTTCCCCTGCGGGTTAGTCAGTCCAGATGGACAAACCATTACGGTCTACGTCAGCCAGCAGTGTTTGCAACGCTGATTGATCAGGTAGTACCAAATCAGGGGCTATTTCAGCTAGTGGATAAAGCACGAATTCACGTACTTTCATTCCATAGTGTGGAACGGTTAACCGTTCACAGTGATGTTCTAGATCACCGTACAAGATGATATCGAGATCCAGTGTTCGCGGACCCCAACGTTCATCTTTACGCACTCGGCCATGTTCTAACTCGATAGCTTGCGTGCGATCGAGTAAGGACAATGGTGATAATGTGGTATCAATTGCAACAACAGCATTGATGTAATCGGGCTGATTTTGTGGCCCCATTGGTGTGCTGCTGTAAAGCGATGAAGCAGCAACAACCTGAATATCAGGCTGCTGCTTTAAGATTTCAATCGCGCTTTTTGCTTGGGCAACAGGTTCACTGAGATTGCTGCCAACAGCAATATACGCGCGAATCATGACGGTTTGGCTTGTGGCTTACGACGACGTTGCTGCGGTTTACGACGGCGTGGACGGCGGCTGCCGCTGCCATCGTTAATTTGTTGCACCATCTTATTACGGTTGGTGTTGTCACCGTGTTGGAAGTCATTCCACCACTGCGCCAATTCACGAACGTCATCGCCTTCAAAGTTGCTACGCATTTCTAGGAAATCGTAAGCAGCACGGAATTTTGGATGTTCCATTGCCTTGAATGCACGCTTGCCCGTGCGACGGGTAAAGCGCAGTTGTTGCTGCCAAATATCACGCACAGTTGTGGTATGACGACGTGGAATTGCGATGGTTTTCACCTGCTCATCCAGAATGTCATTCGCAGCAACCATGAAGGCATCGTAGTACGATAACCCGCTAGTGATCGAAATCTCTTCTGCGCGTGTGGTCATTGGGTACCACAGCATAGCTGCGTACATGAAGGCTGGATTAACGCGCATATCTTTAGCGATACGTTTGTCAGTTGCCTTCAAAATGTATGCAATCATCTTTTCAGTGTCGCTGTTTTTATCTTCAGTGAAGTGTTCACTTTGGATAGGAAACAGCTGCTGGAATAGATTGTATTCACGCAGCAACTCGTAAGTTGCAAAACCTTGGCCTGATTGCAGTAGCTTTAAGCTTTCTTCAAACAGACGTGCCGCGGGAATATCACGTAATAGTGTCGACAACTCTTTAATCGGAGCCGCAGTACGCTCTTCAATGGTCATATCCAATTTCGCAGCGAAGCGTGCCGCACGTAACATACGTACTGGGTCTTCACGGTAACGCGTTTCTGGATCGCCAATTAAGCGAATGATGCGGTCTTCAAGATCTTGTACACCGTTGGTGTAATCGCTGATCGAGTAATCATCAATGTTGTAGTAAAGCGCATTGACCGTGAAGTCACGGCGCTCGGCATCTTCATCAATTGAACCGTACACATTATCGCGTAGTAACATCCCTTCCTGATTTTGCGCAGAAACGGGTTGTTGCTTCTTATTATTACCTGCTTGTGGGGCGGGTTTTGCATCTTCGTGGTGACCACGGAAGGTAGCGACTTCGATAACATCACGGCCAAATAAAATATGCGCCAAACGGAAACGGCGGCCAATTAGGCGGCAGTTACGGAACAGATCTTTGATCTCTTCAGGCGTTGCATTGGTCGCGATATCGAAATCTTTGGGTTGTTTGCCAAGTAAAATATCACGTACACCACCGCCAACAAGATAAGCATCAAAGCCTGCCTTATTTAAGCGATATAGTACTTTCAGCGCATTTTCGCTGATGTCTCGACGTGAAATACCGTGCTCTTGGCGTGGAATAATTTGCAAGGTTAGGTCCTCGGTAGTGCGAGTACTGTTCTCAATATTCAATACCTTACGGCAAAAGCTGGCGACTCGATTAAAGATAATACACCCCATTTTCGTGCATCGGATTCAACAAACAGCCGCATATCATATATCACAGCACGCCATTTTTGAATGCTAGTGTGATAGCGGTCGACTTTGGCAATGTATTATGTTGCCAGTTCTGGACACCCCAATTGAGGATTTCAGCTAAGCTTGCTTGGCCGAGTGCCTCGGGTGGTGTCATCGCCAAGAAGCGCATTGCAGCCAATAAGGCTGGCTTGGGCTGTTGTTTATCAATGGCGGGCGCATGATTTTGTTTCGATAGCTTATTGCCATTCTCGGTGACTGCCAATGGTAAGTGCAAGTAGCGTACTTCCGGCTGATTTAATTGACGATAAAGACCAATTTGTCGGCCTGTCGGTTCAATTAAATCGGCACCTCGAACCACTTCGGTAACGCCTTGTTCGATATCATCAAGCACGACCGCGAGGTTATAAGCAAATAACCCGTCGCGACGGTGGATAATGAAGTCTTCTTGCGCCAGCGAGAGTGGGATCTCGATACGACCATGTAATAAGTCATCAAACTCAGTGATTGGCGCATTCACTTTTAAGCGAACTGCGCATCCTTGAGCTGACAAGTGCAAGTCACGGCATGTGCCAGGATAAAAACCACCCGCTTCTTTGATTTGCTTACGCGTACATTGGCAGTAATAAGCGTGTTGTTCGCTTAACCACTGATCAATCTGGGCTTGATAAGCATCATGGCGTTGGCTTTGATACATCACATCGCCATCCCAATGTAAGCCATAGGCTTCAAGAGTACGGAGGATATCATCAGCAGCACCGGGCATTTCGCGTGGGGGATCAAGATCCTCCATGCGAACTAACCATTTCCCTTGTTGAGATTTTGCTTGTAAATAGCTACCAAGGGCTGCGATTAGAGAGCCAAAGTGCAAAGGTCCTGACGGGGAGGGCGCAAAACGTCCTACATAGCCTTGTGTTGTACTTATCATGCGTTACTTGGGGTTACCAAAGTCGTTATACCTAAATGAACAACTATCTGATCATTTTCTTAAAAATCACCTACTCACATAGGGATAAGCAAAGAAAATCAATCACATACTTATTCAGATCGATATGGGCGGTATTGAATGTTCGAATGGTTATAAATGAAAGAGGGAGCTAACGCTCCCTCTTCACAGTGGTTGAAATACGTAAGTATTAGCCAGCCATCTGTTTTTCTTTGATTTCTGCCAATGTCTTACAGTCGATACAAAGATCAGCTGTTGGGCGAGCTTCAAGACGGCGGATGCCAATCTCGATGCCGCAAGAATCACAGAAACCAAAATCATCATCTTCGATACGTTGAAGCGTTTTCTCGATCTTTTTGATCAGTTTACGTTCGCGGTCACGGTTACGAAGCTCAAGACTGAACTCTTCTTCTTGAGCTGCACGGTCAACAGGATCCGGGAAGTTTGCTGCTTCGTCCTGCATGTGATTCACAGTACGATCAACTTCTTCACGAAGCTGGTTACGCCACGACTCAAGAATGACTGTGAAGTGCTTTAGTTGCGCTTCACCCATGTATTCTTCACCAGCTTTTTCCTGGTATGGCTCAACCCCAGCAATAGCCAGGATGCCTAGCGATTTTTTAACGTTGCTCTCTGGCATATAGCGTCTCCTAATATACCTAATAACCGTCACTGGTTAATTTTGGGCGGTATCTATAGCAGAAAGGTGTATTGGTGGCAATTGCTGCATATATTCAATTTTATACCATTGTGAAGAAAGCATCATTTTTCACGACGGATGACTAAATTCTATACAAGTATGCAATTCGATATCATGCTGGCTCAAGTTAGCCTTATAGCTGATAATTTCGACGCCTGCCTTTTCTGCTTCTTTTATCAATTGGTGATAGTTCGGGTCTATATGGTGTGCCGCAGCCACATTTTCAATCCCCGAGTGCAAAATAGCGAAAAAAAGTACGGCACGTTGCCCACTCTGTGCGACTTCCATTAATTCTCTTAGGTGCTTTTGCCCACGAGTAGTCACCGCATCTGGGAAATAACCCTGTCCATTTTCCAGTAATGTCACGCTCTTTACTTCAATATAGCAGGCTGGTTTAGAGTCATCCTCTAAGAGGATATCTATCCTGCTGTTTTCGCTACCATACTTAACTTCAGTTTTGAGTGATGAATAACCAAGTAATTCTGTGATAGCGCCCTTGTTTATTGCCTCAACAGCTAACTTATTCGCTTGAATGGTGTTTACACAGATCCAGTCTCCAGCCAATGTTTGGGTGAGCTCCCAGCTATTGGGGTATTTTCGTTTCGGATTGTCAGATGTTGAAAACCAGACGGTGCTGCCTGGTTCTGCACAACCTGTCATCGCGCCAGTGTTGGCACAATGGATAGTACGAATTTCACCATCAGGCAACTTTATATCAGCTAAAAAGCGTTTGTAGCGTTTGATGAGCAGTGCAGATTGTAATGGCTGAGCAAATTTCATTGAGCTTCCTGTTTTTTATTTTTATAGGTCAAGGCACCAAGGTTACCTCTAGCTTGCTAGCCAGCTTAATCCTGATTATCTCAGTGTGATCAAAATCTAGCGTAAAAAGCAGTATTTGGTTTATTCGTGCATTTGATCTCTGTAGTAGGTGCCATACAATGATGGCTCATGCCCCGTAATTCAACCATGACACAAGGTTTTTACATTGTCACAGCTGCCTATTGATGCCGTTATCCCCGATCTTCTTCGCCAGTTGACCACGCACTCACAATTGATCCTCAAAGCGCCACCGGGTGCAGGTAAGTCGACTCGTTTGCCATTAAGACTATTACAAGCATCGGCAGTCACAGGCAAAATTGTCATGTTAGAGCCGCGTCGGCTGGCGGCCCGTAATATTGCGACTTACCTCGCGGAGCAGCTGGGTGAAAAAGTCGGGCAGACAATTGGTTTACGTGTACGTGGCGAAACCAAAGTGAGTGCAGCAACACGGTTAGAAATTGTAACCGAAGGGGTAATGACCCGTATGTTGCAACAAGACCCTGAGTTAGCTGGTATTAGTTTACTGATCTTTGATGAGTTTCATGAGCGCAGTATTCATGCTGATACGGCGTTAGCATTAGCGCTGGAAGTACAAGAAGCGTTACGTGACGATTTACAGTTGTTAGTCATGTCGGCCACGCTGGATGAACAGGCACTGACTCAATTATTGCCACAAGCCAGTTATACCGAATCGCTAGGGCGCTGTTTCCCGGTTGAATATCGCTACCATGCAATTGCCGATGATCGTGACTGGCTCGCAGGGGTTGAGCGTGAAATTCATCGCTTGCTGAACCAAGAAACGGGTTCAATGTTGGTGTTTTTACCTGGTGCAGGTGAAATTAAACGCTTAGCAGAGCGCCTCATACCCGCTGTGGCGGCGGATACTGTTATCTGCCCACTCTTTGGTCAACTGAATCCTAAACAGCAGCAACAAGCCATTCAGCCTGCCCTAACAGGACAGCGTAAAGTTGTACTTGCCACCAATATTGCCGAAACCAGTTTAACCATTGAAGGCGTACGCTTGGTGGTGGATACCGGCTTAGAGCGCATAGCTCATTGGGATCCCAAAACAGGGATCAGCCGATTAGAGAAAGTTCGCATCGCGCAATCATCCGCAGAGCAGCGCTCGGGACGAGCGGGGCGATTAGAGCCGGGTGTGTGCTTGCGTTTATACAGCGAAGAGTTGCTATCTCGTCAACCTGCGACCCCGCAGCCTGAAATATTACGTGCAGATTTAACCGCATTAGCGATGGAGTTAGCGCAATGGGGATGCCAAGACGCCGCTGATTTACATTGGCTCGATGTTCCTCCCTCGATTAACTTGCACCAATCTCAGCGGTTGTTACAGCAATTAGGCGCGTTTGATGAGCGTTTACAAGTCACAGAGCGAGGCGTGCAGATCCAGCAACTCGGCGCTGACCCTCGCCATGCGGCAATCTTGGCATTTGCTAAACAGCATGGTCCAGCCGCGATGATAACCGCTGCAATGTTAGTGGCGGTGTTAGAAGAGCCACCACGTGGTAATCAAAACCCCGATTTACACTTTCAATTAAGTTTGCTGGAAAGTGGTAAGTTGGCGCGTACCGCTCAGTATTTGCAACGTGCCCAACAGCATTACAGTAAATTAGATAATAAAAAAGTGGCTCGGTGGCAGCTTGAACGTGATTGGCTGGCGCCTTTACTGGCGGCTGGGTTTCCTGACCGTATTGCTTTATCTCGCAATGGGGATGGTCGCTATCAATTATCGAATGGGCAAGGGGCAATGCTGTCACCTGATGAACCATTGGCAGATAGTGATGTGTTGGTGGTTGTTGATGTTATCAAAACCCGTCAAGGTGATAGCCGTATATTTTCAGCCGTATCCGCTGACAGTGATCACTTACATTCGTTACTGCCTCATCTATTCTATGAGCGCGAGTGGCTTGATTGGGATGATAAAAAAGGGCGTCTAACCGCAGAAACCCATTGGTGCTGCGGTAAGTTGATACTGAAGCGTCAGCTGCAAGGTGAACCGGACGCGGCTAAAGCCAGCGAAGCGTTACTGAATGCTGTAATGCGAAAAGGGCTGAGTGTTTTAAATTGGAACGCAAAGGCTGACAGTTTGTTAGTACGTGCTCGCTGTGCAACACAATGGTTACCTGAATTAGCATTACCAGCCATGGATGAAAAAAGTTTATTAGCAGACGCGGAAATGTGGCTGCTGCCGTACATGAATGGAATGAAAACGTTAAAAGCACTCGCGAAACTGGATGTCGCACAAGCGTTAACGGCACGATTAGGTTGGGATAAAGCCCAAGCATTAGACGTGGCGCTACCGACGCATTATCAAGTTCCGACGGGCTCGCGTTACCCCATCCGTTACTTGGTGGGGCAACAGCCCGTATTAGCCGTTAAGCTGCAAGAAATGTTTGGCGAGAAACATTCACCACAGCTAGCTAATGGCAAGGTTTCGGTGGTGCTTGAACTGTTATCACCAGCCCAGCGTCCGCTACAGATCACCCAAGATCTAGCGGCTTTCTGGCAAGGTTCGTATAACGAAGTGAAAAAAGAAATGAAAGGGCGATACCCTAAACATCCTTGGCCAGATGATCCCGCGAATCATGAGCCGACAAAAAAAATAAAGCGACACCTATAGAGAACAACACTCGCACAACAAGGTCTGCGTGCTGTTAATGCTCTTTTGAGCATCATGATTAATCGCGTCTGAATTTAAACCCGTGGCATAAACCAAAGTTGAAAGAACATGATGAAGTTATCTATTCGTGAGGCAGCACAAGCTCCACGAAGTGGCCCTAAGCGAAAAGCGCCAGCTAAATCTGACGGTAAAGCACCTAAAAAAGCACCGGCTAAAAAAACTGCCACGGGTAAGCGCAGCCCTAGAAAAAAAAACTCGCGTAAAAAAACAAAAGCTTCATCAAGTTGGTGGCGCAAGCTGCTTGGCTTTGGCGTTAAGCTGACGATTGTGGTGTTTGCCGTGGTGCTGATGGTCGGGATCTATCTCGATACCGTGGTGAAAAATAAATTTGATGGTCAGCTATGGAATTTACCAGCGGTCGTGTATGGCAGGGTACTTAACCTTGAACCCGGTCAAACCGTCACAATTGACGAAGTACGCCGTGAGCTGGATTTATTGCAGTATCACAAAGTGCGCTCGCCGCAACGGGTTGGTGAATACTCATCATCGTCCACTCGTATCGAGGTGATCCGTCGTCCGTTTGAGTTTGATAATGGGCTTGAAGGCAAGCGTCATGTGATGCTGACGTTTGATGGAAACCAATTGCAAAGCATCCATGAAGTGGGTTCAAAGCGCCAATTGGGCTATGTGCGCATTGAACCTAAAATGCTGGGTATGATTGGTGCGACAGGGCGTGAGCAGCGGATGTTTTTGCCACGAGAGCAATTCCCTGAAGTGTTAGTAGATGCCTTGTTGGTGACCGAAGATCGTGATTTTTATCAACATGACGGTGTTTCACCGTTGGCAATTGTACGAGCATTATTTGCCAATATAAAAGCAGGACGCACCGTACAAGGTGGCAGTACGCTAACCCAGCAGTTAGCGAAGAACCTCTTTCTATCTCAAGAGAAAACCTTGTGGCGTAAGCTGCGCGAAGCCTATATCGCTTTGATCTTAGATTATCGTTACAACAAAGATCGGATCTTAGAGGCGTACTTGAATGAAATTTACCTCGGTCAGAATGGTGGCAAAGAAGTCCATGGTTTTGCCCTTGGTGCGCGTTTGTATTTTGGCCGACCGTTGCAAGAGCTCAGAATTGATCAGCAAGCCTTGTTAGTCGGTTTAGTGAAAGGCCCGTCTTATTACAATCCATGGCGTAATCCGGAACGTGCGCGTCAACGCCGTGATTTGGTGCTGCGTTTGATGATGGATAACGGCATTTTAAACGGCAAGCAATATGAGCTAGCAGCATCGCGCCCATTAGACTTGCAGTCTAAGGCTCGGATCTCCACGCGTCAGCCTGCATACTTCCAGCAGCTGCAGCGAGAACTGAAAGATAAAGTTGGCGATAAGTTTACGCCAGGTGTGGGCTTGCGCGTTTTCAGTACTTTAGATCCATTATCGCAACAAGAAGCGGAAAAAATGGTGAGCACTATGGTGCCACAACTGAACAAAAAGGCGGGGGTAGAGGTAGAAACTGCGATGGTGGCAGTGGATCGTGTCAGCGGTGAAGTTCGTGCCATGATTGGCGGTAGTCGTCCAGGGTATGCCGGGTTTAACCGCGCATTAGATGCCAGTCGTCAAATTGGTTCATTAGTGAAGCCCGCGGTATATTTAGCGGCGCTGCGCCAGCCCGAACGTTATACCTTAGCCAGCACCATCGATGACAAACCGATCATGCTTAAAGGCAGCAAGGGTAACAATTGGAAGCCGCGTAACTATGATCGTAAATTCCGTGGGCAAGTCCCGCTGTACTACGCGCTCGCTAAGTCGTTAAACGTACCAACAGTGAACCTTGGTATGGCTGTTGGTTTGAACGATGTGATCAAGACCATGGAGCAACTGGGCGTAGATCGTAATGAAATTCCGAAATTACCGTCGATCTTATTGGGTTCGTTTACGCTAACGCCATTTGAAGTCACTCAGATGTTCCAAAGTATTACCAGTGGTGGTCGTAAAGCTGAATTAACCGCATTACGCTCAGTGGTGGATCAGCAAGGTATTTTACTTTACCAAAATTACCCTAAAGCGAGGCAGGCTGTTCCGCAGCAAGCGGCATGGTTAACCACCTATGGAATGAAGAATGTGGTTAGTCAGGGCACCGCTCGTTTTCTCCAGCCACAGTTTGGTTGGGCGGCCTTGGCTGGTAAAACGGGGACAACTGATAAAAACCGTGATAGCTGGTATGTTGGTGCCGATGGTCGTGAAGTGGTAACTATATGGGTTGGACGAGACGATAATAAACCAGTGAACCTAACGGGTTCATCGGGTGCACTTCGAATGTATAGTCATTACCTTAAGTCGCGTCAACCAGAGCCATTGCGCTTATCATGGCCGAGTAAAATCTCGACAGCTAAGTTCCACCGTCAACCTAATGGAACTTTGGGTTTTGATTGCCAAGGCGAGCAATCACTGCCTGTCTGGGATAATAAGGGGCAACTTAAAGCCCGTTGTGAACCGGGTGCTGGTGGTTGGGTGAAAGATTTATTTACGTGGTAAGTCGATGATAGCTGCTGTACCTGTAGCCAATGCATTCAGAACCAATAAATTGATGTTTATTTAAAAAGATAACGGCTCGTTGAGAG
>NZ_NOIF01000021.1 GCF_002265265.1 Photobacterium sanguinicancri
AACTAGGGCTAACATTAGCACTTTGCGCAATTTTTCTAATTGTCACTTTTCCATATGGATTATGAGCAAAGAGATCTGTTGCATTTGAAAGTATTTTTTTTCTTGTTTTAGCTTCAGACAACATTTATCACAGACCTATTATGCGGACAACACTGAGCAGTAAATATCACTGCATAGTGCATTTTTCACTAGCGAATTTTCGCCACCATAATATATAAGCCGACAAAAAAACAGCATTCAAATGATAATTGTGACACGAAAAACACGATTGGATAACACTGCGAACAAAAGGATGATTAAGTGGGGATATATGCAAATAAAACAAAATATCAATGTGAATTATCACACAAAAAAAGAGCCTAAATACTCTCGCATCTAAGCTCTTCAATTTTAGACTAGACAAAAATAACCAGACATTTAGCTGTCATTAATATTCAATTAATGACTTCTTGGTCATTTCCTAGTGAGGACGTGGTAAAGCGTTAATTAGGTGAGTAGCAGCCCACCTCACTTAATTTCTACCGTTTGAGTTATTCTACACGGTATTTAGCAATAATTTCTTCATCAAGTTCAACACCCAAGCCTATGGTGTTTGGCACTGCAACATAACCATCTTCAAAAGCAATTTGGTTTTTAACCAGTGACGTAAACAGTGGACTTGTACTCTGCGAGTATTCAATCAGGTCACCATGCTCACGAGAAGCGAGGAAGTGCACAGTGGCTGCAATTAAGATACCGGTTGAGAAACCGTGAGGAACTAGCTTCATCCCTGCCATGTGCGCCATGTCGTAGATCTTAACCATCTCACTAATACCACCACAACGCGTCACGTCAGGTTGTACGAAATCAGCGCCCGACTTTTCAATGAAGTTCGCAAACTCGTAACGAGTAGTCAAGGTTTCACCACCAGCCAGCTTTTGTGACGTCGATTGAGAAATCTTACGGTAGCCCGCAAGAACATCATCAGTAATCGGCTCTTCAATCCATAGCAGGTTAAATTCTTCAAGCTTCTTAGCCATTTCAATAGTGTGGCCAGCTGTACGCCATGCACTTGCTAGGTCGATTGCAATTTCGACGTCTTTGTTGATGCCGCGAGCGGTTTCACAAACGGTCTTGATGATCTCGTAATCAGTCTCTGCATTTTTACCTAACGGACCGCCACCAAACTTCAGTGAAGTAAAGCCTTGAGCTAGCAATTCAGCTGTGCGAGCAATGTTTTCTTCTTTAATTGCCGAAGGAATAAACGTGCCGTATGCACGGATCTTTTCACGGAATTTACCACCTAGAAGCTGCCATACAGGCACTTTGTAGAATTTACCCGCGATGTCCCATAGCGCCATATCAATAGCAGAGATAGCGTGGATCATGGTTGAGCGACGGCCAGCATAATGAGTGCCGTTGTACATCTTAGTGTATAGGCGTTCGATTTCTAGCGGGTTTTCACCAACAAGAAGACGTTCAAGACCTTGAGAAGAACCGTGGCTTTGAGTAGCTTTAATGCAAGCTTGAATCATCATAGGTGAGCTATCAGACTCGCCCACCCCTGTGATACCTGCGTTTGTGTGTACGCGGATAAGAACACCATCCTCACCCCATTCACAAGCTTCATCAAGAGCAGGAACACGCAGGTGAATAACTTCTACTTCAGTGATTTTCAATTCGTTAAATTGCATTTTGTTTCTCTGATATTAAATATATTCAGTACTTAGTCCAATCGTGGAGCAATTAGACTCAGCTTGAAATTCGCTGCCAGCATAGGGACTAACAGCGAGTTAGTAGCGTGTTCTAATTAAGCTGCAGCTTCTTGAACAACAGCGGGTTTCTTGAATTTGTCACCAACTGTGTAGATACAAAGCGCGACAACTACTGTTACCACACCAGCCAGTTTTTGCATTGTCATCACTTCACCTAGTAGGAAGTAAGCAACGATCATCGCAAATAATGGTAGGACGTTCAGTGCCATTGTGGTGATAACTGCATCTTGCGTTTTCAGTGTTGCCACTTCCCATACCGCGTATGCAATACCAGAACATAGAAGACCTAGCGACAAGATAGTTGCGATGTATTTACCATTCTCCACCAGTACCACTGCCGAGCTAAAATCAGCACCCGTTACTAGACCAACGATAAGTAGCGCACCTGTTGCAGCTGCGAATTGGTAGAAGCAGCTAGAGAAGGTGTCGTAACGAGAGTTTAGGTCTGAACCGAATTTGCCTAAGATGTAGTTGTAAGTAACAAAACCCAGTACACCACACAGTGCGAATAAGTGACCTAGGTTAATACCTTGGATCTTATTCGATGGGTCATAAGCAATAACTGCCGCCCCCACTAGAGACAAAACAACGGCAAAGACTTTTGGCGCCGACGGCTTAATTTTATCGATAACAAATACCGCTAGCATGGTTAGGAACGGGGCCATACCATTGATAACGCCGATTTCACCTGATGAGGTGAATTCGTAAGCAAGAATCGTAAAGTAAAAGAATATCGCTTGTGCTGAAATACCCGCACTCATTAGCAAGATTGCATCTTTCTTGTTTTGGATTTTCTTCAGAGTGTGCTTTTTAGAAAAAGCAAACAGAACAACAAAACCTAATGTTGCAATCGCGTAACGTGCGATAGCTAAAACAACAGGATCAAGTTTACCAGCAAGAACACCACCTAGCGGGAACGAAGCACCCCATAAAGCAGCACACACAAGCGCAAGGCTTAACCCAAGTGATTTATTAGGAATAGGTTTACTCATTTTTTTTATTCTCAATTAAAGGGGCTCAGAAGACCCTTTTTAAAGGCAACAATGATTATTGAGGGCAAATACCGATGACATGCTCTAAACGCTGGTCTTTTTGATATAGCGAAGCATAAGCAAAACCAACACCTTCCAAGTTGGTTGGTGCACCGCTTGCTACCGCGAACACTTTGTCGATGATCTGGTTTGATACGTTATCAATCGTGTCTGTTGCATCCATGATTCCACAAGCATTAATGTCCATATCTGCAGTGATAAGAGACGTATTACCTGACACACGAATAACCGGAACAATCGAGTTATTGAAACCCGCAGCGCCTGCTGTCCACAGAATTAACTGACAGCCAAGTGATGCAAAGTGCATTGCAGCACCACCACACAACATGGTTGTTTCTGTTAGGTAGAAACCTGGAACGGTTGGTTTTTCACGGTGAATATGGTTAATGCGCAGGCAGTCTTGAATAGGACGAGTACCTGTTTTGTGCATTGCACCCTGTGATTTTTCATCGATGGTTGTAAGGCCACCCACACTGTTGCCGATAGACATCGTTTCAGTGCCTTCGATAACATGCCAGCGTTTTAGGTCTTCAGCGATCAAGCGCTCAATCTTCTCGCCCACTTCAGGGGTAACTGAACGCGCTTTTAGGATCTCTTCACAACCCAGCAGTTCAAGTAACTCACCCGCCATGGTGATCGCGCCCATATCTACAAGCTTGTCTGATGCCGCGCCTACTGAAGGATTAGAAGCTAGGCCGCTAGAGGTGTCAGAACCACCACACTTAATACCGATACGTAGCGCGGAAACAGGTGTATCTACACGCTCGACACTGTCTGCGTATGCTTTTAGTTCTTTCGCAAGTTCGATACCGTCTTTAATTGTTTCGACAGTGCCCTTGTTCTTAATAACCGTCAGGGTATGAACGGGGAAGCCTTGTTGACGAACAGGCCCTGCCACCATTTCAGGATCGATAGAGCCACAACCCATCGCGATAACCAGCACACCAGCAATGTTTGGGTTAGTTGCCGTGTGAATGATGGTATCGATCATTTCTTCGTTGCCACCATACATACAGGTGTAATGGTTAGTAACAACAACTGAATCATCAATTTCTTTGCTGATATTGCGTGCAATACCTTCACAACATTCATCAATCGCAACGATCATTACATTATTGCGAATACCAAATGTACCGTTTGGACGTGGGTAGCCTTTAAATGTCGCGCTCATTATTGCTCGATCCCCATTTGCTTGATGATTTCTTCGATTATTGCGTCTGGAATGTCTAAACGTTCACTGCGAACGTTTTGAACATGAACAAGTTGACCTAGCGGGATTTCAACAATCGATTTACCAATTGAATGGCCACATTTCAAAATGTGCTCACCCAGCGGGATATCGCCAAGCGCAATCTTATTACCGAATGTGATTTTTTGTAGGGCATTAACTTGTGCAATCACTTCATTGTTAGCGGAAATAATTTCAACTAATTCATGCTTTTCTACACTACCCAATAGCGTGGCTACGTTGTCTGTAGAAGAAAGTTTTATTGCTTTCATTATTATATTCTCTGTCTATCGTTAACAGTTAATTGTCTATTGTCCGACAATCGGCAGTATACAGATCTACAGATGACAAAATATGACAAACATCACAAGTTCGTGTTATATTTTTCAATAACTTAAAGCATGCACTAAGAACAAATCATGAAAATGAAGATCAACAAACAGAGCCTAGAAGAGCAAGCCACTGAATTTATTAGAGATATGATAGTTTCGGGTCAGCTAGTGATGGGCGATAAAATTGTTGAGAGTACGCTATCGAAAGAACTAGAGCTTTCGCGCAGTACTGTTCGCATGGCACTGAACTCACTTTCACATGAAGGCTTAGTGATACAAAAACCTTATGTTGGCTGGCATGTCTTCACTTTGTCAGACGATGATTTGTGGGAGCTCTACAATTTACGTGTTGCCATTGAGTCACAAGCAGCGGTAATGGCAGCAGAAAAAGCGACCCAAGATGATAAAGATGAGTTAAGTCGTATTTACAATGAATTCTGTGAATTATGTGGCACAGAAACCTTGGATATCTTCGACGTTTGTGAAAAAGACTTTGAATTGCATAGAAAAGTTGTCGAAATCAGTAAGAGCAATAAATTCATAAAAATATATGAACAGATTTCTAATCAACTAAAAAGTTACATCAAACTCACCCATAATGATTACGACCTTTCGCAAAGTGGTATCAGCCATACTGGTATTGTTGAAGCGATCATCGAAGGCGATGCCAACCGTGCTTGGCTAGAATCAAAACAAAACATTACGGCATTCACTGATCTTTCTCTGCAGAGTAAGAAAAACGATCGTAATCAAAACTAATCGCTGTCACCAGACACACTGAATTAGGCCTCTCAATTTTAAGAGGCCCCCACTATATTCCTTCATCAGTAATGATTCTATTTCCGTCTTAATAGCGATTTCATACAGTCATTGAGCTGGCAGGTAGTCGTCTGGTGCAAGAGAATCAATGCGACATTTAAAACGTAGAAAACGTCAGAACAACTAAATACGGTAAATTGTTATTGCTCATGCCGCCTCTATACTCACGGTGCATGACGCCTAATGCCTTCCACCCTTCATCATGGCAATCAGTACAGATCTCTTTGGGGTCGAACTCCTCATGTGGAAAGTGACATTCTACGCACTCCATCCCTTCACTCTCTTGATGTTTAATATTGTGCTGAGGCCCATCCAAATTTGATAAACTATCATGGCACTCGACACAACTATTGAACTCGAATTCAAGATCCTCTGATGGCTTTTCTTCTTGGTGGCATTGGCCGCTACAGGTCTCATCTAACAGGTGAAAATTCGCAAGATTATCCTCATCTGGGTTCGGTAGCTCTCCAGCAAAGGCAACGTTAAGCAACACAACTGCGAATAGTAAAGCGATACGCTTGATCATATCAGTCACCTAATTATTTAACCTAAGCTTCAACGCGCGCTGAATCGCTTCATGGCAAGTTCGACACAATCCAATTCGGATTTTTTTATCTATCCCTATGATTGGATCAAATTCACGATGCAAACTATGGCAGGTTGAGCAGAGCAACTTGGTGGCATGTACATCATGCGTCCACTCACTACTTCGCAAATGATCAGGTGAATGGCAGGCTATACATTGCTTGTTTTGAGTGAAAACGGACATATCGCCCTGAATCTTATATGAAATTATCGTATCAGATCTTTTAGGGTGATCGCCCTTAGGGCCATGACAGGCGGTACAATTGTTATAAAAATCAGAACTCGCATGGACACCAACAGACGTAATCGCTTCTATCCCTTTAATTAAACGCGGCTTGTGATGACAGCGAATACACCGCTTATTCTCTTTTATCAACACCGCCATTTGAGCATCATCGTTGGCTTGAGATGAAAAAGCTTTAGTTTTTAAATCAATCGCTCCAGCTGGGTATGACCCCAATAAAAGTGACAATAGTGTCAGGCATAATAAGAGCTGGAATAAAAAACGACCAAAAATGACAACCATAACCATACTCATTCATATAAAAATGAGAGTAGGCCAATATAAATTGGCCCTGCCTAATCTACCTGATACTTTATTTAAACTTAAAATTCAGTACCCCACGGTGATATATATGATTGATTTGTGAATTATCAAAGACAGCAATACCAAATGGATAAACCTTGGTTAGATCATTAAATTGGACATCTTGAGTCTCTGAATTTTCTCCTGTGGTCACTAGCTTACGTTTCATTTCAAGTACCCATACACCTTCATTCCAGCGAGCAGCGACTTCAACATCACCACGAGAACCAACAAATGGCTTGCCTGTTAGCCCTGGAATGCGATCGGTCTTATTGTATTCAACCGTAAATGGCTTCTTCTCGGAATCTAGGATTAGTAACGTTTCATTGGTTAAGTTATCTGAGACAAATGCGGGCTGACCATCTTTAATGTTATTAACATAGCCACCACTGATTTTACTGTCCCCTTTACGCCCCCACCCTTTATTCTCTTTAGGGTCGGTATTACTATCAACGTATTGATCATCCAACTGATTATGCGCGGCGGTTCTCACCCCTTTCCAATGCCACATATCAATGAACTCACCCTCTTTGGTGTATTTACGTGCAGGGTTATTATCTTTACGCCCAGCATTCATACCGCCCTCTGCTCTGTGACAGGCGGCATTACAACCTTTTTGGGCGAAATCTTGCGTATTTATATCCCAATAAACCGCAAACTTATCTTCATAATAAGTATTGTCATGCCCTGTGCTGTCTTTATTTGATAACTGCTTCCAACTACCATCGTCTTGCTTGATCCAGGGAAACCTATCAATACTCATTGTGGGATCGGCATAAGTAACCAGAAAATAAACGTATTCATCGTCGTAGAGCGATTTCATTTCAACACTTGTTCTTTTGATCCCGCTATAACCGTTGTTAGGCTTGTAAGGAAGTTTAGTTAGCTTCTGAGATATCGATTTAGCGTCATTCCACGCCGCATCGATTTTTCCATCAAGGATTAAGCTCGTAGTCAGTTTACTACTCTCTAAGGTGGTCTCTTTTGCCTGAGCTGTACTAAAGGGGATGAATACAGCGACAACAAAAACAGCAATGGTCGAAAGCTTCATTATTATTCTCCTTACATTCATTTTTATTTAGCTTGTATAGCGGAAAGTATCAGTACCTTTAAGCGTAGCTATGAACAAAAATACCACAATTGATCAACATCAAGTCATATTTGATAACATACATGCGAAAAACAAACCATTTAAAATTCAATTTATTAAGTGAATTACAAAAGAAGAAATAGTGGTATTAATGTGAACAGAGGGCGTAAGAGATAACGGGAAATAGTCAGCTTGAGATAACAAACGGTGCAAGGAATATAGTATCAGGAGATAGAGAAATGAAACGAAAAAAGAATAGCTGGGTGTTGAAGTGAGAGTTCTATAGAGATTACCAAACGGCAGATGGGTGGAAGCCCCCTCCAGCCACATCCCGGCACACACGTCGCTCATTGTGGCTGCTCCCTTCCGGGCCTGACCAGGTTCACAAGTTAGTGTTGCGGGAGGACCAAAGGGGGCCTCCATAGATTCTTTGTCTCTCGACGAGAACGGGATGGATTATCTACTAAGGCTTGTAGCTTTGCAAGGCGTTCTCGGTAAACTCTCGTTTAAGTGGTGTTTTATTACACAAAACTCGAGCATTACTGCCTTATCCGTTTGAATTAACTCATTTCTGAGCTATTTCTTGTACTAAGCCGAGTTATACCTCTTCAGGATCTTCCAGCAAGTATTCACCTAGCAATGCGCCACCGAGTATCAGTAACCAAGCTACCAATATTGGGTTGGGTACATCAAAGTGTGGTACGACGACCAAGGTAGCAAACCCCACAGCTGGGAGTACCCAAGACAGACGAGGCACCCAATCACCAAATTTAACCTTCTCCATCCCCTGCATCGCTGCAATTAAGCCAGTAATACATAATGCGACTAACGCAGCGTGTTGCATGCCACCAACCCATAATGGCACCACAAGAAACAGTGGCCACCATGTATTACCTTCTATCGGTCGCCAACTGCGACAAGCAAACCAAATAACACCCACTGCTAATATTTGCACCACAGTATACAAACTACTTCCAGGCAACTTGCCTTCGCTTTGCAGTGCCATCAACCCGACATCCATGGCGAGAATAATGGAAACTAACAATGCACCCAGTTGCCAACTACTCTTTTGAGACATACAAATATTAAAGACAGGCAGCATCATAAAAATACTGATGGAAAGCGCCAGAGGCTGCTCAGGCAAGACCATGCCGTACGCGCCAAGGCCAATAAGCAGCAACCATGCTGCCATTCCTCCTTGCGGAAGAAGCCAGAGAGCAGGAATAGCTAAAGCGAGAGCAGGTAGCTGCCCATCACTGTATCCGAGTGCAGTGACACCTAATACGGTTAATGCAACACTGACCAGAACTAATAACGCGGCATACAACATGGCAGCACCTCCTTGCGTTGTTCGGTAGGACATAGAAAAATAGCAGTCTATTTCTTACGGTCTAACTCTTAATATGGACGATTTTACTGGGCAAATCTATAGCGTGGTCTATCAAATTCCGACAGGAACGGTAGCAACCTACGGTGATATCGCACGATTAGCAGGCTTTCCCGGTTATGCTCGGCAAGTCGGAAAGCTGATGTCTCGCTTACCTGAAGGCTCGAAACTTCCTTGGCACAGAGTGATTAACGCTAAAGGGATGATTTCATTAACGGGGGATGATCTTGCGCGTCAGCGTGAAAAATTACGTAGTGAAGGGGTTACCGTAAGTGATGGCGGAAAGCTATCGTTACGTATTTATCGGTGGGAAGTCTGCCGTTAAAGGAGATTCAAAGCATTGGGGGGAAGCCAATGCTTTGCTCTCAAACTGAGTACCTAGTAATACGCGGATTTTTAATGCGTTTTTACTAACATCAAATCAATCTTTTCAGTCTTATTTGGATCGGTAATCACGCGGTTTGAAGTGTCTGTAATGAACATCAACTTACCATCGACTTCGATGCGCGCACTCACAGCATAGGTATGATTGGCGATAATTTCATCGGTTTCATAATCAAGCTGGAAGCTAAACGGGACTTGCTTACCATCAGCGAGGAAAGACTGTTGGCTGATCACTTCGGCTGCAACATCCATTAAAGACACATCAGACAAGGTCACTGTCACTTTGGCTTCCGCTGGTATTGCAATACGCTCACGGTAGCTCACTGTTCCTTCCACTGTATCTATGCCTTTGTCTTGCTGAATAATTGTTGAACATGCCGTTACTGCTAATGCTGCGGCTAAGCCCAATAAGACTGTAATAACCTTTTTCATTGTTAACCTCATAATACCCTACGATTCATTCATTATGACTTTCACTACTTTCGCCTTTAAATCGTTTGATATAAACCCCATATATATCGTTAAGGTTGGACATCATGATGCGATTTAACTTGAAATTATAGCGAAGTCCTCGTAAAACTCTTAATCAAAGATAAGCAATTACCTAGACTATCAGCAAGATAGTGCTTATCTTTTAACATTCAATATCATTAATAATGGATACCAGATGAGCAAAGAACTGACTGAACTTCTCACGCTGTTGCACTTAGAACCTCTTGAACAAGGTTTGTTCCGTGGGCAAAGTGAACATCTCGGGTTACCCCAAGTTTATGGTGGCCAAGTTATTGGTCAATCGCTCTCTGCTGCAAAGAAAACCGTGGAAGCGGACCGTCATGTTCATTCATTCCATAGCTACTTTCTTCGTCCGGGCGACCCGCAAAAGCCCATTATTTATGATGTTGAAAATTTACGCGACGGTAAAAGCTTTAGTACTCGCCGCGTAAAAGCAATTCAAAATGGCCGTCCTATTTTCTATTTAACGGCCTCTTATCAGGGAGAAGAAGAAGGCTATAGCCATCAATCTACTATGCCTGATGTTCCAGCACCTGAGACACTTAAATCTGAAACAGAGTTAGTGAAATCTCTTGCTGATTACTTACCAAAGCAAGCGGTAGAAACATTTAGCCGTGATCGTCCTATTGAAGTACGTCCGGTTAATGTTATCAACCCATTAAGCCCGACCAAAACAGAGGCAAAACAATACTTATGGATAAAAGCCAATGGCGAAATGCCAGATGACTTACGTATTCACCAGTATGTATTGGCGTATGCTTCAGACTGGGGCTTTTTAGTCACCGCCCTGCAACCACATGGAGTAACGCTGCTAACACCTAAGCTTCAAGTGGCTACCATAGATCACTCAATGTGGTTCCACCGCCCATTCCGCTTAGATGAATGGCTGCTGTACGTGATCGATAGCCCATCAGCCAGTGGTTCTCGTGGTCTTGTTCGCGGTGAAATATACAATCAAAAAGGTGAACTTGTTGCCTCTGCCGTCCAAGAAGGGCTGATGCGTCACCATAAATAGTGCTAACGGCATCAAGACTACAGCCGTATAACAAATGATAAAACGCCACAGAAACGACGCCGGTTTCTGTGGCGTTTGACTTTATGCTAGTTCACAAAGCATTGAGCCCATGAATAAGCATACTGCCACTTACTAAGGCTTTGTCAGGGTTAGGTAAAATCATTCATATTAATCATATCGTTAAGCAATATTATGCTAACAATGACCACTCAATATTTCAATTTCATCAACATTATGCTGAGGCAGCTTCCATACCATCATTTTCTAGCTGTTGAAGGTGTTCGCTTGCCTGCTGCAGCTGGTACATCTGCAAGTAGTGACCCTGCTCGGTCAATAGTTGTTGGTGTGTGCCTCGCTCGATAATTTCACCACGGCTGAGTACCACAATTTCATCAGCATCCATGATGGTTGATAAACGGTGGGCAATCACCACAATACTCATATCTTGACGTAGCAACGCCAGACCGCGTTGAATATTTTGCTCGGTCCCAGAATCAATATTGGCGGTTGCTTCATCTAAAATCAGAAGCTTAGGCTTCGCAACCAATACCCGTGCCAATGCTAATAGTTGCTTTTGCCCTGCCGATAAATTGACTTCACCACCACCTAATCGGGTCTCCAATAGATCGCTATATTGACGAATTTGCGCCGCTAAACCAACATCTTCTAACGCCTGCCAAACCGCGTCATCACTGACGGTACGGCCTAAGCAAATATTTTCGCGCACAGTATCACTGAGTACATGTGGGTCTTGCTGCACCATGGCGACACCTTGCCGTAATACGGCTTGCTCAAGGCTTGCCAATGGTCGCCCATCGATACGAACTTCCCCGTCTTTTACCGGGTAAAAGCCCATTAAAAGCGAGGCTAATGTGCTCTTTCCACTGCCAGTATGTCCCACTAATGCGAGGAAACCACGGTGCGGTAAATCAATGGAGATATCTTTCAATATGGTTTGTTTACCATCATAACTAAAAGTGATCTTATCGCACTGTATTGCACCGGTGGCTAACGGTTGTTTATCTTCACCATAGGCTTGTTGCTTCGCATCAATAAAGCCAAAAATACGCTCACTCGCCACCAGGGCTTGCTGTAATAATGAAAGTTGCTGGGTCAGTTCTATCAATGGCTCGGTCACACGACCAAGGTAACTAATAAAGGCATATAAGACCCCGACCCCAACAAGCTCCACGCCACTGACGCCAAATACAGCAACCAAAGAGATCAGCGCAATACCGGAGAGTAAATCAATTAATGGCCGTAACAATAGGCCATTTAGCTTGGTTACTTTCACTTGAGCAGCTAGGTGCTCCTTATTGATTTCGGCAAACTGTTGGCTAAACGCACGCTCTTGGCGCATTAATTGGATTAAGCTCATGCCCTGAATTGATTCACTCATCGAGGCATTAATGTCTGACAGTAAATCACGCATACGGCGGTAAGTGTCTGCACTCTTGCGCTGATAAATGATCATAACGCCGACGACTATCGGTAGCAGCACCATGACCACTAGCGTTAAACGCCAGCTCAGCATACTCATCACAACCAACATAACGCTAATTAGCGCGATGTTTTTTACGACCGTTGAAATCACGAAGATATAAAAGTCTTTAATTGATTCCGTGTCATTAGTGATCCGAGAGATCAATCGCCCCGTCGGCATATAATCAAATGCCGATAATGGCTGATTCAAAATCTTGCCAAACAGCTCTTTCCGAACCGTTTGCACCACCCCGATTGCAATATCATTAAAACGAATGGCCTGCCAATATTGAAATAGAGCGGCAATAATCATTAAGCCAACATAGCTCGCACCAAGCCCAACCATCACCTTTAAAGGGTAATCGTCTTTGGCTATATGGTTATCGATAAAATGCTGCATCAGCCAAGGGCCCGCCACATCCGCCATCGATGCAACAAATAAGAAAACAATGGCAATCGCTAACTTTCGCTTATCTGTTAAGCCATAACTCAGCAGGCGTTTTAGTATTTTCGGATTAACAGCCCCTTTCATTACGCCCCCTCGATTGCTTGTTCTAATTTCTGGTAACGGTACATTTCTGCATACCAACTCTCGGCCTTAATTAAGGCTTTATGCGTGCCACGTTCAGCAATACAGCCATGCTGTAATACGAGAATTTCTTCTGCTTGCTCTAAAGCTGTTAGGCGATGTGCAATCACAATCACCGTTTGCCGTGTCTGTTCACGACGTAAATTACTTAAGATTTGATGCTCGGTTTTACCATCTACCGCAGATAGTGCATCATCTAACACTAAAATTTCAGCCTGAAGCAGTAAAGCTCGCGCTATTGCTATGCGCTGCTTTTGTCCGCCAGAAAGTGTAATACCCTTTTCACCCACTAAGGTGGCGTAGCCTTCGGGAAACTGCATAATGTCATCATCAATACAGGCCAATCTCGCCGCTTCACGAATAGACTCTTCTGTTGCATCAGGTTGCCCTAACGCAATGTTATCGGCAATCGAACGAGAAAACAGAAACGGCGTTTGACTCACCACGGCAAAGCGGCTGCGCCAATGATCTAAGTTGGCAGATTCAATACTAATATCACCGTATTTAATTGAGCCATCAATCAAGGTTTGCTGACGCAATAATAACCCCAGCAAGGTCGATTTACCGCTACCGACAGGCCCTGCGATCCCCAACATATGCCCTGCGGGTAAATCAAATTTCACATCATTGAGCACACTAAACTGCTGACTTTTCCAAGTAAATTGTTCAATGCCGACAGACAAGGTTTGCTGATGTTTATCTAAAGCGGTTTCACCGCTGACAATCTCAGGGGCTTCATCAAAAATATGCTGCAACCGCTTCCACGCCGCGGAACCTCGTTCCAGAATATTAAACAACCACGCCATGGCAAGCATTGGCCAAATCATCAAGCCTTGGTACAAGGTAAAGGCCGTCAGATCACCAAGCGATAAACGCCCCGTCGAGACAAAATACGCACCACCAGCGACACTCAAAAAGAAGGACATGCCGATGGTGATTTGGATTACTGGATTAAACAGTGCATCGACTTTTTCTACTGCGAGGTTCTTTCGGCCAGTATCATCAACAACCGCATCAAACTCTTGCTGTTGACGCTGCTCAAGCCCAAAAGCACGGATCATCCGTACGCCATTAAGCGTTTCTTGGGTTTTATCAGTAAGGTTAGAAAACGCAGCTTGTGAAACACCAAAGCGTGTGTGTAATTGACGCCCCAGAAAAAATACCGCAATAGCCATTATCGGCATAGGCAGTAACGCCAGTACCGTCAGCTCCCAACTGTATTGGGTTGTCATGACCAATAGCACGACAATACCAGTGAGTAATGAATCTGCAGCCGTTAATACCCCTTCACCTGCGGTTAGCACCACCGAGTTAACATCGTTGGTAGAACGGGCCATCAAATCACCGGTTTTAAACCGTTCAAAAAAGACGGGAGGATGTGATGAAAAATGACGATATAAGCGGTTACGGATCACTGTCCCTAATTTTGCCGCCGCACTAAATAGCCAAACTCGCCAAATAATACGCAGTACATATACCACGCCCCACAAAGCAATCAGCCCAGCTAAACTCAGTAATAAGGTTGATGTCGACATGTCGCCTGCCACAACACTGTCCACTACCCAGCCAATAGCCTTGGGGGGGACTAGCTCAAATAACGCCACCACACCCAAAATCATGATTGCGCCACCGTATCGGCGCCACTCTTGTATAAAGAACCAACGAAGTTGCCAGAAAATCTGCATCATCCCTCCACAGACATCAGGTACAGCCAAAATGTAAGCATCAAATAGGTGAGAGCTAATGCTTTATCGTCTTTTTTAGTCGATCTCGAAGAAGATCTTAGGTAGGAATGAATCTGAAACATCCCATTAACACTGATAATTATCTAACTATGGTATTTTTATTCAACAACTTATTTAATCCTTAATAAAAAAGCAGACATCCATCTAAGTTAAGAGCACCTCTAGTCTGTGATTAGGCATATATCACTTTGTACAGTTAGCATTTAATGGTGATTATATTAACGAAAAAAAAAGAGGCTTATTCTGGATAAGCCTCTTTCAGTTTGTTGCGGTATTTTAGTCGATTACTGCAAGCTTAATACTTTGCTATTGACGCTCTGAGTCACCCATTGTTAGTCGCATACGTCTTCGTCACAGCCTGCAATTCAATCACTTCAGGATCAGGGATATGCTCATCAGGGTATGCGGCGCGTACTTTATCCGTTAAGCCTTTGGCAAACACTTGATATAGCACTCGAGTTGAAACCGTTAACGGATATTGCACATCAGCAGGTAATTCAAACACCTCATTGCGGGTTTCACCAGATTTAATGCGGGTGTCTTTGCCAATTTTGACATAGCGCCAGAAACGCAATCCGACAGGCTTACCGTCTTTATCAACACCTACTTTAATAAATTTATGAGCATCTTTCGGGATCACGCCATTTTGCATCACACCACTGGTAAATACCTGCTTACCGTTGGCATCAGTGGCAATCACTTCCAACCACACCTGGCGGCGAGCACCACCAGGCATATCATGGCCTGAGTTCACATTGGTCACTTTAGCCGTTAGTTGGTTACCTTGTTTTTCAACGTCTAAGCTCAGTGCCGTCTTTAGAATGTCGATACTCATCTTCTTATGCTCAGGATTACGCATCCCAGTAAAGAAGTAGTTTCCGCCCACCAAGTGGTGCGAACGTAAGTTCGACTTCATTGGGCCGTCATTGGTTGATTGACCACCGACTTTATTATCAAAATTAGTGACATCTTGCGTCATATGACAATCAATACACGTCTTATTCTGGACTGGATTTCCAGGTGCATTAAATGGGGATGCTAACCACTCACCGAAGTTGTCATTCACATTCGCCCCTTGCCCCGTAGTAAATTCATTGTGGCATGTCGCACAATACAATGAACTCTGATAAAGCTCAGGGTTAGAGTAAGAGGCTTTATGTGGTTCTGGCATCGCATTAATTTGTTTTTCTGATAGCCATTTCAGCATGCTGTTTTTCGCATCTTCAAACACATAGCTGTCTCGATCTTTAAGGTTAACCGTCATGTCGGTGTTACCACCTGCATTTTCCGCTTTGGTCACACGGTGACAGAACACACACCCAGTACCTCGTTCATTCACTGACTGACCATGAGCCAATGCCAGTTTGAGTGACTTGCCACCTTTTTCTCGCATATCACCAAAGTCGGAAAATGGCTTATTCTCACCATTGATCACCATTTGAGGCGCATGGCAGCCACGACAGAGCACACGGAACTCTTCCCCTTCGCTTTGTGCCGCGACATCTTCTTGAAAACGGTAATAAGGGTGATCCATATTCATACCATGGTTAGAATCCGCCCATTGGTCGTAAATCGTGGTGTGGCAATCTGAACACTCTGCGGAATTGACCCACTCATCGGGATGGGTGTAACGCTTATTGTCATCAAGACGCAGCCAAGTTGAGAGATACGGCAAGTTTTCTGGTGAACGAACATATTCATTCAAAGCCATCATCATTTTTGCCGCTTCCAATGGCGGTTGCTCGACATTCACGGGTGGCATATCGTCTTCACGCGGATCGCCGCCCATACCACCTTGCGTCTTTTGAATAATATCGATATAAGCGCCAATCGGGTCGCCAGCGATCATCTTACGTACGTCAACATGACCAGTAGTTGCATTTTCAAAGCGGTCCTTCTTGCCGTCTTCCATCAGTTGACGGTTAGTAAAGTTAAAGCCATCAAGGTGACAAGAATTACAGCTCATCCAGAAATCCCCCGCCATAGGGAATTTAGGATTATCGGCCATGTTGGCACGGTTAAATAAGGTTTTGCCTCGGCGCAATTGTGTCGGTAGTGGATCGGCACTCACCAAGTTGGCAAAGTTTGCTTTCGTCAGCTTAACTTTGGCAAATGGCCCTACAGCACCAGTATCAAATTTAGCAATATCCAATGACATCGCATTTTGTACATACAACTCTCGCCCAGCTACCAAAATGCCGCGCGGATTATCACCCGGCACATTACGGAAAATCTGGGTAGCTTTAACCCCGCCTTGAAACTTCTTACGGCGGTGACGTTTTTTGTTTTTCTTACCTTGGCGAGATAAATCAAACACCATCAAATCTTCAGAACCCGCTAAGGTGAAAATGACTTTCTTTCCATCTGCGGTAAACACACCATCATGGGGATTTGAAACGATGCGGATACGGTTACCGCTTTCAATTATGTTGATTTGTTTAAATAGCTGCTTACGTTCATCAATAATTTCATGTTCATTGCCCTGCTCCAAATCCAAAATCGACACCGTAGGGAAGACAGTCGACTGAAAGTGGAAATCATGGCTAAACGACCACAGTACATGGGGTAACCATGCCTGCTGACCATCAGGCGAAATCACAATATTATCTAATAAACGTGGCTTACCTTGTGGCGTGGTTTTCTCTTGATGGGCGGGGGTCTCTGCAAGTTGCACCACTTTGATAAGCTGCGGCGTTGGGGTTGTCACGTTATAAATTGAAACTTCGCCCGATAACGCATGGGTAATCAACAAACGACCATCATCGGTCAAAGCCAAGCCACGTGGCGTGGAAGCCGTTGCTAAGGTTTGAGTAACCTCCCCTTTGCGATCAATCACCAATAACTTATCCCGTTCAAAGCTAGTGACATAAAATTGCTGATTATTAGCATCAAACACTACACCAAATGGACGCGATGGCACTTGCGTCACTTGCTTGGTCGCGAGTGTTTTGGCATCTAAGAGTACAACCTGATCACTTAAGTAATCCGTTGCCAGTAATAGTGTCTCATCTTGGGTAAGCGCAATACGGCGGATATCACGACCTATGGTGACCTCTTTTTCAATGTCACCGTTTTCTCGATTGAGCAGACTGACACTGCCGGCATCAAAATTCGCACTGATGATCTGCGTTTTATCGCTATTAAAAAGCATCGAGCTGCTTTTTTCGATCGCGAAGACTGATTGACTCATCAGCACAACAATCAATAAAAACAACTGCTTAATAGGCTTATATTTACTATTTAAATTCATTTGCCTTTACACTCACATAACTTCCAATCAGCCAGTCTCATTACTGACTTATCTGATATAAAAAGAGGCGCCGTTCACCAATAAACCTTGGTGCAAACTGTGCTTCAAGTTTCAATCCTGATAGCTGAGTACCAGAAATACGCCACGCACTATTTGGAACTTGGTGCGCTTGCTCTCGTAGCGCTCGCTGGCTACTGGGGTAAAACATGTCATATACCGCGCGATCTTGAAGCTGGGCACGTAATAAATTCACGCTGTAATTTGTACCTACCACCTTGATTTGTGGTTGGGTACGGATCCATTGGATCGCCTGCTGTATCGGCGATTGAAGCTGAGTTTGCTCCAGCTTAAGCGATGGCATCATGGTGTCGATATTGCGTCCACCGTGATAACTAATAAGACCAACCACCACCACAATCAGCACTGGGCGACCTTGTACCAAACGGGCCATTTGTGCTGACATCACCACTAGCGCTAAAAACAATACCGGTGCCCAATGGCGTAAATTGTCAGGGTTTTGCCCAACACTGATCCATACCCAGTACAAAGCTGCGACCGTGGCTAAAGCTGCCAACGCTGGTGAAGCAACCGCA
Organism: Photobacterium sanguinicancri; assembly: GCF_002265265.1. Classification (GTDB taxonomy): domain Bacteria; phylum Pseudomonadota; class Gammaproteobacteria; order Enterobacterales; family Vibrionaceae; genus Photobacterium; species Photobacterium sanguinicancri. The sequence goes on from NZ_NOIF01000021.1 coordinate 18,405, forward strand.
CGCGATAAGCCCAATAGGCAGGTCGACTTAATGCGGCCCATCGCTATAGCTGCACTGAGTGACAGCAAACTTGCCCATAGCAATAATCCACCAAAGCCCTCACGCAATGCGCTAACCCATTGCCACAAGGTTGCATCATTCCCCTCAACGGTATTGCCCCAAATGGCAAAGTGTCCTTGAGTAAAACGGATCCCTTCGGTGATATAAGCTGCACCATCATGCGCCCAAATAAAAATTAGGCTCACACTCCCGACCAAAGCCAATGAACAGCTGGCTTTCAAAAAGGCCTTTGTTTGCCCGACGAAGCCCTGTTGGCGATGCAGACCTTGCCACCATGGTACCGCTGCCACACCCAAAGCAAGTACGACATAGGATGGACGAGTAGCAAGCATCACCCCCAACCACAAGCCCACCTGCCAGTACTGTTTTTGCACCGCAGCGACCAAAGCCACCAGCAACAACAAAATTGCGGGTGCATCGGATAAGCCACTTAAGGCCATTGAAGCCAGCAAAGGTTGCGTTAAAGCTAAGACACCGCCGAACGTTGCAGCAACCAATGAAAGCGAACATAAATAAATCAAGCGAGCGACAGCCAAAGGGATCAGCATGGCGCTCATTAATGACACCCAGATCGCAGCAGCATTAGGCGCAACCCATAGCGCAGCTAATCGCGCAAAACCAATGAATGCAGGATACCCCGGAAAGTGAGGTCGAAACTCCAGCACCGAAAAGCGCTCAACACCGCGAGCAAAATTCAGCGCATCATCACTGGTGAGTTGCAGTGGAAATTGCCCAATCCAATGCCACCAAAGCAGGTAAGCCAGCAGGATAAACAGGGCGCACCCCGGCCAAACTACTTTATAGGGCATAGCGAGCAGGCAAAGACTCGTTTGTTTACCCTGTCTTGCTACAGCATCAAGCTTTAGCTGGCCCACGTTTAATTCACCGCCTTACTACTGGTGCAAAGTGCTGATCGCATCAATCAACAATTGGCTTTGCTGCTTAAATGCTTGAGGATCCGCTGGCGCTTGTCCCACACCAAATACCCCAGGGTTACCTATGGACTCTAGTGTGCCTTGGATAGCCAGATCTGCTTGTTGGCGGTGGACGTCATCCAACTTGGGCGTGATCAAATCAAGAAACAGCTTACTTTTTACAACTAAGACTTTTGCGACTTGATAATCGGCCAAGTTTTTACCTGCACCGTCTAAGCGACGAATGATTTCTTCAACCACAGCGCGATCCATCACCGCTTCAACTTTTGCTGCATCCTTGGCCGCCACTGCCGCTTGCATCGGCGTAAACAGATCAACCTGATGCTCTTTTTGTAGATAGGTAAACTCATCCGTCAACCCATCTACGGCACGTTGTACTGCCACAAAATCTTGCTGGTTCAAAGCAGTCAAAATAGCTTCACGACCATCAATAACAGGTTCTTTACCTGCCGCGGCATAGGAGTAGGCATAGCTTGATGTGCTCGCCAATAAAACTAAACCAAGCACTAACAGCCGTGCGAATAATTGAACATAACCTTGTCGTTTCATCTGTTATTCCTGTTGGCTAGCTATGCGACACTCTGGACTTCAATCACGGTCTTTTCGTTACGAAAATCAAAAATCTTCCGACGACGATCTTTACCATCAATCACAGATTGCGCAGCCATCATGCCCATTTCCATTGCGGTATCGGTGAAAATATAGCGGAATGTACCTTGACGTCCTGTCATGATTAAATTGCTATATTGCGAAAGGTGGGTGATCGCTTTTTCGCGCTTCGCTTGATAGGTCATGTCCATCAACGGATAAGCATGCTCGGTGTAAGACGTGAAGTACTCCCCCGTCGCAAGCTGAGGATCAACACCTAATGACGCCAGATCCGCAAGAACACGCTGTTGCAGACGATCACCGTCCATGTTCCACACATCATCATTTTTATTACATGGAATTTCGATCATCACAGAAGAGCGTCCTTCAGGTGCCATAAATGAAGAACGGCGTTTGGGCTCTTGCAGACGCGTGCCTAGCAATTCAGGATCAGAAAGGTATTGCCAAGTGTTGTCAGAGATATCTTGAGTTTCCATTGGCATATTCATAAAGCGCAATGAACGAAACTCTAATCCACTGTCGAATCCTGTCAGTTGACACATCAAGGATAGTGGCAAGGTCGAAATCACGTTATCGCAGCTAAGGGTTTTCGTTACCCCCTGATGACGGTACTCAACTTGCTCAATCTGCTGGTTAGCATTGACCGTCAAACCGCAGACATCGCTATTTAAAACGATGGTGACACCTTTCTTTTCAAGCTCTTCAGCAAGGCGAGTATACAGCTGACCAAAGCCCAGTTTAGGGTAACGGTATTGGCGAGCGTAAGTACGCACCGACGAGCGGCGTCCAGGTAATAAACGACGTGCGACGTCTTTCAAATCCATCAGGCTAATACGCTGTGACGCCCAGTCACCAGATAAAAACTTAGGATCAATGCCCCATAATTTGCCGGTATAACCTTCAAAAAAGTGCTTATACAAGGTGGTACCAAAGCGGCTTTCAATCCACTCAGCAAAACTCACCGAAGATTGATCTTGTGGTTTTGGCTTAAAGATTTGCTTCGCTAAATCGACTGCGCCCCCCACCAACAACGGTAAAGGTGCATTCTTGATCAAATCCACCAGCGCCAAGGGATACTGATAAATACGGCCACGGTAGCGAATGACACTTTTACGTTGGGCGAACAATAATTCTTCACCCATCAGTGAATCCACGAAGGCCAGCAGTTTGGGGTTCTTGGTAATAAAACGGTGGCCACCAAAATCAAATCGGTAATCACCATGTTGCCCCGTAAAAGTCTGAGTGGCACACATGCCACCAACATGATCATCACGATCTAGAATGGTCACTTGGTAACCCGCTTCCATTAACTCCCACGCCGCCATCAAACCCGCAGGACCGGCACCTAATACCGCAATATGTTTATTTTCAGCTGCCGTACTCATGCTTGCTTATAACCTCGATTCCAGAAAAAGATAAATGTCACCATGTAGCCGCCCCAAACCGCGAGTTGTAATAACCCCGGCGAAGAGTTGTAGCCAAACAAAGCACGTAAGAAAGTGCCAAACACTCCACGATCATCGAGGATGTGCGAAATATCAAAAAGCTGCGCATGAAGAACAGGCAATACGTGTGCCGCTTGCAACATGTTCACTGCCGACGATAACAGCCCAGCTGCAATCACAATGATCAGTAGGCTGGTCCAGCGGAAAAAAGATCGCAACGGAACATTACGCGTTGTACGTAACATCAACCACACGATTGCCAGTGAAAGTAACAGACCTGCGACAGCACCAATTAAGGCATCTTGGGTGCTGAATTCACCAAAGTTTGAATACATCAAGGCAGAGAAAAATAAAATCGTCTCAAAACCTTCACGCAACACCGCCAACAAAGACAAAAAGACCAAGCCAAATAAGTTGCCCGAACTGACCATATCAGATACATCTTGCTGCATCTGCGCGACTTGGTTTTTGGCCTGATTCTGCATCCAGATCGCCATGTAAGTCAGCACGACAGTCGCAAAAGTGAGGATCCCTGCCATCAAATAGTTACGGTATAGCTCGTTGCTAAACTGATCGACGACCACTTGGAACACAACAGCCACAACCAATGAAAGCAACAAACCGACAAACACCCCTAAATAGATATATTTATTGTATTGGCGGGCATTAAGTTTAGCTAAATAGGATAAGGCGATGCCCACAAGCAAGAAGGCTTCCAGCCCTTCTCGTAGAGTAATTAAAAAACTGGCTAACATGTTTTCCCCAAACAATTTTTACTGTTTTTGCTATTCATCACTTAAAAAATTTCGATAGGTTTAACACGCTCCAGCGCATTGCATGGCGAAACACCAATGGAGCCAGTAACCAAGATGAATAGAAGTGAATATTTTGCATTACGACACCAAGGGGGTTGCCCGTGTTACCGTAAAAAATCAGATAGAAGCCGCTGAGGCTGCACGCTATCAAGAGCCACTCAATCAAAGTGCCGGTTTGGCGTAGAAATGGCTTATTACTTTTAACGATCAGACGACGGTGAGCGCCCCAAAATGCGCCAACAATAAGACTGAACAAGGTTGCGCCTACCAGCATGTGTGCCAACAGTAACCAACGCTCAACCTGCCACGTCACCCCAACGCGATCCCAAAGCAAGATCCCGCTGAAAAACATCATATAGAGTAAAGATTCAGCCCATTTATGGTGATAAGCCAAACTCAGCCACCATTGGTTAAACCACCCAGACTTCGGAAGCTGTTCCGACACACTATGCGCAGCCATAACAATTCTTACTCACTACCCGTCATTACTTACCGATAAAAAACACAATAAATAATCAAAATGATAAAAACGACAAAGGCAGCGATACAAAATCGCTGCCTAATCCGTAACAAATTATGGTGACTGGTTATTTAACACTGGCCTTATTTGCCATTGTCATTGCAGTACCAAACTTGCCACCAGCCGCGATGATTTGATGAACACCATCTTCATCTGTATCCGTTGAGCTGCTACCTTTAATTTGGTTTTCACCTGAATCACCCATCCACTCTGCTAACTGCATACCGCCATTAATCACAGTGCGGAACCAGCTGACATAACGATCCGTTAGGGTAGTTAATTCTAGTGCTGGCTCGTTCTCGCCTTCTTCGTTTTTCAGGTGGAGAATCGCTTCGCGCAGACCACCTGAAATTGCCGCTTCAGTGTACGGAGTGTGGATAGTTGCTTTACCCGGTACGGTTGCCCATGTGTTGATGTTTTTATCAAACATGTTTTTCTCTACCGCTAGGTAAATAGAACGGGCAGCTTGCTTGTACTTCACATCATCCGTTGCAAGGTAAGCGGCGACCAAACCACGAATAGCAGCAAACTGTGCATCCAGTGATTTGTCTTTGTTGAGGGTGTTCACTTTATTTAACGTTAGGCCATCAAACACAAGGCCGTTGCTGCTTACAAGGTGATCAATGATGAAGTCAGCCTGACCTTTGATCATCGCTAATGCGTCTTTACCCGCTGCGGTTTTCAGGTCTACATCACCAGACTCTGCAGAAGCATAACCAACAGGCAATGCATCTTTCGCACGTTGGTAAATCGATAGTGCAACAATCGAGTACGCAGCATCGTAAGTATCAACTTGGTTGCCTTGCTTACCATCTTTGAATTCGGTAACAAACGTACCTTTCGCTTGGTTGTAGTGCAGCGCTGCAATGTTTTTAAATAAAAGGTTTGAGATGTTGTTCGCTAACGAGAAAGCATCGTCAGCAACGACATCATTTCCTTCATTCGCATCAGTGTTAGCCGCAGGGGCCGCCGTAAATGGAGCACCATCAAATACCGCTAAGAAGGCAGGATTTTGCGCGCTGTTTGCTTCACGTTGATCACTGAATGCAAAGAATTCCGCTACAGGCCATAGTGTTGACCAAGTATCACGTAGTGTTGATGTGCCATCCGTTACTTTTAGACCCGCAATGGATTTAACGCCGTTTTGTTCACCTTCAGTCACGGCCACTTTGTGCGCGAACCAAATTGGGCCTTTCGCTGGATCGTAATCAGGGCCGAATTTCACACCCAGCTTCTTACCATCAAAGCCTAATTGCTGTTGCATGATAAGCATCTTATCAATCGACATTTCAGTCAGCATCATGCCGTTAAAGCCATCAGCGGCAGAAACTCCTAGGCTGTGCTTGCCGTCTTGATCCATAACAGCAGATTCAGCTTCTACTTCTTCATCTGTCGCAGTGACGTGCATGCCACCTAAGAAATCTTGTGACCACATCACTTCTTTCAGCAAAATACCGCCAGTTGCAGCAGGGTTGAATGCTTTATCAAAGCTCGCTTCATCCCAAGCCAATGTTTTGTAGTCACGGAAATAAGCGGGAACAACCGTTTGAACTGTTTTGCTATTACCTTTCGCCGTCGTAATCTCGACTTCATCGCCGTTAACTGTGGTGGTGTCAGGCTTTTGTGCAAACTCAGGGTTACCCGAAACATATGGAATCGAAATTGGGTACATGTTTTGCGGAATTTCGCTCGCTGGGAAACCCACCGCACCCGCCATTTCGATAACACGTTTACCTAAATCAGCAAGTTTACCGCCACGCGCTTGGTTAACAGGACCGTTAACAAGGTGTGGACCCATTTGCGATTGGTAGTTCAACGCGTACATCGCTTCTTCTGAGTACTCGTAACTTTCAATACCTGCAGCAAAATCAAATGGTGTTGGATCATCTGCAATATTCGGGTCTAACACATCAAGATCTAGGCCTAGCGATTCTGCTAAAGGCTCTCCTGATAATTCAAATTCGGTATATGCTAGAAAGTTACCTGCTGGCTGATGAGTCTTATCAAGCACTTTAACTTGAGCTGCGGCACTCGCAGTCGATGCAAAAACGGCTGCGGCAATGGCAAGCGTTAACGTTGACTTCTTCACGGTTTTTCCTTTTTTATTATTCCATCACGGTTATTTGCACAACAAATGAGTGTCACCGAACAGATGCTAAACGAGAATTGTTCGCACTATATATGTTTCAAAATGTAAATAACAGTAATGATAATAATTTTTATTGCCAAAATTGACTCGCATCACCTTTATTGCATCAAAAATACACCATTTGAAATATGCGAATATAAGCCAGATGGCATAATGGATATGAAACGTGATTTATTCTAAAAATCACATAAAAAAGCCCACTTTATGCGAAATTGTCATAAAGCGGGCTTTAAAAAATATGTAGAGAAGAAACTATAAAGGTAAAGCCGTAGTGTATTTCAGTGGCTCCATTGCAAAGGTCGACGTCACATTCGTGAGCCCTTCAATGCTATTCACCATTTTCTTATAAAACTGATCGAAGGCAGCCATATCGGCAACTTGCACTTTCATCATATAGTCGTATTCACCCGCCATACGATAAAACTCCATCACTTCAGGAAAATCATCCACAGCTTCGACTAGGGTGTTGTACCATTCTTTCGAGTGGTTGCTGGTTTTGATTTGAACAAAAGCAGTGAATGATAACCCCAGAAGAATAGGGTCAAGTAAGGCTACACGCTGGCGTAAAATTCCATTCTCTTCCAAACGCTTTAAACGTTTCCAACAAGGGGTTGTTGTTAAATTTACCTTATCCGCTAATTCCGCAAGCGATAAGGTACCATCTTGTTGTAGCAACCTAAGTAATGTCCTATCAACTTGATCGATTGGAGCTTTCATTAACAACTAACCTCACATTCAGAGAATTTTTTTCTACATTTAGCGTTATTCAAGCAAATATAGCAAAGTTTTTATCCCATTTAATAACTAAGATAATCCGTATCAAGAAAAAAAACAGACTGCTGAGGTTTAAAAAATGACAAATAACTCACAATGGATTAACACTGCTATTCGTAAAATTGAAGCGGATTACCAACGCTCAGCAGACACGCACCTTATCAAATTAGACATTCCAATCCTCGACGGTATTGATATTTATTTAAAAGATGAGAGTACGCACCCAACAGGTAGCTTGAAACATCGCTTAGCACGCTCACTCTTTCTTTATGCACTTTGTAATGGCTGGATCAATGAAGACACTCCAATCATTGAATCATCATCAGGTAGCACTGCCGTGTCTGAAGCCTACTTTGCACGTTTGCTTGGTCTTCCTTTTATTGCCGTTGTACCGCGCAAAACAGCCTGTAAAAAAATAGAACAAATAAAATTTTATGGTGGCCAAGCCCATTTTGTGGATAGCCCTAGCGAAATTTATGACGAATCTCGCCGCTTAGCAAAAGAGATGAATGGTCATTACATGGATCAGTTCACCTTTGCTGAGCGGGCCACTGACTGGCGGGGAAATAATAATATTGCCAACAGCATATTCAGCCAGATGGCATTAGAAGAGCACCCTATTCCACGCTGGATTGTGATGAGCCCAGGCACTGGCGGTACATCTGCGACCATCGGCCGTTACATTCGCTATCAAATGCACACGACACAACTGTGTGTGGTTGACCCTGAAAACTCTGTTTTTCACGAATTTTATAAAACACAAAATGCAGCACTCGTTGGTGATAAAGGCAGCCGTATTGAAGGCATAGGCCGCCCGCGTGTAGAGCCCAGCTTTATTGCAGGAGTAGTCGATGAAATGCGCACTATCCCTGACGCTGCCAGTGTGGCAACAGTACACTGGTTAGAAAAACTATTAGGCCGTAAAGCTGGAGCTTCTACTGGTACGAACCTTTATGGTGTATTGCAATTGGCCATTGAAATGAAACAACGCGGCGAGACAGGTTCAATTGTGACCTTGCTATGTGACAGTGGTGAGCGCTACTTAGATACCTATTTCAATCTAGAGTGGGTACGCGAAAACATTGGTGATATCTCAGGCTACTTACAACAACTTGAGCAGTTTGAGCAAACAGGTGAATTCAACTAGTCATTAACACCTCGTAAATAGGAAGATACAGAAGCCGTAATACATGTTTACGGCTTTTTTTAACGTCGTATATTGGCCCCTTTATCGTTTCTTTATCCATGCTTATTCCTGCTTACTTCCTTCTACACTCAGGGTAAGGTAGCATTGCCTCGCCAATAGAAAATCTGCTGTTGGCCTCTCTTTGAAAGGCCCTTTTCTCACCATGATTAAGGGTGCCAGAACAAAGATAGATCCCTACCGACTGTTTTTCGGTACGAACACTTTGAAGGACAAAGATTCATGCGCAAAGCCGTAGTTGTTTTTAGTGGTGGTCAAGACTCCACTACTTGCCTTATCCAAGCCATTGCCCAATACGATGAAGTACACTGTATTACATTCGATTATGGTCAACGTCATAAGCTTGAAATTGAAGTAGCCGAATCTATCTGTAAAGAACTCAACATCACTGCACATAAAGTGATGGATGTTGGCTTATTGAATGAATTGGCAATTAGCTCATTAACTCGCGATAGCATTGAGGTTTCACACGAGCTGCAAGCCAACGGCTTACCGAACTCTTTTGTGCCAGGCCGTAATATCCTATTTCTAACACTGGCGGGGATTTACGCTTACCAAATTGGTGCTGAATCTGTCATTACTGGTGTGTGTGAAACAGACTTTTCGGGTTACCCTGATTGTCGTGACGAATTTGTGAAATCACTTAATCAGTCATTGGTATTGGGAATGGATAGAACTTTCACTATCGAAACGCCTTTGATGTGGCTTAATAAAGCCGAAACGTGGGCTTTAGCAGATCAAAAACATCAGTTAGATTTTGTTCGCGAGAAAACACTGACTTGTTACAACGGCATTATTGGTGATGGCTGTGGTGATTGCCCGTCTTGTGATCTTCGCCGTGCTGGTCTAAAAGACTATTTAGATAATCGCGCGGAAGTGATGGCGTCATTAGTCAGTAAGCAGCAATAGCGTCAAATCAGCAACATTAAATATGCAGAAAAAAAACGGAGCGCGAGGCTCCGTTTTTATTCAAGTCGACACTTTAAGCGCTAACTTCTTGAGTTAGTCGCGGTAAAGAGCGAACTCGTCTTGGCAATCGATCAATTGCTCACGTGTCATCATGAATACACCATGACCACCGTTTTCAAATTCGATCCAAGTGAATGGAATGTTCGGGTATTGTTCTTCCATGTGGATCATGGAGTTACCCACTTCACAGATCAAAACACCATTCTCTTTCAAGTAATCAGGTGCATTTGACAAAATACGGCGAACCAACTTCAGACCATCACTACCCGCCGCTAAACCAAGCTCAGGTTCATGACGGAATTCGTCAGGCAGGCTATCCATATCTTCTTGATCCACGTAAGGTGGATTTGTCACGATAAGGTCGTAAAGGTCTTTTGGTACATCACGTAATAGATCCGAACGCAGTGGAATCACTTGCTGCTCTAAACCATGATCCGTGATGTTTTGTTCTGCTACTGCCAGTGCGTCGGTAGAGATATCAACAATATCGACCTCTGCTTCTGGGAACATATGCGCTGTTGCGATACCAATACAACCGCTGCCCGTACACAAATCCATGATACGTGTTGGACGTTCTTTTAAAAATGGTTCAAAGCTGTTTTCAATCAGCTCACCAATAGGTGAACGTGGAACAAGTACACGCTCATCAACAAAGAACTCTAATCCACAGAAATAGGCTTTATTCGTTAGGTACGACACAGGAGTACGTTCGTTAATACGACGAATAACACGCTCAACAATGCGTAAACGCTCGCTGCTTGTTAAACGTGACTCACGCACATCTGATGGAATATCTAGCGGCAAATACAATGTTGGAAGCACAAGCTGAACAGCTTCATCCCACGCATTATCAGTACCATGACCATAAAAAAGACCCGCAGCATTGAAACGACTTACCGTCCAACGTAGCATGTCTTGCAATGTATGAAGTTCGTTGACGGCTTCGTCGACAAAAATCTTATCCAAAATAGCCTCCGAATGACGCTACAATACCGCTATCGAGTTGTTGGAAATTCATTATGACTAAAAAAGATCCTGCGTTGGAAGATGACTTCTCTCTCTTCCAAGATGCGGTAAAGGGCGTAAAAAAGTTGACGCATGATACCATAATCACATCACGCCGACAGAGCACAAACGTCAATAAGCCCAAAGTCTCGATAAAAGAAACTCAAAACCATGAGTTTTATTTCTCTGACGAGTTTGAGCCTCATTTAAATGAGAACGGGCCAATGCAATATGCCCGCACTGGCGTGTCTAAATATGAAGTGAAAAAGCTTCGCCGTGGGGTATATGTGCCTGACATGTATCTAGATATGCATGGTATGACACAGCAAGAAGCGAAGCGAGAGCTGGCCGCAATGATTGCCGCCTGCATCAAAGAAAAAGTGTCTTGTGCCTGTGTTATGCATGGTATTGGCAAGCACATTCTGAAAGCCAAAGCACCGCTATGGCTAGCACAACACCCAGATGTTATGGCTTTCCACCAAGCACCACTGGAGTTTGGCGGCAATGGTGCCTTATTGGTCTTATTAGACATCCCTGAGCGTTAATACTTATTTGGTAAATTAACGTGCGCAGGAAAAACAAAAAAACGAGGAGACCATTGGTCTCCTCGCTTCTTCTTATCAACGATAGCTTTAATGGCTCACACTAAAACTACCCCATTGATAACTAAATATGTGTATTGGCCTAATAAACGAATTTAGCCAGTGCGCCAACGTTAATCACTTTCCCTTCTTTAATTAACGTAACTTCACCACTTTTGCAGATTTGCATACGTGTTTTTAATGCACCTTCGCTGTAGTAGTGTTCACAGTCACCATTACGTGCACTGTCGATACGTGAAAAAATCGCGATACCGCCACCATTGCGACCGAAAGAGTCTGGCGCAGCGAACGTTAACGTGCTGCCAGATGCCGATATGTGCATTTCTTCACTGAAGCCATTAGCCCATTTAATTGCACCATTTGCATTGATGCTTGGCCCTTGATGTGGTTGAACACAACCAAAAAGAAACAGAGTGCAAATTACTGCCAGAAGTTTTGTTTTCATTACCGCTATTCTTTTGTTGAAGGTGCTAATGACGATCTTGGTCTACGCCAAACCATCCCTTGTGGTTACCTTATCGGCAATCCTTTCCGTTTCTTAAGCAAAAACTGCACCAACAAGAAAAGATCGCGAATAATGATATAGCACGGTGAATTAACCGTGCGGAATCGCTTGTTCAAGGAAGGTAGCAACGTCAGTGTCTGGATTATATTCTACAGACGCAATCGCTGATGTTTGGAACATTGGGGGCTGTATACCGGCAACTAACTCTGCCGTTAAGTAACCCACTAATGGCAAGTGTGATACAACCAATAAAGTGTCGGGGCGTTCGACACCAATAACGGCTTTAATGTACGCAGCAACCTGTTCGGCTTCACCATAGGGTGTAATGTCATCCACTGTCATTACTTTCGCCGCAGATGGTAAGCAATCGACCATGGTTTGCCACGTTTGTTGCGCACGTAAGTATGGGCTTACCCATACCATATCGAGTTGGCCATCTAGCTGCTCTGCTAAATGTTCCGCCATTTGACGTGACTGCGACTCACCTCGTGGTGTGAGGGGGCGCTCGGCATCACTTGGGGCAAAGTTTTGAGCTTCACCATGACGCATAATAAAAATTCGCATGATCTAATCCGATACTCTATTTCGTCACAATGCTAACAAGCCTTGCCGATGCTGAATAGCTATTGCGGCAATTCTATTCCTATTCCGTGACCTCAGAAACGCTATTTTCAACTAGCGTTTCTTCAAATGTCCGTTAATAGACTCGCAATAATCCTTTGATTATCATTTGTACGTAATAACCCATGTTAATTGCTCAATTAAAAAGTGATAAAAATGATAATAAAGTCAACATAGTTAGCGTGTTAAGTTTGCCAGCATGAAGGTTGAGCGTCATAATTAGCCTAATTATCATAATAATATAGGCTCTCCTGTGCACATTAGTCCGAATGATCCCAAACAGTATCGCTGTCTGACCTTGCCTAATGCGCTCAAGGTCTTATTAGTACATGATGAAGATGCTCCCCGATCTGCAGCCGCATTAACGGTCAATGTAGGCCATTTTGATGACCCTATCGACCGTCAAGGGATGGCTCATTTTCTTGAACACATGCTGTTTCTTGGAACGGAAAAATACCCAGTCATCGGCGACTTCCAAACCTTCATTAATCGCAGTGGCGGCAGTAACAATGCGTGGACAGGTACAGAAAATACCACCTTCTTTTTTGAAGTCAGTCCTCACACTTTTGAAGAAGGACTAGATCGCTTCGGTCAGTTTTTTACGGCGCCCTTATTTAATGAAGATGCTGTCGACAAAGAAAGACAAGCCGTTGACTCCGAGTACAAATTAAAAATAAAAGACGATGTACGTCGCTTATATCAAGTACATAAAGAAACCACCAACCCCGCTCACCCATTTTCAAAGTTTTCTGTCGGGGATCTAACAACACTCAATGATCGCGATCAGTCCTCGGTACGCGATGAGCTCATCAACTTTTATCAAACCCATTATTCAGCCAGTGTGATGGGCTTAGTCTTACTTGGCCCACAGTCATTAGACGAGCTGGAGCAATATACCACTGACTTTTTCAGCCTCATTCCTTCAAACGGTTTGCCGCGCCCTAAAATTGACATACCGTTAGTCACCGAAAAAGAAACAGCTCGTTTCATACAAATCGAACCCATTAAAGAAGTTCGTAAGTTAACACTGTCTTTCACTATGCCATCAGTCGATGCTTTTTATCATAAGAAACCCTTGTCTTACATTGCCCATTTGCTGGGTAATGAAGGGCAAGGTAGCCTGATGTCATATTTGAAAAAACGAGGGTTAATCAACACCCTTGCAGCAGGTGGCGGTGTGAGTGGCGATAACTTCCGTGAATTTACAGTGGGATTAAACCTGACACCCAAAGGGCTTGAAAACATCGATGAAATCGTTGAATCGGTTTTCCAATACATTGAATTAATTAAAACACAGGGCTTAAACGAGTGGCGCTATAACGAAAAACGTTCAGTGTTAGAGTTTGCATTCCGTTATCAAGAAAAAAGCCGCCCACTTGATACCGTCAGTTATTTAGTGATGAACCTACTACACTACACGCCTGAAGATATCGTCTATGGCGATTACATGATGGCGGAATATGATGAAGAGCTTATTCAAGGTTTATTAGGGTACCTTAAACCTGACAACATGCGTTTAGTGCTCGTGGCACAAGGCCAGCACTATGACCAAATTGCCCAGTGGTATCACACACCTTACTCGGTAGTACCCTTTACTGACGCTCAACTGAGTCGCTGGCAAAATGTTACCGTATCGTCTGAGTTAACGCTGCCCGAACCGAACCCATTTATTTGTGAAAGCCTAGATCCGCACCCACTTGCAGACAATGCCGAACAGCCCCCCGAACTTATTCAAGATTTACCAGGGTTTCGTTTATGGCACAAACAAGAGCATGAATTCCGCGTACCTAAAGGGGTGGTCTATGTGGCGATTGATAGTCCACACGCTGTTAGTTCACCCCGAAATATTGTCAAAACACGTTTATGTGTAGAGATGTTATTAGAAGCAATTAATGAGAGTACCTACCCTGCTGAAATCGCAGGCATGTCTTATAACTTATATGCGCACCAAGGCGGTGTAACATTACAACTGTCAGGCTTTAGTGAAAAACAAACCTTATTGATGAAACTGATTCTGGATAAGTTTGGCAATCGTAACTTTGACCCAGAGCGTTTTCGTAACATCAAAGCACAGATGCTTCGCAATTGGCGTAATGCTGCGGAAGACAAGCCCATATCCCAACTCTTCAATGAACTTACGGGGTTATTACAACCCAATAATCCGCCTTACCCAGCATTAATTGAAGCGTTAGAATCCATAGAGCTGGATGAGCTCCCTGAATTTGTTGAAGCCATGTTTGCCGAGCTTCATATCGATACTTTCGTCTACGGTAACTGGCTAAAAGACGATGCTCTCGCACTGGCGGAAATACTCAAAGATGCTTTCCGGGTTACCGACCAACTATATGGCGAAGCACAACGCCCATTAGTGCGTTTAGGCGAAGGCGGCACACAAACGCATGAGATCAGTTGTAACCATGCTGACTCAGCCATTTTGATGTATTACCAATCGCGAGAAACGACACCGCGTAAAATCGCCATCTATACGCTGGCAAATCACTTGATGTCGACCACCTTCTTCCATGAATTACGTACCAAGCAGCAATTAGGCTATATGGTGGGGACCGCCAATTTACCGCTTAACCGCCACCCAGGGCTGATCTTATACATTCAATCCCCTGTTGCTGGGCCAAGTTACTTGTCTGAAGCGATTGATGATTTCACCAATGAATTCGCATTAGTGTTACTCGAATTAAATGAAGAACAATGGCAAGCCAGTAAACAAGGGTTAATTGCCCAAATATCAGACCCTGATACTAACTTACGCACCCGCGCCCAACGATTCTGGGTGAGTATTGGTAACAAGGACGAAAGTTTTAATCAGCGTCAGAAAGTCATTGAAGCGCTAAAATCGTTAAGTCGTGCCGACATGGTGCGTTTCATTGTTGATATCGTCAAACCCCGAACGGCAAACCGTGTGGTCATGCATTGCCAAGGTGGTGCACATGCGAATCTTGAGCCATTAAATATAGGCCAACCTATCGACTCTATTGATGAGTTCAAAAAACAAGCGCGTTAACCTCATTTCGACGACATTTACCTAACGGCCAGTTACTCTCTGGTCGTTTTTTTATTCTATTCCGCAACAGAGAATTTCAGCGCCTTTGCTATATTTCTTTTTAGAACAATAAATAAGCTAAAAAAGCCCTATACGAGAAGCATTTCTTATCGACACAATTAACACAGTGAATTGCCAGCTTGTATTGAAGACCTACAATCACAGATCTTTGTTACTGATAAGGACGTCATTCATCTACTAAAGGTTAATGATGAAACATGTCTGCCCTCACTGTAAGCGCAATATCCATGCGCCTCTTTTAAGCCAATACGAAGAATCGTTTCGCTGCCCACATTGCCAACAAGAGCTAATGCACGATGAGCTCGATATTCTTATCTATGCTTTTGTTACTATTATTTTGTTTTCGACCATTGCCGTTGTCGTTTTGCACTTACACGTTTTCATTGCACTTAGTCTGGCCTTACTGCTTTATCATTTTATTCGGCCTCGCTTTATCGAAAGCCATTTTCGTTTACGCTCTTACCCTAAACCACCAACAAGTTGATATTAAAACAATGAGTGATAGTGACGATGAAAGACGCCCCCATAAAAAAGGTCTGCACAAGGCAGACCTTCAATAAAGCGCGTCACTGATAAAACGTGCAGGTATTAGTACAAATCAGCTACGAATAAAAGGTTTGGCCTTCATTCGCCATCGCCACCAACTTATCGCATGGCTGGAAGCGTTCACCGTATTTATCAGTGCAGTCAGTTAATAGCTCGACAATACGCTCGATACCCACTTGATCCATATAGCGGAATGGGCCACCTAAGAATGGTGGAAAACCAATACCAAAAATTGCCCCAATATCACCATCACGCGCCGATTTAATCACACCTTCATCTAGACAGCGGGCAGCTTCGTTAAGCATCATTAAGCTACAACGCTGAGCGATATCAATTGCGGCAGCATGCTGCTGTGGCTCAATATTCAGCAGTTTATACACGGTTTTATCGACTTCTTTTTTCTTACTGTCGTACTTATAGAAGCCTTTACCCGTTTTTCTCCCCTTACGGTTATCCGCAAGCAACACATCGAAAACGTCTGGACCTTGGAAACGCTCACCCAATTCAGCGACAAGGATCGGCATGATTTTCGCGCCAATATCAACACCAACTTCATCAAGTAACGTAATAGGACCAACAGGGAAACCAAAATCAAGCAAGGCATTATCAATATGCTCAATCGGTTCGCCAGCCATTAACACCGACGCGGCTTCATTCATGTATGGTGCCAGTATGCGGTTTACGTAAAAACCTGCTTTATCGCCAACAACAATCGGGGTTTTACCCTGCTTCTTCGCGAGTGCGACTACGGTGGCGATAGTTTGCTCTGATGTCCCTTCGTGTGGAATAACTTCAACTAAGGGCATCTTTTCTACTGGGCTAAAGTAATGTAAGCCAACCACATTTTCAGGACGTTCAGCTGCTTGAGCGATTTGATGAATAGGTAGCGATGAAGTATTGGTTGCGAAGATCGTCTGCGCGTTGCCGTTTTCCTCGATTTCTTTCACCATTTGATGCTTAAGATTCAAATCTTCAAATACCGCTTCGATAACCACATCAACATGATTAAAGCCAGTGTAGTCGGTACCACCTGAAATAGAGAGCATCTTAGATTGCTGCTCTGCTTTACTAATAATGCGGCGCTTACGCTGCTTCTCTAACAGTTTAAAGTTGTAGTTCATGGCATTTTTAATGCCATCATTAGCAATATCTTTAATGCGAGTCGATAGCTTAGCTTTAACGGCCGATACATGGCTGATCCCGCCCCCCATTAAACCACCACCTAATACGCCAATCCGCTTAACCGTTTTAGGTTCAGCATCAGCTCCATGCTCTTTCTTCATGGCTGTCGTAGCAAAGAAGATGCTGCGCAGTGCAGCAGATTCTGGGCTCATGACCAGTTCACCAAAGCGTTTCGCTTCAAGATCAAAGCCTTTTTTCAAGTCATCTTGCAAGCCGACTTTAATCACTTCAAGAATTGCATCAACCGCAGGGTAATTACCGCGGGTTTTCTCATGGGTTTTCTTGGCCGCTTGATCAAACACCAATGAACGGCCCAGCGCATTACCACCCAGCGCCCATTCTTGTAGTGAACTTTTACGATTAGGCTTGGGTTTTAGTGCTTGCTTCTCTGCAACATCAAGCAAAATACTCAAGGGGATCGACTCTTCAACTAAACCAATCTTTTTCGCTTTTTTAGCACGTAATTGCTTACCGGTTAAAATCATATCAAGCGAATTAGCAACACCGACCAAACGTGGTAAACGCTGGGTTCCCCCCGAACCAGGCAATAAGCCAAGTTGTACTTCAGGCAAGCCTAATCGAGTCTTATCATCATCAGAACAGACGCGGCTATGACATGCTAAAGCCAGCTCTAACCCACCACCTAAACATGGGCCGTGAATTGCCGCCACCACATGAAACGGTAATGCCTCTAATTGCGAGAACAACACCTGACCTTGCGCGGCCAGTTGCTGTGCTTCTTCTGCTGTTGTACATGCCGCCAACATTTTAATGTCTGCGCCAGCAATAAAATTATCAGGCTTACCTGAATGCACCACCATACCTTTAAGATCTGACTTTGTTTTCAGCTCTTCGAGTACAGTTGTCACTTGATCGACAAATGCTGATTGCAGCGTATTCATTTTTTCATCAGGCACATCGATCTTGAGCCAAGCAACACCGTTATCGCCATACGTTAATGTAAATGCTGATTGTGTCATTACTCTGCCTCCAAAATCATTGCTGCACCTAAGCCACCAGCGGCACATGCGGTATTCAATGCAAATCCACCACCGCGACGTTTTAACTCACGCAGTGTTTGCGTCATCATTCGCGCACCCGTTGCCGCAAAAGGGTGACCGTAAGCGATAGAACCACCAAGGACATTAAATTTATCCATGTCGATTTCACCAATCGCCTCGCTACGACCGAGCTTTTCTTGGGCAAATTTCTTCGAGCCAAACATCTTCACATTCGATAATGCTTGAGCAGCAAATGCTTCATGCATATCGATCAGGGTTAAATCAGATAACGACAACCCTGCGCGATCCAACGCCATCGGTGTCGCGTAAGACGGCCCCATTAACATATCTTGCTCTACGCCAATGGCAGAAAATGCATAAGATCGAATGTAACCAAGCGGGGTAAAACCCAGCTCTTTAGCGCGGCCTTCTCGCATCAGGAGCACAGCAGCAGCACCATCGGTTAATGGCGTACTGTTTGCCGCCGTCACGGTACCAAACTTACGGTCAAACGCCGGGCGAAGTTTGGCATAAGATTCCATACTAGAATCTTCACGAATATTATTATCTTTATCAATCCACTGGCGATAAGGTTCAGGAAAAGCCGTAATCACTTCACCTTGGATCAAACCATCACGCCATGCTTGCGCTGCTAAAGTATGAGATCGGTGCGCTAATGCATCTTGTTCCAAACGGGTAATGCCATGGCTTTTAGCCATCTGCTCCGCCGTTTGTCCCATGCTTAGTCCTGTTGAATATTCAGCAACCGCAGGCGGTACTGGCATTAAATCTTTTAAGCTTAATTTACTGAGCAGCTTTAAACGCTTACTCATGGTTTTTGCTTTGCTTAGCTGCAATAAGGTCGCGGCCATTTTTTTCGACACGCCTATCGGTAATACCGATGATGAGTCAGCACCACCCGCGATACCAATATCAATCGTGCCCGACAAGATACTTTCGCTTACATTGGCTGCTGCTTGAAAGCTGGTAGCACAAGCACGCGTCACACTATAAGCATCTGTACCAATGTGCATGCCAGTACCCAGAACAATCTCACGCGCAATGTTCGGGGCTGCAGGCATTTGCACAACCTGACCAAAGACAACTTGCTCGATCAGCTTAGGATCAATATCGACTTGATTAAGCATTTCATTCACTACCATCTTGCCCATATCAAGCGCAGACACACCATCAAAGGCGGTCGCTTGGCGAGCAAAAGGGGTACGTAATCCACTTACAACGGCGATGCGCTCACCTTGTGAGGTGGTGAGATTCTGGAGACGTGTCATCGCTACTCCTTATTAATGATTAAATTGCAGCTAATTGCGATCCTTACCGTCGTCGACAGCTAACAAGGATCACTAAAATAGAGGTCAGACCACACCAATTGTAATCAATTTGTTATTTAATTCAAACGAATGTTTTAAGAAACATGATGAACATCGATACTTTTAAGCGATAATTTCGCTATTCATCAGCCAGATATTTGAGGAGTTAGAAGGTAATCACAACCACAGTAAAGTAGAAAGCACAGCCCATAGAGAAGAGAAGAGAAGAGAAGAGAAGAGAAACATCGATATTTAAAGTATGAAACTTCATTAGGTATCTTACCTTTACTTAGGTATATACTTTTCTATAGGCAAAAAAAAACCACACCTATATGGTATGGTTATAATTTACGCGGAAAGCAATCTACGTAATGAATATAAAGTCAATTAACATAAAGCCAATTGCAAATCAGGCAATACCTGATAGGAGAAAGTAAAGTCAGCCTTCAAAAGGAAGTTGTCATCTTGCTCAACAGATAGATTCTGCTGCTCGCAACCCTGAATCCTCAGAACTTGCGCTCAACCATCTCTACCAGATGACGAGGACTACTATAACTTGCCTGAGCAGTCATAATTTGAAGCAGATCAATTTTAAGGCTGAAAACACAATTTTTTGATTAACCAACGGCGACAATTCACTCAGATTGCAAGGATAACCATCACTGGTTTAGGCAAAAGTATGATTAAACAATTTTTTCGTAAGAAAAAGCCGGATGCCTCGGTCTCTGTTGATATGAATAAGCAAAGACGATACGAAGCCCTCGTTAGGGCATGGCACCGAGATCTTTACCGATATGCATACTGGCTTTGCCACGATCAGCATATTGCAGAAGATTTAGTCCAAGAAACTTGCTTGCGGGCATGGCGCTCTCTCGACAGTTTACAAGATGACAAAGCAGCTAAAGCATGGTTAATTACCATTCTTAGGCGTGAAAATGCCCGTCGTTTTGAACGTAAACAATTCGATCTAGTTGATATTGATGATTACGCCATTGCTGACACGCACCAGCAAGATAATGAGATGGAATTAGAGCAACAGCAGCTACACCGTCAAATAATGAAGCTAACCCCAGAATACAGAGAACCATTGGTATTACAGGTTATGGCAGGCTTTAGTGGTGATGAAATTGCTGAAATTCTAGATCTAAACCGTAATACCGTTATGACTCGCTTGTTCAGAGCACGAAATCAATTAAAAGAACAATTAGAGAAACAATCCGAACAGAGGGGTCATCACAATGGACGATCTTGAATTCCGTAGGCGTATTCTCGCGGATCCTAACGATAATAGCGCTGAAATGATCGAAGCGAAGAATTCATCCTTGGTGAATAGAAAGCTATCCGATGAATTACAGCAACTCGATACTAAACTTGAAAAAGCACTAAAGGTCGATGTGCCAGACGATCTGGTTGATCGTATTTTGTTCCATCAATCAGGACAAACGCCGGCGAAACCCAAAACAACCCGAGTGCATTTAGCTATTGCAGCATCAGTCGCCTTTGCTTTTGGGGTATTTACGGGGCAATTTGACCAAATCCTATCAAATGCAGAAGTAATACGCTCTGCTGAAGCATCGTCATTAGGGCAAATTGCACTTAGTCATGTACATGCTGAAGCACCATTTATTGATACCATAGATGAATCAGTCCAATTGAGCCAGGTTAACGCCAAACTCAAACCTTTTGGAACAGAATTATCATCATTACCTGGCCATGTGTACTACGTAAATCACTGCTCTTTTGGGGAGCAAAATGCGCTTCACATGGTAGTCGATACACCTGAAGGTAAAGTCACCGTCTTTATTGTTCCAGAACAAAGCCCAACTGTTACTAACTTTAACGATAAAACGATGGGAGGCGTATTACTGCCACTCCGAAATGCCAGTTTAATTGTGGTTGGTGAGAAAGGGGCTGATATGGATCCGGTTGCTAAAACAATAAAGTCTGAGCTTCAATGGCAAATATAAAGCAATACCAATAATTATCCCCCTATAAGGATTGGTTACTTATTGTTCAATAGGTTACGCATTAAAGGCTACGAGATCGCGTAGCCTTTATTCTTTTTTCACATAGACCACGTAAAAGTGTTACCCCTGTTGCATAATAGATTATTACTCCTCCCCTACAGTCGCTCAATTGCTATACAATCCGTAACGAAACGTTAACTTTAGTTAAACGTATCAATAAAATAGCAACTGGTCAGCTTTGATAGACCAGGCTACACACCTACAATCTTGCGCAATCTTCCAAAGTAGAAGATATATCTGCACAAAATAATTAGGAATAATAATAAATATGAACAAGAAGCGTCTGTTTACTAAGTCAATCGTAGCATTGACAGTGGCAATGGCATCTCAGCAAGCGGCAGCTGCTGGTTTCCAACTTAATGGTCAATCGGCAACTGGACTTGGCCGTGCTTTCGCTGGTGATGCGGTAATCGCAGATAATGCATCTGTACTATCTCGTAACGCAGCAGCAATGGCTTTATTCGATGCACCTGCAATCTCTCTTGGCCTTAACGTTATCGATACTGACATCCAAGTTAAAGACATCGATTATAAATTTGCAGGTCAATCTATTCCTGGCCAAAGTAATCAAAGTGTTGGCGGTACTGCATACGTACCAAACATTTACTACATTCACCCTATCAACGACAAATTTACTGTCGGTGGTGGCATCTACTCTAACTTTGGTACTAAAACTGAGTTCGATGACAGCTTTTCTGCCAATGCATTCGGTGGCTTAACTGACGTTAAAAGCATCAACTTCGCGCTAAGCGTAGCTTACCGCATCAATGAGCAATTCAGTGTTGGTGGTGGTTTAGACCTTATCTATGGTAGCGGTAAACTGCAACGTTATGTTCCAGCATTCCAAGTGCCAAACCCAATGGATCCAACAAAACCTATTGATGTACCCAAAACAGATCTAGTTGATATTGATGCTGATGGTTATGCACTTGGCTGGAATATTGGTGGTGTTTACGAAGTAAATGAAGATCACCGCTTTGGCCTATCTTACCGCTACAGCCCAGATCTTGAAGCTTCGGGCGATCTGAAGCATGCTACCGACGATATCTCTAACGACAAGCTAATCATGCCACTACCTGACATGGCTGAATTCTCTGGCTTCCACAAACTCAACGACCAGTTCGCAGTTCACTACAGCGTACAATGGATCCGTTGGAGCGAATTCGACAAGTTGGAAACAACTGGCGGTACAGAGCTGAATAAATACGAGTGGAAAGACGGTTGGCACTACGCACTCGGTGGTACTTACTACCTAAACAACGATTGGGAACTGCGTGCGGGTTACATGTACGATACTAGTGCACAAGATAAGCTAACATCAATCTCTGTACCTGATTCAGATCGCCAATGGCTATCTGGTGGTTTCACCTACCATATTGATAACAAATCAAACATCGATTTTGGCTTGACTTACCTTATGGGCAAAGATATTAACGTTGAAGAATCAAAAATGCCAGTTGGAAGCGTAACAGCAACTACGCGTGCTAATGCATGGCTATACGGCGTACAATACAGCCGTTCGTTCTAATTTCAGCGAACAGTTAAGCCATAATATTTAAGGGAGCCTACTGGCTCCCTTTTTATT
>NZ_NOIF01000022.1 GCF_002265265.1 Photobacterium sanguinicancri
TATGTGAGTTAAAATTATAACTGCGATAAACTTCTCATCTAGATGCAAATATGCAGTTGAAGGTTTAATTCCCCAGCTGTGTTTTTATCTGCATAACTCATAAGAGCCTTCGGGCTGATCCCCCACATAATTTACGCATGATAATTGTTTCTGCCTTGAGTAAGGCCTCCTCATTTAAACTATTTTCGATGTTACATAAATATTTGTAGTGAATCGCAGTCTAAGCAACGCGGACAATTTGCTGATTCATCGCAATACATCAATTCGTTATTCTTGAGTTACTGTCGATTAGATATATTCAAGAATTGAGTGAGGTTTGTGAATGGCTGCAATGCAAGAAAAAAACAATATGGCAATCCATATTGTTGAAAAGACTATGCCAATAGATCGATTGGTGATGATTATGTATAACTCGCCAAGTGAAATCGTCTATCTACAGGTGAAGTGCTATATGAATCATATGGTGTTAAATAATGTTAAATGATAATTATGATTTATTACCTGTAATATCGGCATTTTTGGTTTTTATAGGGTGCATTGGTATATTTATATGGGTTGCTATAGTTGTATACCTCAAAAATAAGTGGATGTTGTTGTTGGAAGATAATCTTGATAATGGTGTTCGATTTTATTCGTTAAATTTATTATTTTCCATGCAAGGTGTTCTGCATTACAGTACTGTTTTTCTGTGTAAATATCAGGCAAAAAGATACGGTATGGATAAAAAAATAAAAACTATTCCTTTAGGTGTTCAACGGAAGTTTATTTTTTCCTTTGCATTATTTATGTTTAGCTCTTTCCTTATGGGGTTGTCGGTATTTATTACTGAAGTTATACTTGTTTAAGTGTCTTATTTCCATTTAAATGTTTATGCACAATAGGTCGTCACTAGCATTGGCTCACACCGCAATGCTGCGTTATTTTGTGGCATAGTTGATTTTAGGGAAAATGATGATTCAAGCTATCTATGATGGAATGTGGGACAAATTCATTATTGCGTCTGACCGTAATGAATATGAGTTAGATAAACACCTTATAGATCTTGAGAGTGACACTCGAAGAGGCATCACAGCATTAACTTACCTAAAGCAGGGAAGTGGCTCTACGCTTGATGAAATTGTTAAGTTTCAAACAGCAGTACAAGAGATAGAGCCAAAGCAATATTATCACCCACTTGATGAGTTGCACCTTACTGTACTGTCGGTTATTTCATGTATCCCAGCGTTTGAACTAAATGAAATTAACACCAAGTCTTATGCTGATGTATTTCATTCAGTTCTTCGTTCTTCACCACCGATTGAAGTAAAGTATCAAGGTGTTACCGCGTCACCTAACTGTATCGTGGTTCAGGGGTTTCCTGTGAATGACGCCCTTGAAAAACTCAGAAATAACCTACGGACTCAATTGACTGATGCAGGCTTAAGGGTCACGTTCGACAGTCGTTATAAACTGGTTACAGCTCATAGTTCGATTGTTCGTTTCCGACTCCCCATCAGTGATGGACAATTGTTATTAGCCTTGTGCCAGCAATATCGAAACCACAAATTTGGCCGTATCGTGTTCACAGACTTCGAGTTAGTCTTTAATAATTGGTATCAGAATTTAGCAGTAACAAAATCTTTGGCGAGTCACTCGTAGATTAAGGTGTAAAACAGGAGGGCTTATGTGGCTGATTCTGTGGCAATTTCAAGAGTCATCGGTCTATCACCTATATGGCGCTCTATTCTTTGGTGTGACAACGGGGAGTCTTTTAGCTGTTAATGTCTTATTGACTAAAAAAAGATTAAAGATACATAGCTGGGAGCAATGGTTGAAAGACAATCATTTTGACTAAGTTCGTTTGTTGTTTCTTGTTTCTAAATTTTTATTCCGATCCTGATTTTTGCCTCCTGTTTTATCGAGAATTACTCGCCTGCCTTTCTGTTTTTATGCTTCGTGCTTAAGCTCCGTATTCAAGCCGTAGCGCAATCTAGCGGCTCTTCGATTTGTTTCGTTATGAAACGCGGTGGGGCTGCTTTATTACAATCGTGCGTGACTAAAATCTTATTTCTTGTTGAGCTTTTAATCTGTTTTTCCTCAGGTCTTTTTCTCTGTTCTGGTGCTCGGATCTTCTAAGCGGAATCGAACCTCGATCAAAGCTATGCGTGGTTGCTTTTTGCTAAAGATGTCACAAAATTTCTCTGTTTACTGGCTAGGAATGCTGAGTAAGAAGGATGCCAACCTTTGCTTT
Source organism: Photobacterium sanguinicancri (assembly GCF_002265265.1). Taxonomy (GTDB): domain Bacteria; phylum Pseudomonadota; class Gammaproteobacteria; order Enterobacterales; family Vibrionaceae; genus Photobacterium; species Photobacterium sanguinicancri. The sequence continues at coordinate 2,231 of NZ_NOIF01000022.1, forward strand.
TTTGTGTTTAATTTCCTTTATTTCAATTGGTTATGATTATTTTGATGCTGGGTTAGTGAACTTTGGTGAACTGATCCTACTAATGAATTGACGATATAAATGCAAATGTTATTCGTATTGGGGCTGCGAGTGAAAATGGCGTGTGATTGATCACGAAGCGGCTAGCTTCTATTAATTTCGTTCCGTTATGAAACGTTTTTGTCTGATGGTTCATTTCATAATGAAACGGATAATTTTGCGTTGTCATGTAACTCATGACCTCTAGGATGGAATCACATCCCAGCGAATAAATACCTTGAAACTCGCTGCGAAAGGAATCAATCAACAATCCCATTTAACAAGAGTGCTAAGCCATGAAAAAGTTAATTAACCGTGTTGAAGATGTCGTGAAAGAGCAAATGGAAGGTCTTGTGCTTTCTCGTCCAGAGCTGAAAGTCAGTTATGAGCCACGCTATATGTGGCATGAACCTAAACAGCAACAAGTTGCTTTGGTTTCTGGTGGTGGTAGCGGTCACGAGCCTCTTCATGCGGGTTTCATTGGTGATGGTATGTTAACGGGCGCTTGTCCTGGTGAGGTGTTTACTTCGCCAACGCCAGATCAAATGTACGAATGTGGTCAGAAAGTCGATAGCGGTGAAGGTGTGCTGTTTGTGATTAAAAACTACACAGGTGACGTACTGAACTTTGAAACTGCCGTTGAGTTGTTACATGCCGATGGCGTGCGTGTTGGCGCTGTTCTAACAGATGATGATGTGGCGGTAAAAGACAGCTTGTATACCGCTGGTCGTCGTGGTGTTGCGGGTACTGTACTGGTAGAGAAAATGGTGGGTGCGGCAGCTGCACAAGGTTACGATTTAGATAAATGTGAAGTATTGGCGCGTCGTATTAATAATAACTGTCGTTCATTTGGTGTTGCTCTGAGTGCGTGCGTTGTGCCTGCTGCGGGTAAGCCATCATTTGTGCTGGAAGAAAATGAAATTGAGTTTGGGGTTGGCATCCACGGCGAACCGGGTATTGAGCGTCGTGCTTATGAAGATGCGAATACGCTGGTCGATCAAATGTTTGCAGAAATTATGGATAACGCGGGCTACAGCCGCACGCAGCGTATTTGGAATCGCGAAAGTGGTGATTGGGATGAAGTTGAAACTAAGATCAATGATTTCAATACAGACCAAGACTATATCGTATTGGTTAACGGTTTAGGCGCGACACCAGAATCTGAGCTTTACGGTGTGTACCGCCGTCTAGCGCAAAACTGTGAGCAGGCGGGTTTACGTATTGCGCGTAACCTTGTTGGTAACTACTGTACTTCGCTAAATATGGAAGGTATCTCAATTACCTTGTTGCAAGCAGATGAAGAGATGCTATCGCTTTATGATGCACCAGTGAACACAGCGGCGATGACCTGGGGTAAGTGATTATGGCTATGCAAATTGAGAAACAACATATCATTACTTGGCTGAATCTGTGCGCAGATACCTACGCCGAGAACCAAGACTTTTTAACGGATTTAGACCGAGACATCGGCGACGCCGACCATGGTCTGAACATGAACCGTGGTTTTACTAAAGTACGTGAAACGTTACCGAAAGTGGCAGAACAGAATATCGCGGCCATTTTGAAAAATACCGGTATGACGCTGCTATCAAGTATTGGCGGTGCGAGTGGCCCGCTATATGGCACGTTATTTATTCGCATGTCTGCTTCTGTGGGCGCCCGTGAAGTCTTGAGCTTTGAAGAGCTGGTAGACGATCTTAAAAGTGGTGTTGATGGTGTCGTTTCTCGTGGTAAAGCGGAGCTAGGCGACAAGACGATGTGTGATGTTTGGTTGCCAGTGTTACAGCATCTTAAAGCAGCGTTAGAGCAAGGCGCCAGTGGTGATCACTTGTTGGATGAGATGATCGAAATCGCTGAAAAAAGTACCGTTTCAACTATCGAAATGCGGGCTAAAAAAGGACGTGCGAGTTACTTAGGTGAGCGGAGTATTGGTCATCAAGATCCGGGGGCGACGTCATCTTTGTTAATGATCAAAGCGTTGAAACAAGCCATTACAGGGTGCTAAACCATGGTGGGTATTGTTGTAGTTTCGCACAGTATATTACTGGCGCAAGGCGTGGTCGAATTGGCCACGCAAATGACCCAAGGCAAGGCTAATATTGCGATTGCCGCAGGAGTCGATGACCCTGAAAATCCTATCGGTACTGACGCGATTGCGGTGATGGCCGCGATTGAGCAAGTCTGTGATGACGATGGGGTTGTGGTGCTAATGGATTTAGGGAGTGCCTTGCTAAGTACTGAAATGGCACTTGAGTTGCTTGATCCTGAGTTGGCCGATAAAGTCTCGCTGATTTCAGCGCCAATCGTTGAAGGCACTATGGCTGCATCGGTTGCGGCGGCTGCAGGTCTGCCGCGCGAAGCTGTTATCGCTGAAGCCAGCAGTGCGCTTGATGTAAAAAAAGCGCACCTTGGTGAAGCGACGAGTGTACAGCAAGATGATCAGCAAAATACGCAGCAAGATGACCAAAGCAGCGATGACAATTCACCATCAATCGCGTCGCAGATACCTGATGGCTTAACCCTCAGTTTTGAATGGCAGGTACAAAATCCGCATGGGCTTCATGCACGTCCTGCCGCGGCGATTGTCGGTGCACTCGCCAGTTTTGATGCAGACGTGGTGCTATTTAAAGGCGATCAGCAGGCAAACACCAAGAGCCTAAACAGCATCGCTAAATTGGGCGTACGTTGCGGCGAGGTGATCCGTTTACAAGCAAATGGCGCCATGGCACAACAAGCGATAGATGCATTTACTTTGCTCGCTAATGATCATTTTGGTGAAGCAGCGCAAGTCAGCAAAATGCTGGCGGGTGAGGGCTGCCTTGGCGACCAGGGCGAACAGGGCGAACAGGATGGAGAAAATCCTGAAGAACCGTTGGTACAGTGCCCAGAAAATGCGGCACCTGAAGGCGCGTTAGCGGGGATCCGTGTAAGTGATGGTGTCGCGATTGCACCTGCGGCGATTTTCAGTGCTGCGATGCCTGCAGTGCCGAAGCGTGAATTTGCGGGTGCATCAGCAGAAATAACGGCGTTGAATAATGCGATAGCGCAGGTTCAGCAAGATCTAACAACCGAAGCTGCAGGGCCACATGGCGCTATTTTTGAGGCGCATAGTTTAATGCTGGCTGATCCCGAAATCACCCGTGCTTTAGCGTTAATGATAGCTGAGAGTGTAATATCTGAGCAGGCATGGCTTGCGGTGATGGAAGGGCTAGCAGCGCAATATGCGGCCGCTGAAAGTCAGTACATGCGTGAACGTGAAGCAGATATTTGGGATATTACTCGTCGTGTCATGGTTGCGCTAACGGGTGACAAAGGCTCGGCGTTAACATTGACTGAACCTGTCGTTTTATTCGCCCGTGATCTGATGCCATCAGATGTGGCAAGTTTAGATAAATCTAAGGTATTGGCTATTTGTTTAAGCGAAGGTGGCAAAACCTCTCACAGTGCTATTTTGGCGCGCGCGATGGGGATCCCCGCCTTGGTGAAAACCAAAGGGTGTTTAGAACAAGTTCATGCAGGGGATCCAGTGATATTGGATGGATTCGCTGGGCATCTCTGGTTTGCACCTACAGCGGATATTGCACAGGCGTTGGAGTTAAAACGCCAGCAGTGGCGTGATGACATTGAAAACAGTGCGGCCAATGCGCAAGCGCCAGCAATAACCAAAGCGGGTCGTGCTATTAGCGTGTTAGCCAATATCGGTGGGCCTGACGATGTCGCGCAAGCCTTGGCGTGTGGCGCAGAAGGTGTAGGACTATTTCGTACCGAGTTCTTATTCCAGCAAAGTGATGCGTTGCCGAGTGAAGAAGAGCAGTATCAAGTCTATCGTGATATCGCCGCGGCCTTTGGTGATAAACCTGTCACAATTCGTAGCTTAGATGTGGGTGGTGATAAACCGTTAGTAGCGTATCCGATGCCAGCGGAAGAGAATCCGTTCTTGGGACAACGCGGCGTACGTTTATGCTTGGCACACCCTGAGTTGTTTGCAACTCAACTTCGGGCAATATTACGAGCGCATGCTGAGCAGCCAAATATTCAGTTAATGATCCCAATGATTGCGACTGTGGATGAAGTGCAGCAAGTGAAAGCACTGCTAGTTCAACAATGCGCGCAACTGGGGCTTAGCGATACAGGTTTGGCTGTTGGGATCATGATTGAAGTGCCAGCGGCAGTATTCAATGCTGATGCCTTAGCGAAAGAAGTGGATTTTTTCTCTATCGGCACCAACGATTTGACTCAATATGTGATGGCAGCGGATCGGGGTAATAGTGCGATTGCAGAGTTAGTCGATTACTTCCAACCAGCCGTGATCAGGGCGATTGCCCACACTTGTGAAGTTGCTAATAAAGCGGGGATCAGTGTGAGTATGTGTGGTGAAATGGCTGGGGATACCAAGGCAACAGAAGCGCTATTATCACTTGGTCTGAGTAAATTCAGTGCAAGTGCAGCATTGCTGCCAGCGTTAAAAGAGACGATACGTCTAAGCTAAGCTAAGCTTTAGTATTAGTGTAAGTTTTAGTCTTATTTCTAGTCTTAAGAAATGGCCGCCACTAGTCTGGCGGCTTTTTTGTGTTTGGCTTTTAACTGATTATGAATTAACGGAGTTTTTCACTCAAACCGTATTTATCGATTTTGCGCCACAGCGTAGTGCGACCAATAGCGAGTGCTTTTGCCATTTCAGACATCTTGCCATCATAGGTATCCCACGCTTGAATAATGGCTTTCTTCTCTAAGGCTTCAAGGGTCAACATGGGTGAATTGTGCTGAGGGTGTCCATCTGCGTTGTGCTTAATATGGTCGGGAATGTCTTTAAGCTGAATCCGATTGCTACTGCGGTTTAGCAGTAACCGCTCCATGCGGCTTTTTAATTCAGGATCGTTTCCCGGCCACGCAAACGCGAGCAATACATCCAATGCCACAGGATCGATCTGAATGTGTACTTGATGCCGTTTTTCGTAATCAGCCAAAAGGCGCTCAATATGTAAGGCGATGTCTTCTTTGCGATTACGTAACGGTGATAGCGTGAGTTCATTGTTAGATATCGCATAGTAGAGCTGACGGCCAAACGAGCCTTGTGCGACGTACGCACTAAGATCAGATGAGGTGCTGGTAATAAGTTGGAAGTTCACAGGGATTAAGCGTTGGCTATCGCTGCGGCTGACTAATCCGGTTTTTAGTAGCTTCAGTAATACCGATTGCAGCTCTTGATTTAAGTACTCCACCTTTTCAAGCAACAAAGTGCCACCGTGTGCTAACTCAAATTTAGATGGCAAACCGTTGTCGGCATCAAACCCCAGTATTTCTCGACTCATATTATCGCTGCTGAGTGTACGACAGTTAACGGTAATAAAGGGGCCAGCCTTGAATTCACACTCATTGTGAATGGCCATCGCCAGTGATGATTTCCCGACGCCTTCCTCACCATAGAGTAAAATAGGGGACTTGGACTTCACCGCGCGTTTCGCCACGGTAATTAAGTGTTTCATTTGTTTTGAACGTGCAGGCAAGGTGGCAAAGGTGTATTTAGCACTGCCGCCAATTTGTTGTTGGGCTAACTCGCGAATTTTGTGAACAGGGTGAATGAATAATAGGGTTGAGCCATCTTGTAACTGACTGACCGACAGAATCGCCTCGATAAACTCGCTGTTGACTTCAACGGTGGTCAGCTTGCGATAGGCGTTTTCATGCTGTTCGAAGTAGGTCAAAATATTGGGCGCAAAGCGAATAATATCAAAGATGTTTTTGTCTATTACATTCAGGGCGCTGATCTGAAAAAGCGTCTCTGCTTGCTGACTTACCATGGTGATGCGCTGGTTGGCATCCCAGGCTAATAGGCCATCATCCATGCATGCAACCGTCGCATTGTGCATACTGACTAGTCGATTCATATTCTCTTGTTCATACAGCAGTTGCAGCTGTAGTGAGATTTCTTTTGCGCAAGAGGCCACAATTACACTGTTTTCGCGGCGATATTGGTTGGCGGTTTTTACCAGTGCCATGGTGCCACGAAGTTTACCGAACGAATCAAAAATGGGTGCGGCACAGGCACCGTAGGGGTGCAGTGAACGATTGAAATGGTTAGCTGCAAATACTTCAGAAGGAAGGTGAGTGTCTATACATAAGCTAATAGCATTGGTGCCAATTTTGCCTTCCGAAAAAAAACAGCCTTGTACTATGCCCAAGGTCTCTAACTCATCGACTAAATCAGGGTGTCCGATTCGCTTTACCACACAGCCATTGTCGTCAGTAATGAGCAATACGATAGGCTCGTGATATAGCAGATCAAAGGTATCTTCAACAACAGTGGTAGCACATTGGATAAGGCTTTCATTACGCTTTATTAAAGAGTTGAGGGTAGAGCCAGATGCCACATGCGGTGGAGACCAATGTACAGCGCTGCACTGTTTAACGCAGCGTTGCCACGAAGCAAAGCATTGCGTTTGTGCAAATTCAGGTGAGACCCAATGGTGTTTATGGAAGAATTCCCAGCAATTTTGGCTGGAATCGATGCAATAAGCCGATGGCATGAAATATATACCAGCAAATAGTAATCGAGTATTTTATCGTGACGATGAACTGCGTAACGTGACCATACTCTCATATGTATTTATGGGATCTGCTGTAATAACGGTACTGTGTTTATTTATTCAACTTTCGCGGGATATTATGTAATAGTTGCATATTAATCAACAAGGAGGTTGTTTGTATGGATGCAAATTTGTTAGGTATTTTCGTCACGGTGGCGGTCGCTCATTTTTTAGCTCTGCTTAGTCCAGGGCCTGATTTTGTCATCGTTGTAAAAAGTGCCATTCGAAATAGCGGGAAAAATGCTTTAGGTGTGGCTTTGGGTATTGCGACTGCAAATGCCGTGTATATCGGCTTGTGTCTAATCGGTGTCGGGTCAATTTTAGCGGCTTCAGTGCCTATTATGATTACGCTTAAAGTCATCGGTGGTTTGTTTCTTATTTACCTTGCTGTACAAGCAATACGAGCGAGAAAGGGGGGGTATGAAAATATTGATGTTGCTGAGTCTCAAATATCCCACCAGACCACGTTTATTCGCGAGTTCAGCGCAGGCTTTATGTCTGGGGTACTAAACCCTAAAAATCTATTATTCTATTTGAGTCTTTTCACGGTAGTGCTAACTAACGAGGTAGGTTTTGCTTTTAAGTTAGGTTTAGGTATTTGGATGACATTGGTTGTGTTTATATGGGATGCCGCCATTATTTCTCTACTTTCGGCCCCAAAAGTCAGGGGGCAGTTTACGCGCATTGCATATTACATAGATAAGGTGACAGGCGTTATGTTGGGGCTCATTGGTTTTACGATCGTTAAATCGGCACTGATACGACAGTAAATAACCTTGTATTTGGATCTAAGCAATACACACCATTAAGATGATGTTGGGCACTCGGCGGTTTTGGTCTGACGTTGAGTGTGCTTTGTCAGTGCAGGGTGGGGATTCGTAAGTTGCGGGTGCTATAGTGCACGACAAATTTGAGGCTGATTTCCGTGATGTCGCTTTTATGTTCGTAGTCATAATGAATAGACTGAACACGATAAATCATTAAAATATAAGTAAATCAATTAATAGAAGTCCTCGCTAATGTCATTACCTCCTTGCCCTAATTGCAATTCTGAGTTTGTTTATCAAGATCAAAGTCATCTAGTTTGCCCTGAATGTGCTTATGAATGGAACCCAGTTGAAGAAGCTGAAAATCAATTTACGGTACATGACGTAAACGGAAATCAGCTGGAGCAAGGTGATAAAATTACATTGGTTAAAGACCTTAAAGTCAAAGGTAGTTCGCTGAACCTTAAAATAGGTACTAAAGGTGTAATAAAGCGAATTGTTGAAGGCAAGGATCATCAATTAGATTGCAAGCTTGATGGGGCTGGAGAAATATTGGTGACGGCAAAATACGTCAAGAAAGCGTAAGTCTATTAAGCTTGAACCCAAGCGCTTTAACAAAATAACATAGAGGTTCGATGCAAATTTATAAAGATGATGCTGTCAATTGGCTGTCCACGCTCGCAGATGAGAGCGTTGACCTTCTGATTACAGATCCACCCTATGAATCGTTAGAGAAACATAGAAAAATAGGAACGACCACTAGACTTAAAGTTAGTAAATCTTCTAGTAATCAGTGGTTTGGAATATTTCCAAATGAACGCTTTGAAAGTCTATTGGCTGAGATCTATCGCGTTTTAAGTAAAAATGCGCATTTATATTTATTCTGCGATCAAGAAACAATGTTCCTAATTAAGCCCATAGCAGAACAAGTAGGGTTCAAATTTTGGAAGCCAATTATATGGGACAAAGTTTGTATCGGTATGGGGTATCATTACAGAGCCCGTCACGAATATATTCTGTTCTTTGAAAAGGGTAAGCGAAAACTTAATGATTTAAGTATCCCTGATATATTGGAGCATAAGAGAGTTTACAGAGGTTACCCAACAGAAAAGCCTGTTGGTTTAATCGAAACCTTAATCTCTCAAAGCTCGACTCAAGGAGAGTTAGTTGTTGACCCATTTTTTGGTTCAGGGGCTACACTGCTTGCAGCCCAAAATTTAGGTAGACGTTATATGGGCTGCGATATTTCAGATTCTGCTCATGACCATTTCAAAGCGCGTGTCACACTTTAACGCGTCGTTCTGATTGCTCTATTATTTATCCTGACCTGACCTGACCTAGTTTGGTTTAGTCATTTGTATCCAATAGCCACTTTTCAGCGGCTATTGGATGCGGTTATCACTTTATGATTTTATGGCTAGTTCGACTGTTCCTTCTAATCTGCATCAGATTACGTTAGCGGATGCACTTTGGTTCTTACAGCATTCCTTTCCTGAACAAACAGCCGAGTTAATGCGTGTGGCAGATTACCAATGTCGTTGGCTAGCAAAATGAAACTCATAACGTGTTTAAGTGTTTAAGTCTAGGGCCCTAAAACTTAATATTTTATTTGAGGGCCATTCTGACCTTGTCGGTTTAACTAGGACAGCCGTTACCTATGAATCAGAAGGCCATATTATCAAGCTGATTCACCGCTTGGCTTGGGTTTGTTTGGTTTAGGCTGGGTAGGCGCTTTGTATTCGAAGGGAAATCGATAAAATGAACGTTGAATTACGAAATATAAATATAGATAACTTCTACGAGCTTTGTCTGCTTGAAGTCACACCGACTCAAGCCAACCATGTCGATAGTAATGCCGTTTCTTTGGCTGAAGCTAATTTTATGGAATTCCCTTGGTATCGGGGAATTTACGTAAACAATAAGCCTGTAGGTTTCATCCTCGTAAACGCAGACACAGTATCGGGTAAGTTTTCATTGTGGCGGCTAATGTTGGACAAATCTCAGCAGTCTAACGGCTATGGCCGTATGGCTATAACAATGTTAAGTGAAGCATTGCAGCAAGAGTTTGGTATTTCCAAACTCTACACAAGTGTTGTAACCGGAATCGAAAGCCCAATAAGTTTCTATTTAAATTGTGGGTTTGCTTCAACTGGGGGGTTGGTGGCGGGGAGAGAAATTGAGTTATGCTTATCTCTTTAGCTCGATACAAAGCTCCTCAATGACAATCACGTAAACTCAGATAATCAATGATCGGAAGGCATGCTAGCATGAGAGTTAGGGTGTTGACCGCGTAGAGAATTTATAATGAAAATAGTGAAAGTTGATAGCAGCAATCAGCAGGTATATGCGAACTTATACCAAGGCTATGCGGCAGAGTTTTCAAAAATTATCGGAGATAAGCCAGATGAAAATGGTTTGTTCGAAATCTATCCGAAGATCGGAAACCGCGTAGCAGGTTATTTATTATATATTGATGGTGTCCCTGCGGCTCTTACTGCAATAGAAGAAAAGTCATCTGATGAATTTGAAATTTGTGACTTTTATGTCGTGCCATATTTTCGGAAAAACAAAGTAGGTAAAATTTTTATCTCTCGTCTTTTTGAACGCCTAAAGGGTGCTTGGGAAATCAAGCAAGTTGCAGGTGCTGATCATGCGGTGAAATTTTGGCGTGATGTGGTGAGTGACTATACATCGGGCAATTATGTTGAGGATGAGTACCTTGATGATAAGTGGGGTTTAGTTACTCGGCAGTGCTTTAATCATCCATCAGCTAGGTTAGGAAGTAATAACTAAAATGAAAAAAATAATTGATAAGTTGGCTTGGGTATATATTCGTGATGGTAAGTTGTTAACGGTGAGGTCGAAAGGCAAAGCGTTGTTCTATTTACCGGGTGGAAAGCGGGAGCAAGGTGAAAGTGATGAGCAAGCATTGGTTCGAGAAATCAATGAAGAGATCTCTGTCGATTTAGTCTCTGACACCATTAAGTATGTTGATACCTTTACTGCGCAAGCTGATGGTAAAGACGACGGCGTGTTAGTGCAGCTGACCTGTTATACCGCGGACTATTCTGGCAAGTTGAGTCCAGATGCCGAAATTGAAGAACTGAAATTTGTAGATGCTAACGATGAGGCAATATGTTCACTTGCCACTAAAGTCGCGATGGATTGGTTAGTGTCTCGTTCACTGATTTCTGAATGAGTGTAAGTCACAAGAACAAGTGGTTGAAGCGAGTTTAATCATCTGAATAAGGAGAGGGAATGCAAAAGGATATTGAAACTGAAAGGTTGGTATTGCGGCCTTTTCGCCTAAGCGACAGTGAGCGAGTTGCTGAGTTAGCTGGCGAGAAGGTTATCGCGGATATGACGGCCAATATTCCTCATCCTTATGAGCCTGCTATGGCATTCGAGTGGATTCAAACGCACCAAACTCAGTATATTGAAGGTGAAAGCGTGGTTTACGCCATCACCTTGAAAGACTGTGACGATATTATTGGGGCTGTCGGTTTTCCGTTATTGGATCATGGTTTAGGTGTCTTAGGTTATTGGCTTGGTGTCCCGTTTTGGGGGCGGGGAATCGCGTTTGAAGCAGCGGAGGCGTTGGTTGATTTTTATAAATCACATCATGGCCTTACAGAGCTTCATGTTATGCATTTAGCTGAAAATGAACGGTCTAAATCCGTAATTCGAAAGCTGGGCGTTGGCTATGTAGAAAATATGATGCGACATATGCAAGGGCAAAATCGCGAGATTTGTGTTTATAAATCAGTGTTCTAACGCAGAGCTGTGGTGACACTATAGCTGGATATTGTGATCGATATACCAGTACCTACGTTTACTAGGGTAACAGTTCGATAAAAAGAACAACGAATAGTCAGTAGGAGGTGTAATGAACATTTTTATTTTGGACCAAGATATTAAGCAATGTGCGCAGTACCATTGCGATCAGCATGTTGTGAAAATGATTTTGGAAAGTGTGCAGATGCTTTGTACTGCGCTGAATAAAAAAGGCTTTGTGACACCCTATAAGTCAACCCATACCAAACACCCTTGCGTGCTGTGGGTTGAAGCCTCTTATGATAACTTTATTTGGTTACGAGACTTAGCGATAGAGCTGAATAAAGAATACAAATATCGTTATGGAAAAGACACTGACCATAAATCAATGGCGGTCTTACCACAGATCGCAGACCTCGTTTTTCCCTCAATAGGGCTAACGCCGTTTCCACAAGCCATGCCTGATATCTACAAAGTGGATGATGATCCGATTTTAGCGTACCGCCAATTTTATATGGGCGATAAAGCAAAATTTGCCAAATGGACGAAACGAAGCCCCCCACAATGGTTCGTCATCAATAACTAAATATTCTGTTACATTGATGATGGATGATCAATGGCAATGACAGTCTCTTAATTGCCTGAAAAGTACTGCTGAGTCAGCTCTTCCATAAAGTTTAATATGGCTTTTACACGTGGAGACTGGCTTGTTTTACTGGCGTATACCGCATAGATCTTTACATCAGGTGTTACTTTTATATTTGGGGCTATTTGCACTAACTTTCCTTGTTCGCACAGTGGTCGGCAATAGATTTCGGGTAGTAATGTTACGCCGTAACCATTAGCAATCATGTCTCGAATGAGTAATACATCTTCAAGCTGATTGGCCTTGTTAAAGGCGATTGGGCGCTGAATGTTATCTTCTTCCGTCATGTAAAGCGTCGCGGGGAAATTCTCTTGTACATGATAGAAGGTGACGTGTTTTTGCAACATCTCACTGTTTGGGCTTTGTAACTCTGGATTTTCTGCCAAGTATTCTGGGGTGCAAAACCAGAATAATTTTAATTGTGCTAAGGGCTTAGCGTAAAACCCTGACGGTTTTAAATCACCTAATTGAATGGCGAGATCTAACTTTTCTTCTAATAGGTTGGGGCGGTGAGACACAATCCGCATGCGTAATTGGATGTCGGGGTAACGCTGGGTAAACAGGTGTAATTTGGGGGCGAATACTTCACGCGATAAGGCGAATGTGGTGGCGATATTGATTTCACCGACTAGTGATTGTGATGCGACTTCGTTGCCAACTCGGTCGATGTTATCAAGTAATGGTGTTAGTTGGGTATAGAGTTGCTCACCATCTGAGGTGAGCTTTAAAAACCGACTATTGCGTTCTAGTAAACGAATATCTAACACATCTTCTAATCGTGCTAATGATCGACTCACACTTGATTTTTGAATGCCTAATTTAATAGCAGCTTTAGAGATACTGCCTGTTTCGGCAATCGCAATAAAAATAGGGAGATCATTCAGGTTCCAGTTCACACGATTACTCTTATATTTCAGGCGAATCCATTTAATAACATAAATACACCTATTACCAAAACAACACAGCGTTGTCTTTTTTGAACTAGTTGGCCTTAGCCAAACCCATTAACCTTTTTGTCAGTTATCTTCCTTAGGAATATTTGATGAGAAATGAAGAAATAAAAAGACTAACAAAGTTGTGCTTGTTACTGGGTAGTAGTTTATTGGTGATGGCCAATGCGGCGATTGTACCGTCATTGGCTGAACTAAATCATGTGTTCAATGATCCATTTGGTGTGTCGTTAATGATGACCTTGCCAGCGCTCGCTGTGGTTGTTTTCGCCCCTTTTGTGGCTAGCATTATTAACGCGCTGGGTGAGAAAAACACGATTCTACTTGGATTTGGTTTATCGGGGTTGGCTGGAAGTAGCGGTTTATGGATAGATTCACTGAACATGCTACTAGTAGGCCGTTTTGTATTGGGTATGAGCATTGCAATTTGCATGACAGTGATAAACGACTTGATAGCGAGCTATTTTGATGGAGAGGCGCGAATCCAGTTTATTTCCCATCAAGCGATTGCGGTCAATGTTGGTGGCATTATGTTTGTCGTGGCGAGTGGGTGGTTAACGACAATTCACTGGCGTTTACCTTTTGCCATTTACCTTGTGGCGATTATCGCACTAGTGCTGTCGTTGAATGGTATTGTGCCGGTAAATAAGGTTAAGCATTCAGGGCTTAAGCGTATTCATTTCCGTGATTATAAAGCTGTTTTGCCGTTCTATTTGCTAGGGCTATTTGGCATGCTGTCGTATTACCTGATCATGATTGACCTGCCGTTTACCCTAAAAAGCGCGCTGCATTTTAACAGTGCCCAAACAGGTATGCTATTAGGTGGAATGAGCCTGATTTCTGCGACTGTTGCCTATTTATTTAAGTTTTTACTGGCGAAAGTGGGAGAGCAACGCACTTTGGCTCTGTGTTTTTATTGCTTCATGGTTGCGTTTTTCACGCTAACTTTGGTTGATCTTCGTTGGGGGGTCTACGTTGCTGTTGCAAGCACAGGAGTCGCGTTTGGTTTATTACTGCCGATTCTTACGCATTTAGTGATTATGTATAGCACTGAAAAACGTCGAACCGCGATGTTGAGTGGTTTTGTGATGTTCTATTTTACGGGGCAGGCGTTAAGTGCATTTGTCCGCGATGCGAATGTCGTCTTGTCGCCAGGTGCTTTGTACATAGGCTTTGCCGTTGTAAGTGCGATTATTGCGACCTTGCATCTTGGTGTTCTTGATAGCATGGTTCGTCGCAAGCGAGATGTGCTGACAGCTAAAGAGGCCGAGGCATGAATTATTGTGTGGTTGATGCGGAATCACTGCCTTCTTACCTCAGAAGTGAGGGATCGTTAACTCGCACATTCAAAGCGGTGTGTGGCGGTTTTCATATTGAGCAGAAGCGTTTTAAGCGAAATGACCCGTTTTATACTCGGGAGTGTTTATTGCTCGATAACGGAAGGCCTTTGGTGTGGGCGCGATCTTTTCTCTTTTCGACTCATAATGAAACGATAGAGACTTTTTGCCATCTAGGTAGTCAATCATTAGGTGAACGATTGTTGTTCGCTTCTGAAAATAGATCGACTAACAAAGGTGCCAGTAGTATTGAAGCGAACAAAGCGACGGAAGGAACACTTGCGCGTGGCCCTTATACTTTCTTTGAAGTTAATGGCGCAGATCCCGAACTACAAGCTGCTATGGGCGATGAGGCTATTCCCACGGTTAATTATGGGCGTAGCTCGCAATTCACATGGTCGCACCATGATTCAGTCTTGTTTCTGTCGGAAGTGTTCTCGCCCTATGCTGAGGCTGTATTAGTCTAAGAAGCTATTACGTGGCAATCTAATAAGCCAGAGTCAGTCTGATGTGTTACTGACTGACTCTTGTTTGTTTACGTCGCTGGTAAAAGGGAGTGACTAGCTACTTAGCTATTCTCGCTGGCATCTTGTTGTTTTATCGCCTTATGGCCGTCTTCAGATACGCCTTGTTTCCAATAACTGCTGATATAAATGTTTTCACGATCGACATCTTTTTCGTTACGGAAGTAACTGCGTAGGGCTCGCATAGAGTCAAAATCACAGGCTGTCCATACAGAGGCGGTACCTTCTAACCACGCCAGTGTTTTGACCTTTTCCGCTAATGACTCTTCCCCTGTTAACCAGATAACATGAAAGTGCTCAGGCGCATCGATAGTTTGTATATCCTTGTGATCAATCACTTTGATCACAGCGTAACCTTTTGCGTTTTGCGGTAGCTTTTGAATTTTGGCAGAAAGGGCGGGTAAGGCTGTCATGTCCGCAGCCATGAAGAACCAGTCTGCAGCTAAGTTCATTTCGTTGATGATGCCTGGGCCTGCAACATTAATAGTATCGCCAATTTGTGCACTCATGGCCCAACGGGCAGCAAAACCGCATTGTAAGTCTGTTGTGATATGGCGAACAAAGTCCACCTCTATGGTGCAATCAGTCGCCGAAAAACGTCGAACAGTGTAGGTGCGCATAGCAGGTCGCTCACCTTCAGCTACTGTGCTTAAATCGGTTTCACCTAGGCTATTAAAGAGCAGCTTGATGTAGCCACCTTCGCAATCATTAGGGAAATCAGCCAGCGAATCGCTATGAAATACAAGGCGCTGCATGTTGGGTGTGATTTGTTCTGTACTAATAACAGTCAGTAACTTAGGTGACGGCTTTTTCATTTCTCTCTACTCGATAATTATTCTCTTTTGCATTTAGGTTAGCAGTCCTCATCTATTCTGAATAGCGCTTTTAACTAAATTTACACTCTTGGTGTAATTAAAATTTCTTCGCACTTTGCTCTTTATATGTCCGTCTTATCATGGTTTTATTTAGTCATAGAGTGATAGGTTAAGCACGCTATAACGCCGCTACAGCGACGTTATGTCTTAACGTTATGAGTGAGGTATTAAGAGAGTATGAAAATAGAGTCGAGTCGTTTAACAATGCGGGTAATCACTGAATCTGATTGGGCGCTGTTCTTACAACTTTACCAAGATCCAAAAGTCATCGCGCTGTGTTTTGATTTACTGGATGAGGCGGGTATTCGAGAGAAGTTTGAGTCGCGCTTATTGCCTTGGAGTCCACAAGCAGAGTCTTGGCTTTGTCTGGTGATTGAAGACAAAATGACAGGGGAGTCTATGGGTATCACAGGCTTTATTATTGAAGATAATATCGCTCAAGTGGGATACCTGTTATCGCCTGAATTTCATGGTCAGCAATATGGTACTGAATCACTGCAAGCACTGATCACGTGGGCCGAATCTAACCATGATATTAACCGTTACCAAGCCATTGTTACTGAAGGTAATGTTGCATCTGAACGCGTGCTTATGAAATGCGGTTTTAATCTTGATAATGTGATACCAGAGGCTTATGAGATCGGTGGTAAGTTATATGCTGATCACTATTATGTCCGTAATACGGATTGATAAGAGCCTGAATATACAATAATGACAGTATCGCCACTTCTCTCGTAGGGGCAAAGGATAGGGATATGAAATTTGACTTCAATTTCGAAGATGCGAGCCAAATATTTGTGGGTGCATTTGCTTTGGCTGTCCCTATTTCATTTTCAGAAGAAGCATGGCGATTAGGTGAAACATTACCAAGCCGTAATTTACTACTGCTCATTGTGCTGTCTGTGACTTTCCTGACGTTGTATACCTATGAAAGTGTGTTTCAGCGCAATGTTAGCCAGAGAAAGCTGGTGTTTATTTTCCGTATTGTTGTTGCCTATTTGATGGCGGCTTTGGTGGTGGCTTTGGTGTTGTTCTGTTTAGATAAATTACCGTTAATGAGCGACCCTTTGGTGGCGTTAAAACGTATTATTGTGATCACTATGCCGGCTTCGATGGGCGCGATTGTAGTGGATAGCTTCGATAAGGAATAATGCCTTTTATTTGTTTACGCAGTGCGGAAGGCCTAAGACCAAATACCTAAGACCAAATACCTAAGACCTTGCAGATGTTAAGTCTGTAGGTGTTCATGCCGAAAATCGTCAAGGAAAGTGATTTGTATACTCTGTTTTACTACCCGAATAATGCCAGTTTGGCTCCACATTTTTTATTGCATCATATGGGACTTAACTACGATCTCGTGTTGGTAGATAAGAAATCCAACGCTCAAAAATCACCAGCGTATCTAACATTGAATCCTGCAGGGCGTATTCCTACATTGATTGATCACTCGCTCGAAGGCGCTGTCGGGCTCGATGCTGATTTAAAACGTGGTCTGGCGATTTTTGAAAGCCCCGCTATTTGTATTCATTTGTGTGAACAACACCCTGAACAGGGGCTCATGCCAGCATTAGGGAGTAGAGAGCGCCCATTGTTTTTCCAATGGCTAACGTATTTGAATAACACGTTACAAGCTGAGCTTATGGTGCGTTATTACCCTCATCGTCATACCAATGATAAGAGCACCATCCCTAATATAGTGGCAGCACAAGATGAACGAATTGCTGATGCTTTGTCAGTAATCAACGCTCAGCTTGAAAGTAATTGTAGAGAGAACAAAGTGTATTTGTTGGGTGACACTGTCACTGCATGTGACTTCTTTTTGTTCATGTTGGCGGAATGGTCGTTGTCTATTACGCCATCGCCATTACATTTTGACTATTTAGCCGCTTACCTAAAGCGTCTGGCTGCTCATCCAACGGTTGTTGCGGTATGCGAAATCGAACAGATAGATCTCTCGCCGTTTAAGCCTTGTTAGCATGATAATTAATGTTGCCACAGTGATAGGAAATTTATGGAAATTTCACTGATTCAAACCGATGTTTTCTATAAAGATAAAATTAAAAATCTCGAGCTGGTGGCAGAGGTATTGGCGAATAGCGAGCGTGTCGGCGATATTGTTGTGCTTCCTGAGTTATTTTCAACGGGGTATATATTTGAATCACCATTAGATATTCAAGCTTTGTGCGAAGATTATGATACGGGTCCAACCATTTCAGCGTTAAGTCGTTTAGCTGCAAAATACGGCACAACCATAGTAGCTGGTGTTGCCGAAGTAGATAAAGGGCAGTTTTTCAATAGTGTTGCTGTGATTGGTGGCAAAGGTTTGATTGGTAAATATCGAAAAATAACTCAAACCAATATTGATAAGCTGTACTTCTCGCGCGGGGATACGCTTTTCACGTTCGAATATCAAGGTGTGACCTTTGGTATCGCCGTTTGTTTTGATCTTTGGTTCCCTGAACTTATCCGTGAATACAGTAAATTGGGGGTAGAGGTGCTGTTACATCCTGCCAATTTTGGTGGTGAGCAAAGTTTACATATCTCAAAAGCAAGGGCGATTGAAAACAGTGTGTATGTCGTGACATGTAATCGTATTGGTTGCGATGTGACAGCGGATATCGTTGGTGAATATTGTGGTAAAAGCCAGATCTGCGCGCCTAGCGGTGAGTTGTTAGTTCAATTTGGGGGTGAGGCTGGGGTAAAAACTGTGAATATAGCGGTGGAGTCAAGTGCAAGAAAGAAAGTTATTGGTGTGGATTTAATCGCAGAAATGAATGCGGTTAACTATCAGCTAGCGTTAACAAAGTAATATAACGTTAGCATTGATCAAAGAGAGTGTATTTGAGCGCGTGAAGAATACAGCGGCGTGGTCTCTGAACATTACGCCGCTTATCTCCACAGTTTATCTACTTAGTTTCACGCAAATAAATACGCACTAAATATTATTCATGATCGCAATACTGACTAACGTAATTGAAGGAGCCATAGGATGTGGGTTTGTGTCGTTAGAGATGGGATAAAACGATGTGCTTTTATCATTAGTTTGATTGTTGCTGTACTGTTTACATCAAGTTTCGCGGTTGCCGAAAGAGCCTTTGATAAAGCAAAAATGGATCAGTATTTACATTCGCTCGCTGACAATAACAAGGCGACGTTAAGTGTCGTTTTTACAGAAAAAGGTCAGGTTACCTACAGTAAACAAACAGTGTTGCCGAAGGGTGCAATAATGGCATTTAAAGGCAATCAACAATATAAAGTGGGCTCTATTACTAAAACCTTCACCTCGGTTTTAGTATTCCAACAAATAGAGCAGGGCAAGCTCACCTTATCAACGCCACTGTCTGATTTTTATCCCAACATAAAAAACGCAGAGAAGATAACAATAGGCCAACTACTTTCGCACCGAAGCGGTATTTTTAACTACACCAATGCGCCTGAATTCAATGCTTACTTTGCTCAGTACCAAGATAAAAAGGAGCTGCTGGCAAGAATAGCGTCGTATGAACCTGTGTTTGAACCTGATGCGAGCTATGAATACAGTAATTCTAACTATGCGTTGTTAGGTTATATTTTAGAAGACGTGACGGGGAAATCTTATACTCGCTTAGTGCAAGACAATATTATCTCACCGCTCGATTTGAAAGAGACCAAGTATTGCGCTGAGGAAGCGGATTGTGGAAAAGCGTTAAAATCGTTCTACTTTTACCAGGGCCACTGGAATTTGATGCCGCAATGGTCAATGAGTGTTGCTAATAGTGCGGGGGCTGTACTCTCGACCCCTTATGATTTAACGCGTTTTATTCGTGCCTTGTTTCACGGTGAATTGATTTCACACCAGTCGTTGGCAATGATGAAAGGAATTAAAAATACAACAAGTAAGGGATTATTTAAGCTGCCTTTCTATACAAAATCAAGCTATGGCCACCGTGGAAAAATTGAAAGTTTCTTATCGGATGTTAGCTATTTCGATGCTGATGATGTCGCGCTTTCTGTCACTGTGGATGCTCTGAACCATAATTTTAATGACATATTAGTGGCGGTATTAAGCATTTATTTTGATCGTCCTTTTGAGTTACCTGACTTCGACCGTAAGCCTATTTCATTAGCTATTGCACAACTGAAAAAGTACGAGGGTACTTTTACTACACCGAGCGTCGATGTCGAGATTAAGGTTTTTGTGCAAGACGGTATGTTAATGATGCAGGCGGCAGGACAAGCACCTTTACCTGCAGAGCCTTATAGTTTGTATGAGTTTGAATATAAACCAGCAGGTATTCTTTGCAAGTTTGCGAAAACTAAAGAAGGTGGTGTTGATTATACCCAGTTTACACTGCATCAAGTGGATTGGATCTTGCCCTATAGTAAGCAATAACAAAGCGCGAACAAGACAGAACTTAACCTAGGCTAGGCTCTTTTTCCATTCCGCGAGTAAGGCGAATATGTGAAGGGCCAATGCCGTCCCCCCTATGATAGAAGCCTCTAAAGCATGCCATTTTTTTTGCATAAGCCAAACACGTCTCAGGCGATAACTCATGCATTGCTTGCAAAGTATCGTCAATTTTTCATATTTCCGCTATATCCTTAGTAGAGAGCTGTCGTGCAGAATTTTAAAACTGTCATATATTATTAATGACATCACTATTTGATGTGTCGTGACGCTGATGAGTAACGGCTGCGGTGATTTTAATTTACCTATGGCTGCAATGATGTTCCGCATGGAACTAAAAATTTGAATTGCCTCGATATTGCTACCTCTTACTTTTCAGGTGCAGAGATGTTTGATTATATAGTGAACGCGGAGCAGTTACTTGAGTTGACCTCGACATTGAGTGGTTTCAAGTAACTAATTACAAATAGAATATATGGGTGTTACCAATAATAAAGGCTCACACCAAGCTATAAGTGGTTGAATCATATTTGCCTATTCAGTCGGCATCAATTACCACAGAGGGATGTATGGATATTTTTGTTAGAAACGGAATTTTAGCATTAGCGAATGTTGTTGAGCAGGACAGTAAGGGATGGTTCGAAGGGCATGTTGGTGCATCTTTACTTGCAGGGGCGGCTTTATTGAAAAGTGATATGCTTTCAGACGCGTCTTATGAGAGTCTACAGTTAAGATTACATCTACAATCAGAAGAATATGCCCATCTTTTAAAGCCGTTAGCGGTAAGTAAACTGACGACTAACTATACCCCTATTATTGATGCGATCGAACAAAATACAAAGCAACTGAGTCGCTCTGGACATGGTGTGATTTATGGCGCTTTGGTGTTAAAGGCATTATCAGATAACAACTTAAAGGTCAGTGAAAACCTTGTGGCGAATATCGCTAAATTAATCATTAATTGCACTGATGATAATTGGAAACGGTACTTTGGGCTTGATGATTATCGACATTATCCGATGTTTGAAAACACCCTAAATTTTAAGCGCAACCATCAAATAGGAAACGGAAAAATAGGTGATAAAGAGATTGAAGCATTATGTGCCGTAGCTATAGAGCGCAGTGTTGATCAAGTTTATCACGATGCAAAAGGGTATTTTTTCGCAGGGGAGAAAATACATGGTATTACCCATGCCCATGCGGTTTTCCTGCTTCATACGCTCGGTTACACAGCGTTAGCCAGTAAGGCGATTCAACCATTACTTATTCAGCTGGAGCTGAACGATTTAAGGCCAGAACCCACCACAGATTTAGTGTTAGCTCAGCCGAAAAAATTGGATTTGTCCGATCCTACAGTGTGGGGGTGTGACTATCGTAATGAACATCAAATAAAGCTGGCGCACAGCTATTCTGAATTATCAGCAAGGCTTAATTTACCATTGTCGGTTTTAGATAACTTATGGGGGGCGGTATCAAGTTAAGTGAAACTCCCTTCGTTACTGATTTATATAGACGTTACGATAAAAAGTAACGGGTGCTTACTCTTGAGTGTAGCGGTGCGGAAATACGTTGTGAATGTGTTTGTTAGAGCGCTGCATTGAGTGGTTTTTTTCTCTATTTTACAGTGGTATAAACTCGATCTGCGTCGAAATTATTTCGTGATATTTAAATGGTTAGATCCTAAAGAATTATAATGTTTTCGTCAGTAAATGTAGCTCAAAAACGTACGCGGACACCCGTTTAAAGCGCTATAAAGGCGCTTGGTTTGATTGGTGAGACATTTTATTCTTAAAAGGAATTAACTATGAATGCAAAGTCTGAATATTTACGTAGCCCTCGTGGATTTAGGTGGTGGTTGATAAGAGTCGTAATGGTAACTGTAGCGATTATTGTGGCTGCTGTTGCTTATTTATTGGTGGTCGGTGCATCAGCAAAATCGGAACTGATCGAGAGCAACCCTGCGCCAGGGCGTCTCGTTGATGTAGGGGGCTATAAGATGCACATTAACTGTATGGGGGAAGGCTCGCCAACTGTGTTGATGGAGGCTGGAGCGGGGGATTTTTCAGTTACTTGGTCTGCTGTACAGCCTAAGCTCAGCCAAACAACGCGTGTGTGCAGTTATGACCGATCTGGATTTGGCTGGAGTGAACCAAATGCAGAGCAAGCGCGAACAAGTCAAACTATGGTTCAAGAATTAGAAACCTTGCTTGCTAATGCCAATATTGAAGACGAGTTAGTCTTGGTGGGACATTCATTTGGCGGCCTTAATGTTCGTTTATTTGCGGATCGTCACCTTGATAAAGTGGTTGGTGTCGTGCTGGTGGATGCATTACATGAAGATGTGTCACCTGAAATGCAGCGTATTAATTCAGAGGCCCAATTGGCTTTAGTTGAAGAGCTTCGCGTTGTATCTATCTTGCAGTCGATAGGGCTTTTGGCATTATCACCAGAAGAAATCCCCGAACAAGGTTTGCCACTTGAAGCTATGGCGCAGTACCGTGCAATATTAGCCACAGGTAGCCAAGTCGATACAATGATTGCAGAGTTAAGCGCGATTGAAGACAGCCTGACTTATGCGCGTAGCCTTGATCTGAAGCACTTCGATAATATTCCAGTAGCGGTACTGACAGCGACGCACCGTAATCAGCCTTCTTTATCAGAAGATCAGAATAAGCAGATGGCGAAAGCTTGGAACAAGATGCAAATAGCACAAAGTAAATTGTCGTCAGAGAGTTATTTTGTCTCTACATCGAAAAGTGGTCATTACATTCAACTGGAACAACCCGAACTTGTCATTCGTACCATAAACAAGCTTGTTACAAGGGCGCGTTACAAGGGCTAAAATGATGTTACTTGTACCCACGATAGCGATTTTAGTTTTATATTTTTACTTTTATGGTATTGAAGGTCTTAATTTTCATGTCATCTCTGCCGTCGTTGTTATGGCTATGTATTTATTATTGTTTTATGTCGCTTCACCATCAGGTTTGCAGTACAGCGGTTCAAAAATGGGTGGCCTATATCTATGTCTTCCAGTTGTGTCATTTGGGGCATTAGTTTTTGCTGATACGGATGAAAACAGTCATGAACAAAAATGGTGTTTTGTTCTTGGAGGATGGTTTGGGCTGCTAACAGCCTTATCATTTCTCGTTTTCTTTAAGTTTTATTATTGGTGATTAAAATAGGTATCGATATACCTATTACGTTGTCACTTCACTGCTGCGTTAATATTGGTGATCAAGGAGGATCGATGCTTAACGTGAATAAGAAGGGCTCGTTACGATCCAGTTTTGCGCCTGTTCGTGTCCCCGATGGTTACTATATGGCACTTGGGGATAACCGAGATAATAGCTCAGACTCTAGAGCGATAGGTTTTGTCCCGAGGGATGAAATTGTGGGAAGAACAAAGAGTGTTGTTTTGTCGTTTAATTATGATAACTACTATATACCGCGCAGTGATCGTTTCTTTAAACCGCTATAAATAGTGTTAAAGCTGCGCCGTAGCTAAGGGAGCTGTATGACGTTTACATTGGCATTATTAAATGTCGCATTAATTTGGATGTTTGCGGTTGCGACACCGGGGGCAAATGTACTATTAACGGTGAATACAGCTTTGCATTATGACCGAAAACTAGCCTTGTACTCCGCTTTTGGTGTGAGTACGGCTATTTTGCTATGGGCCTTTTTCGGTGGCTCAGGCTTGGTGATTTTGTTTACGCATTACCCGCAACTATTTGGTTTCATGAAGCTGGTCGGTGGTTGCTATTTATTGTATCTGGGGATTCGTCAGATCTATCAAACACGAAAAAGTAATGCGCTAATGACAGGTGCGAATGCACCGACAGTGAGTTTTCCTTCCTCAAAAAAGATCTTTTTGACGGCCTTCATTACAAGCATTTTGAACCCTAAAACCGGTTTCTTTGTGGTCAGTGTGTTTAGTATTTCGATGCCAGCGCACATGACGGGGTGGATGGTATTCGCCATCATGCTCACTATGTCCTCAATTACATTGGTGTGGCATGTGTTTCTCGGCGTTGCATTTTCGCGTCAATCTGCCAAAAGTGTTTATCAACGCATTTCCCATTATATTGATTACGCGACGGGTGGCCTGTTTACTCTGTTTGGTATAAAAGTGATGGCGTCTTAAGAAGTAAAACCCAGCGAAAGGCTGGGTTTTACTGGATCTCTGTGTCTATCGCGTTACAAATCGCGCGTTACCAAGTTAATGTTGGGTCGATACATTGATAGATCTCACCGATGCTTGTTTTGTCTGCGAACAGCTGTAAAGCGAGCTTTGCGACTTCGCTACGGTGGATCAAACCGTGAACTTCAGCGTGTTGAGAAAGCTCACCATCATTGGTGACATCTCCATCTTTTAAGCCTCCGGGGCGCAAAATAGTGTAATCCAGCGTGCTCGACTGAAGCCAAGCTTCTGCTAATGATTTTTCACGAACCGCAGCACCAAAGCCTTTTTTGGCGGCGTCTGACAAGTATTGCCATGAGTCACCACAACCTAGCGACGTGATGAGTAAGAAACGCTGGATCTGGTGTTGCTCCAGAGCATTGATTAAGTATCGGTGACCAATGTAATCAACCGGTACATCGGCATGGAAACTGCCCATAGTCGATACAACCCAAGCATCGGCTGGTATCGCAGCTACCGCTTTTTCAACTTGCTGAGCATCTGTTGCATCACAGCTAATAGATGGGATCCCTAGTGCTTTTAGACGAGGGTTTTTTGATGGATTACGTGCAACGGCAATAACGTTTTCGCCTTGGTGATGAAAGTAGTCGACCATAGCTGCGCCTAAACCACTTGCCGCTCCCCAAACAACAATTGTATTCATAGATAAATCTCTTCCTGATAATGATAATAGTTTACATCTTCATGGGTAAATTGCTAGTTATCAATAGGGTGTAAGCATGAGTATTTCAAATGGCGCCAGTATTCATTCAGCTTAAGAGATGATTCGTACAGCTTGCACCAGCAATATCTATACTTAAAGTTGATAATTGTTATCAATTAGGCGTACGATCTATGCCTGACTCGATCACAAATTGCTTTTGTATCTGTATAACGCGAGAAAGCCTGTAATATCATTACGATGAATACGATTAATCGAGCAAGGTAGCTGTTAATTTGGCAGATTAAATCGTTTGAACACTTTCTTACCAATATTGATATTGAAGATACTTAACAGAAGACGTGCTATGGCTATTTTAGATATTCTGACAATTCCAGACCCAAGACTCAAAATTCCAGCAAAGCCGGTAACGGATATTGCTGCAGTTCAACCTTTCATCGATGATTTGCTCGCAACTATGTATTCGACAAGTGATGGTATCGGATTAGCTGCAACGCAAGTTGGTAGCACCAATGCCATTGTTGTTATCGATATCTCAGAAAATCGCGATGATCCTTTAGTGTTAATTAACCCAGAGGTAGTGAGCGGTAGCAATAAGGCAATGGGGCAAGAAGGGTGTTTGTCAGTCCCAGGTTATTACGCAGATGTAGAACGTTATACGTCTGTGGTGGTCTCTGCGCTAGATCGTAATGGCGATCAAATGACGATTGAAAATAGTGAATTTCTCGCTGTGGTTATGCAGCATGAAATTGATCATTTAAAAGGTAATTTGTTCATTGATTATCTCTCGCCATTAAAGCGAACAATGGCACTAAAAAAAGTTAAGAAAACAGTGAAAGCGCGATCGGAGTAGCGACAAATGGATAATTTGTTTACTTATATCGCCGCGATAAAAGGGCATAGCTCTGATGTTGTGATCGCCACTCAAGAGACACATTCACACCAATATATTGATGATGGTGTTGAAGTGAATGAAGAACAGACGTCTTATGTTTTCAATAATGGTGTCGTTCTTCAATATCGTTCGGAAAAAGACAGCCTAAACGGCACTCCAGAACATACCGCTGATAATGTGTGTGAAGAGTGCTGGATTAGCTATCAAGTAGTGGAATCTGACGTTTATGCGATCAGGCCTATGAAGAAAGTGTTCAATAATAAGTGCCAAGAAGCCTTCTGGGTGAAGATTCAGCGAGAGCAACAGTTGGCACATTAGTTATCACCAAGAATCGTATAAATTTGGTCTACGCTGTGTAGAACAAGATTAATGAAAGGAATGGATGATGAAAGGGAAATGCCTTTGTGGAGCTATAGAAGCCGTTGCTGACGATCAACATGAGGTCGGCTTATGTCATTGCGATATGTGTCGGAGATGGACCGGAGGTCCATTCTTTGCTGTTCATTGTGGACCGAACGTTACCTTTCTTGGTGATACCCCATTAATCTATCAATCTTCTGAGTGGGCAGAGCGAGGATTTTGCGGTAAATGTGGTACGCATTTGTTCTACCACTTATTACCGAAGAATGAATATATTCTCTCAGCTGGCTTATTCCAAGATCAAGATTTTGACCTAGAAAGTGAAATATTCATTGATGAAAAGCCTGATTACTACGCGTTTAGTAACGAAACAAAAAAGCTAACTGGCCAGCAGGTGTTTGAACAAGCAACAGGGAAAAACAGTTAACTTAAAAGTAACCTACATATCTAATTAAAAAGGAATTCACTATGACTAGTCGTGTTTATGTACTCGCGCAGTTTAAGCCAAAAGACGGGAAAGAAGCCGAGTTGTTTGAGGTGTTAAAAGCATTAGAGCCAGACGCGTACCGCGAAGAAGGCTGTATCCAATATATGCTGACGCGCCAAATCGATCATCCAAGTGCGATCCGAAATGATTACCCAATCGTGTTTAATGAAATTTGGGAAGATGCGGATTGTTGGTCTGCACATGGTCGACGTAAACAAATTCAGCACTTTTTTGAAACCCAAGTTAAAGCAGAAACTGGTCTAGTCGCTGATGCAATTGTGACGGCTTACACCGATGAAGGGCATGATTTTGATGCGCCTATTTTTGAGTAGCGTTGAGTAGCTTTGTCTCAACAGTGTAGCGAATTAGTCTATTTGAATAAGCACTGCCACAATGTAAGTAATGTCGAAGGCTATTTACTATCGGGAGAGGTATTATGCGCAGGCGTCACTTCCTTGCATTGTGGTCACTGTTGTTCGCGTGGCGTGCGAAAGCAAAACCATCCACCGCTAGCTTGTTAACGCCCCCTCAAGCGGAAGGGCCATTCTATCCCGTAATACCTATACCGAGCCGTTCAAATTTAATCGCTAATGTGCAAGGGCTGATAGGTAAGCCTTTGACTTTGCAAGGGCAAGTTCGCAACCGCCAAGGAAAGCCGTTACTCGGTATTCAAGTTGAAATTTGGCAATGCGATGGCGCAGGTATTTACGATCATCCTCAGCAGGCTAACCACACGGCATTTGACTCTCATTTTGCCGGCTTTGGTGGTGTTGAAACCGATAGTAAAGGGCAATATGCCTTTCAAACCTTGGTACCAGTGCCTTACAACAATCGACCACCACATATTCACGTTAAGCTATGGCAAAAAGATCGTGAGCTATTAACAACTCAGCTGTATCTGAAAGGGCAGACAGGCAATGAATGGTGGGGCGGAGAAGAACGAGAGCAACTACAAATCGATATTGTTCAAAACGGTGAACACTCGGAGGCCAGTTTTGATTTTGTAGTGAATGCTTAATATTGACGTTAAGTGATAAAGAGTGCCATATAGCCTTGGTTGCTAGGCACTCTTTTACTTATTCAGAGAGGTATTACTCTTTGATTGTTACTTTCTCAATAACAATTGGCTCGCTTGGTACATCATCGTGGCCGCGCTTACAGGTTGTGCGCACAACCGCCATTTTCTTCACGACATCCATACCCGCCGTTACTTTACCAAACACACAGTAACCCCAGCCCATATTGGTTGTTGCAGTGTGATCCAAGAAATCGTTATCATCTAGGTTGATGAAAAACTGTGCGGTTGCTGAGTGTGGGGCATCAGTACGTGCCATTGCGATTGAACCAATTACGTTCTTCAGACCGCGATTTGCTTCGTTAGCAATAGGATCTCGTGTTGGTTTTTCATCCATATCCGCAGTGTGACCACCACCTTGGACCATAAAACCTTTAATCACACGGTGAAAAATCGTGCCTTCGTAAAAACCATCTTGGCAGTACTTCAAGAAGTTCTTAGAGGTAACGGGCGCACGCTCCATGTTTAACTCAATCTCGATGTCGCCCATGTTGGTACTTAAAATAATCATTTGGTTTAACCGTGTTGATAGGTATTTAGCGGCGCAGTATACGGAATTACCTTGTTAAGCGTAAAGTTATAAAAGAAAACGCTCAGTAAAGACTGAGCGTTTATTGAGTTTTTAAAGCCTAAAGCCTAAAGCCTAAAGCCTAAAGCCTAAAGCCTAAAGCCTAAAGCCTGTGACTGTAAGCTTGGTGAATATTACTGTGCATTCATCGCTTTCAACTTATCACCGACAGGGCCAGAGAAGTTGTAGCCGTCGTGCTCATCCCAGTTGATAGACCATGTCATGACACCGCCAAAGTGAGGGTAAAGCTTAGTCGGGACAACCGTGCCACACTTGGTACCTTTGGTCGCACAATCAAGTGCATCCAAGATGTTTTGTGTTGGTGCTTGGCCTGAGTTCGCAGAGCTAGGGCCTGATGGTAAACCGTAAGCAACTTGATCATCACGCAGTGGCGCGAATTGCGTCCCATCCGCGAGTTTAAAGCCTTCAACCAGCATACGTGCTGATGCAACCATCATATCCACTGAGCCTTCTGGTGCAGAAGCCCCGTTCATGTATGGATTCGGTAAACCACCATTGTTGTATAGCTGAACATGGAGTAGATCGAGGGTATCGCGAAGCTCATTAATTAATGGAATGTAAGCACCCCAAATACCGCTGTAAGCTATCATGCCACCTTGAACGTATGGGTGTTCTGGTGCCATGGTTAAGTACATGTCACTGCCCATGTTGGTTTCGATTTGTTTAAGTGCTCGCGGTAAACGTGCTTGGATTTGCGTGCCATGAAGTAAGTTAGAACCACTTTCTAGGTCAACATCTAACCCATCAAATCCCCATTCTTGAATAATGCTGGTTAAGCTACTTACAAAATTAGCTTCATCGGTATCAGTATTTAAGGTGATGGTACCTTCCGCGCCGCCTAAAGACAGTACTATCACTTTACCTTGCGCTTGTAGCTCGCGAACGTCTTGCTTAAAGAGTTCAGGGCTTAATGCAGGGCAGCTGCTGTGCATGTCGCCAGCGTATAAGTTGAAGTGCACTGTACCATCGCTATTACGATCGTTGTCTGCAAAGGCAATATCAATAATATCCCAAGCAGGTGAAATTTCACGTAAGCGAATAGGGCAGCCAGCACCGTTTACAAAGTTGTGCCAGTAACCGATGAGGTTATGTTTTACTGCTGATTGCTCGACAACTTTCACAGAAGCAGCTGGGGATATGGCCGTGGCGCCGAGTGTATCTGTTGCTATAGCTGTGACGGTGTAACTACCTGCGGAGCCTGCTGTCCAATTGGCTTGGTAAGGTGCAGTGGTGTCAGATGCAACAATGCTACCGTTAACTAAGAAGTCCACTTTTTGGATTGCGCCATTAATGGCAGAAGCCGTTGCTGAAAGATTAAAGGCTTTTCCTAAGGTAACGGTTGAGCCGCTAACCGGTGACGTTAGGCTTGTGACCAGAGCTTGATCGCTTACACTGACTAGCACCGATGATTCTGCATTATTGCCTTCGTTATCCGTTGCGATAGCCTTCAAGCTGACATCACCTAACCCTGTTGCAAGCCAATCTGCCGTATACGGCGCAGTTGTGTCTGTACCTAGATTGTCATTGCCAGCAAAGAACTGAACTTGGGTGACACTGCCGTCAGCATCGGATGCAGAAGCGGCTACTTTGACACTACTGCCTGCAAGGATAATGCTGTTATTTGTAGGGGAGGTAATCGCAACTTCAGGCACTATGGCGCAAATACCTAAATCACTCCAAGCATCTGTCCAATGTTGGCCATTACCGGGTTCATAAGCCCACGCTGCGTTGGATGAACACCAGCCAGCCACATCACAGCGATACTTATGATTTAGGTTTTGTACAGTGTCACCAACTTGGTAGCTGTGTCCTGCAGTGTAGGTTGGAATGCCTTGGCATCCACCACTCTCTGAACCACCAGATACAGCCACTGTGATTGTTTCGCTAAATGTTGCTGCATTTTCGTTATCGATCGCTTTTGATTTAAAACTATGTGTACCTTGCTGGGCAACCCAAGTGTGTTCGTAAGGCGCTGCGGTATCACTGCCGACCAAATTGTCATCGATATAGAAATCGACTTGTGAAATCGTGCCATCTTTGTCCGTGGCAGAAGCTGCAAGTGTTAGGTTGTCATTCGATCGGATTTGAGATGTGCTGGTTGGGTTCGTCAGGCTAATTTCTGGCGGTAAGTTGTTGGTTGCATTGGTGACGGAAACATTGACGGCTTTGCTACTGGTCGCGCCTTGGTTGTCAGTCACTTTTGCTTCAATGGCATGGTTGCCTGTTTGTGCGAGCCAATCAAGTGTATAGGGTGCAGTTGTAATTAGTGCTAAAGATGTGCCATTTAATAGGAATTCAACGCTCTCGACAGTTCCGTCAGGATCACTTGCAGAAGCACTGAGCACAACTTTGTCACCCGTAGTGAAGTGCGCATTGCTTAGTGGCGAAGTAACAGTAATGCTTGGCGGTTGATTATTGGGGGTGCCGTTACACTGGCCCAATGCTGACCACTCTTGCCATTGCCCTGAGTGTGCTGAAGGTTCATTTCCTTTCGTCCACCAGTTGGCTTTGTACACAATACTACTGCTTTGTACTTGATCATTCGTGCTGTAGGCGGTGCTACTATCCCAGATCTCAATCTGGGAGCAGTCCATGGCATTAGCTTGCCCAATAGCGCTTAAACTACCAATGATGGCGCAAGCGATTAACGATTTTTGCATCATAATATCCCTATCGAATAGTGAATGTAATTACTGATGAAGATTGTTGTTTTTTTCTGCTAAAAAAGAGGTCACAACGAAGACGTAAATTAAAACTCTTACAAGCTCAATCATTAGCTTATTTAGGCCAAAAGAAGAGGTGTTTTTTAAATTAGATTCAATAATTTATATGGCATTCACAAGCTTGTTAAAATGCAAAGTAACAATATGAGTTATTTGGAAGCAACTCGATGTTTTTTAGTACGGAAAAATAAGTAGTTAGATACAGAGGAAGTTAAATTTATACCTGTATCTTATTGTTATTAAAGAAAGGTGGTTATCTATAAATAATGGGAAGTGCGGTCGATGCTTCGATGGCAACGCCTGTAATCATGCTGTTTGTAGAGAATCATTTGGTTTGTAGATAGGTATATTGCTTTTTCGTTAGCGATTAGGCTTATCATCCAGTTCTAGGTTTTACTCGGGAAGGGCATCCCGAGTTATAATGATGCGGTGAGTTGTTTAAGTTATTTACTTTCGAGAGCTTTTGAATCAAATGTTACGCCGTACCAACCATATTGGATGAAGTTTCTAATATTCAAGTGGTCTGTATTATGAGGGTGTTTCAACACATCATCGCGATAAAAACGACCAAAACAGGCTAAAGTCTGTTCTTCTGATAGCTTGTGGATCTTCGCAAAAGACAAAATCTTACACGAACCATTATTTTCACCTACTAGATTACTTACATCACCATTAGTGAATGCAGCTGGAGTGAAGTTGTAATACTGGCTGATGATAGCCATTGTTTGATCAAATTCGATATGGCTAGGATCGTGTCTTAGTTGTGCTAAAAATTGTGACAATTCCATTGCTTTCTTTATCCCCGCTTGATTATGCCTAGTTAGATTACGCAGCCACTATAGCGTGTCAAAAACCTATTAAAAATCACTATTTGAAACTTTGAGCTAACTTCCAAAATAAAGGGGCTAAGCTGCTTCGTTACTTGCGATACGATTAAATAGGGATAACCAAAAGATAGGGAAGTTAGGTATGAAAAAACCATTTGTAATTTTGGCTATTGTAGCGGCTATATTACTCATAGTTAGACAGTTTGCGAATACCGAGCGAGTACCCATCGTGGTGGCATTACCCGATAGCCCGTCATTTACTGTTACCGATGCTTTCGATGGGCAATGGGAGGGTAAACGAGTTGACGTTAGTGGTGACAAAATTTGTTTAGAAACACGAATTACTGGCACCGTTGATAATGGACAGGTCTCCTTAACACTGGTGTATAACAACACACTTTTGAAAGGGTGGATATCAGAACAAGGCGTGTTAGAGCTGTACTCGGATAGCCATAGGTGGGGGTATCGTTTTAGTGGGGCTGCAATTAATAATAAAATGGATGGTGAGTGGAAAGTAACTAACGCTTTATGTCACGGAACTTGGCATATAGAGAAAGTCAGCTGACCATACCGCGTTGGATGAAGGCGGTCGGAATCCCACTTATTTGAGTGGGATTTTTTTTGCCGAAAAGAAAAGTGAGTAATCTGGCGCTATATTTGCAAGTTATTAGATAAAGCTATGCAATTAGTTGCTATTTCGCCTAGGTGATGCAGTTTGCAATGAATAAAGAGTAGCAGATACCTCGACTGAGAGGTTTGCATCTGAGGTATTTGCATAAAGCAGGCCTATGGAGTGTCAAAATGCGAACCAAAATGAAATGCGTAATCGTAAAGCCGCTATTTATTGCCTTGTTGGTCTTTATGTCTTTCCACTCTTTTGCTGGACAGAAAGAGATCGTTTTCGGTGTGGTTCCACAGCAATCCGCCTCTAAATTAGCAAAGCAGTGGGGGCCTTTGCTCGATGCATGGAGTGAGGTAACGGGGATAAAATTTCGATTTGCAACAGCCCGTGATATTCCTACATTTGAAGAGCGCTTAGCTGCTGGTGAATACGATATGGCTTACATGAATCCCTATCATTTTACTGTTGTTAATCATGTTCCTGGGTATACCGCGCTGGCCCATGCTAAAGATAAACGAATTACAGGCATAATCGTTGCTCAAAAAAATTGGAGTGGCTCTATTGATTATTTAAGTGATCAGCTACTTGCTTTTCCTGCCCCTAGAGCTTTTGCTGCATCCATTCTCACACAGTCAGAACTGCACCAAAAAGGATTGGTGATAACACCGAAATATGTTGGGTCACATGACTCCGTATACATGGCCGTTGCTAAAGGACTTTATCCTGCTGGTGGTGGTGTTATGCGAACATTTAACAGCATTCCTGATTCTTTAAGAGAGCAACTTAAGGTTATTTATAAAACCAAAAGTTATACCCCCCATGCCATTGCGTATTTGAGTTCGTTAGACGCAGAAACCGTGAAGCAATTACGTAACAGTGTAGAGACGTTGAACCAGCACCCTAAAGCAAAAGCCATGTTTGATATGCTGAGTATTAAAGGTTTTGAGACAGCTAAAGACAGTGATTGGGATGACATTGTTGGGTTAGGTATCAAACTTTAGTAATAGCAAGGGAGGGGCTGGTTATGACGTTAAGAACGAAGACAATAATTGGTATCGCTCTGATCGAGGCTCTTGCTCTTGCATTGCTTATTGTTACAGGTTTGCAATGGTTACAATCATCAAATGAAAATCGTTTAAGAGTTGGGACAAACCAACTCGCAAGCGTCTTTGCAAAAGCAACAAGGGATGCAGTGTTAGCGACGGATTTAGCTTATCTAGATAGCTTCGCAGAATCACTCGTCAGTGAGCAAAACCTAGCCTATATCCGAATTACCGATAGTAATGGTGTTGAGTTAGCCAAGCATGGTGATTATACCGGTATTAATACAAACGTTTCTCCTGCTGATGTAACAGATGGTGTCTATGATGTGATAAGCCCAATTCAAGTAGATGGCCAGCTTTATGGCAATGTTGAGATGGGGGTAACAGTTAAGGACCTTCATGTCATGCTTAGCCAAGCCACACGCTCAAGCTTGTTAATTGCCATTGCTGAAATGTCGCTGGTGGCTTTGTTCTCTTTAGCGCTAGGAACATACTTGATGCGTCGGCTTGATGTGTTAAGAAAGGGGGCGGATAAGGTGGCAAGAATGGGACCCGGTGCGCAAATTATGGTAACGGGCAACGATGAGGTAACGCGTGTTAGTACCGCCTTTAATGAAATGTCTCATTCTTTAGCTAAAGCACAAGAAACGCTTGCAGAAAAACACCAACAGCAAATTGCACTAACGGAAAAAGTCACTGAACTTGCTCAGGTTGCCGAGCATGCTAGGGATGTCATCATAATCACAGATACGGACGGTAAAATAACCTGGGTAAATCCAGCTTTTGAAAATCTTACTGGTTATACCTTGTCTGAAGTTGTTGGTCAGTCTCCTGGTTGTTTACTACAAGGTGATTGTTCTGATCTTGAAACAGTTCATGAAATGTCACGGAAGATAGCTCAGAAGGAAGCTGTACGTGTTGAGATCCTTAATTATGCTAAAGGTGGTGAGTCGTATTGGGTTGAGCTAGATATTTCCCCTGTAACAGATAGCGACGGTGAAATAGTGCGGTTTATTGCTGTTGAACGCGATATAACTAAGCGCCGACAGGTTGAGGAACAATTAGAGGCAGCCCTTGAAGAGGCGACGAGAGCAACTAAAGCCAAATCTGAGTTTCTGGCTAACATGAGCCATGAAATTCGAACACCAATGAATGCGATTATGGGCTTTAGTGAGTTACTTCTTGAAAAGTCTATGCATTCAGAACAACGAGAGCAGTTGGAATTAGTGCATAAGTCGGCTGCAAATTTAGTCACTATTATTAACGACATTCTAGATTACAGTAAAATTGAGGCAGGTAAATTATCATTAACAAATGAATGTTTTAATTTAAAAGAGGTGGTTGAGTCTACGATAGATCTGTGTACTTATCAGGCGAAAGAGAAAAATTTACCATTAGTCCTGAATATATCTTCAAAGATAAATACAGCAGTAGTTGGAGATAAAGGCCGCCTTAACCAAATTCTTTTAAATTTAATTGGAAATGCGGTTAAATTTACGGATTCAGGCTCAGTCTCGGTGAACATTGATGCTGAAGCACTTGTTGGAAAAACGCGTTTCCATATTTGTGTACAAGATACAGGGATAGGAATACCAGCAGAAAGACTCCCGTTTATTATGGAAAAATTTGAACAGGTGGATAATTCGGCAACCCGACAATATGAGGGGACTGGCTTAGGTTTAGCCATTTGTAAACGCTTAATCCAACTCTTTGGTGGAGAGCTCACTGTATGTTCCGAAGCAGGAAAAGGTTCTTGTTTTTCCTTTACCATAACGTTACTTAATCAGCCAGCCAAGTCTCCGACAGCGGTTAACCAAGATCATTACATAGCCGATGATCACCGAGTGAACGATGTAATTGAGCATAAAAAAATACTTGTAGCAGAAGATAGCTATGTAAATCGCTTACTGATAGAAAAAATGTTGGCGGATACAGCCGTTGAACTCCTCTTTGCCGAAGATGGAGAGCAAGCTGTTGCGCTGTATCGGGAAAACCTTCCAGATCTCGTTATCACTGATATTTCGATGCCCAACAAAGATGGTTATGAAGCGACGGCGGATATTCGTGCGTTGCAAGAAATATACTATCCTTGGTGCCCCGTTATTGCCTTGTCTGCGCATGCTATGGCTGAGGAGAAGAAAAAGAGTCTTGCTTTAGGGATGGATGATTACTTAACAAAGCCAGTTAATAAGGCAGATTTGATCAAAATGATTGCTAAATGGATTTCATATCAAGAAAAAAAAGAAAAACGAAAAGGGTAAGGTGCTTGAAGTTACTCCCTCCAGTTTATGGAAGGAGTTCGTTTGGCTCTCTTAAATTAATCTTAAGAGCATGAACCACAACAAAAACCTGGTTCACCGTGTTTTCCTTTTTTCTTCTCAGCTGTATTATTTTCAGCCTCTTCAATTGTCGTTTGTGTATCCTCAGTTTTCGCTTGTTGCGTCAAAACAGCATTTGCTTTGGAATCGTCTTTTTTAAATAGTTTTTTGAAAGATAGTGCCATGTTGATTCTCCTGAGTACCCTTGGATTAAAGGTGTATTTTAATTGCATGTTATTATTCTTGAGTAATGAGGTCAAGTATCTATTTGTGAAATGCTCATTACAGCAACACTTAAAGCCGTTAGAGGGAGCGGGGCATTACATTACTATTGCGTTGCTAAATAATGAGCTATGATGCAGGCAAATATGTAATTTGAAGTTGTTTATGAATATAGAAGTCAAAAATGTGCCGACTTCAGAAGTGACGTGTGCAAACTGTCAGGCATGTTGCTGTCGTTTGGAAGTGATGATCTTGACGGATACTGGTGTACCAGAAGAACATATTGCAACAGATGATTGGGGCGGTGAGGTAATGGCTCGTTTAGATGATGGTTGGTGCTCTGCACTGGATCGTGACACCTTGATGTGTACGATTTATGAAAATCGCCCTTGGATTTGCCGTGAGTTTGAAATGGGCTCTTATGAATGCGTAGATGAACGTATTGCGAATATGTAATCTGAACGCATTGAGACTGCTCTGATGATTTATCCCAAACTTTTTTGATCAAACCAAAGCTTGGGATAATGTATCACTTCTACGATAAGTAGTTGTGGAGTACTAAGCGTTAAACGCCTTTTCAAAATTCTTTTGGTTCCAACCGATAACCACTTGATCACCGACTTTTAATACTGGAATCGATCGAGCTCTCATTGCACTTAGTTCTTTCTGAGCGCGAGGCGTTGCTGCGTTCGTTAATCGATATGGGATTTTTTTTGCATCAAGGTAACGTTGCGCGTCTTTACAGTGTGGACAGTTGTCTTTCACATACAGGGTGATCTTTTTCATTTGGTGTCTTTTCTTATTGTGCGTTAAGCAAAAATGACCTTTGCTTAGGGCTGATTAACTTTCGCTGTTAAAAATAACATTCTCGCGTTCAACAAGCCATTCTGGATACGGTCTCATCACTTTTGCATATAAAGGGTTATTATAATGAGTCACAAGCCACTGCTGAAATTTGGGATAAGGCGCTTGTAGAAACCACTTTCGATCTACTTTAGAAAACTGGCGCATAAAAGGGAGCAGTGCATAGTCTGCAAGCGATGGTGCATTACCCATTAAAAAAGCAGAATGAGTTAATTTACCCTCCAGTGCTGCAACAAAGCCCTCACAGATTTGCCTTGCATCAGCCTCTTTCTTGTCATGATAACGTGCAGTTGCCCTGTATTGCTCTAACTGAGGAATAAAGACATTATCATGCTGTTCGATTAGCTGGCTCATTTCATTAGATGTTTCAGGTTCACCTGTCCTCAATAAATTATTAGGGTCATTGGTTGTTAACGCCCAATACATAATGGCTAAGCTCTGGTCGATGACTCTATCTTCTTGCAGGAAGTAAAGTACGGGGACTGTCCCTTTGGGTGATACAGCGAGCATTTCGGCGGGTTTATTTTGCAGCTTAACATTACGTAATAATACGGTTTGGTCTGCTAACAGTAAGCTAAGTCTTGCCCGTATTGCGTACGGGCAACGTTGTAAGGAATACAGAATAGGGTAATTTATATCACTCATCGGCTCTCTACCTTAGCTTAATCACAGAGTATACATACGCTAAAGATAACACCTTATTGTAGAAGGGACTCTTGAATGGTGTATTGGGTTAAAAAGGATTGAAGTGGCTCAATACCTGATTTTTGCTGACATTCTTCTTGCCAACAGGTGTAAATAGCCGTTTCATGCGCAGCAATAAGTTCGAAGACAGATTGCTCTAAATCGGGGTGTTTTTCCGTTTGGCTATACCAATCCCGGTATTGACGTTCATAAGGCTCAACCCAAGCTTCAAGCGTAGTGATTAATTGCCCCCAAGGTAGTGATATCCACTTTTGTGCGTCTGCTTCACCTTTACTAATCATTTTTAGGTCATGGTTATTGTAAGGTTGTTGAACGCTATCAAAATAAGCTTCGATTAGTTTAGCTGTACGGACTTCGACAGCAATCAATGTATCCCAAAGCGTCTGTTTATTTTGTTCTGTGTAGTGCTTTGCAAAGTACTCAAAAAAAGCAATGCCGTATAGCTCGCCTTGATAAGCTGTCTGTATATTTTGATTCATTTCATGGCCTTCGTGTTTACATGTGTTGATTTAGCCGCTGGTGGCATACATTAACGACGTCAGATAATGGAGGTATGTTAGATAGTTAATTTAGTAAATCAAGGTATTGATAATGATTCGCAAATAAAAAGGAGCTTGTCGTGTCTTCTGTTCCGCAAAATAAAGTAGAGTTACTTAGCGCAATCAATGAGGCGTTTAGAAAACTTCACTGTGACGTTGTCACTATTCCAGCCGAGTTGACTCGCCTTTGTGAAATTGAAGGCAATGTGAAAGGAACAAGGATCAGTGTCTGCGATACCTTAGCTTATTTGCTTGGCTGGGGGAGACTTGTGATGTTTTGGTATGAAGAAAAAGCAGCTGGGCGAGATGTTGAATTTCCAGCTGATGGTTATAAGTGGAATCAGCTAGGGCTGTTAGCCCAGCACTTTCAGCATGAATATCGTGATTGGTCTTTTCTTGCGCTTCAGCAAGAGCTACAAGTAACGACAGCGTCGATTGTTACCTTAATTGATAGTTTAGATAATAGCTGCTTGTATGAACAGCCATGGTATGAAAAATGGACATTGGGGAGGATGATTCAATTTAATACATCATCACCGATGAAAAATGTAAGGACAAAGATACGTAAATTTAAGAAAGTTCACCAGCTGAGTTAGTCTTAGCTATGCATGCTTATTGGATATACACGGAGTAGGCCATGAATAAGCGTCAAATAGAAACATTATTATCTTCGTTTACTGGTTCGGATGTATCGTCTCCCTTTGGGCCAGATGCTTTAGTTTATAAAGTGAAAGGCAAAATGTATGCATTAATATCACAAAATGAAGAGATAGCACGCGTTACTTTGAAGTGTAAGCCGGAAGATGGTGAGGTATTAATATCTCAATTTGAATCTATTTCTCCGGGGTATTATATGAATAAAAGGCATTGGATAACGATTAAACTTTGCGGAGAAGTTGATTCAACTATATTAACGGAACTTGCTCATGATTCTTATCAACTTGTTGTCGCTAAACTAAAAAAAGTAGAACGGGAGTCTCTTCTTATTAATGGTGGTTAGCGTGTTGATTAATAATCTTTGAAGAATAAAGGGATACGATTCAGAAATATGAAATTTATATTC
>NZ_NOIF01000023.1:0-19049 GCF_002265265.1 Photobacterium sanguinicancri
TTTTAATATAGATTAAAGCGCCGCAGTAAAGATCGCTGAGATTTCTTCGTGTGTTGCTTGTTTAGGGTTAGTAAAACCACAAGCATCTTTTAATGCGTTATCCGCAAGAATTGAGATATCTTCAGCTTTAGCACCAAGCTCAGTTAAACCAGCAGGGATACCTACATCTTTAGATAGCACTTGAATAGCTTCTAATGCTGCATTAGCACCTTGCTCTGCAGTCATGCCTTCAACATTAACGCCCATCGCTTTTGCTACATCAGAAAGACGTTCTGGACATACTTTTGCGTTATAACGTTGTACGTGAGGAAGCAGTACTGCATTACAAACACCGTGTGGTAGATCGTAGAAGCCACCTAGTTGGTGCGCCATTGCGTGTACGTAACCCAGTGACGCATTGTTGAATGCCATACCAGCCATGAATTGAGCATAAGCCATTTGCTCACGCGCTTCGATGTTCTGACCTTCATTAACCGCGGTGCGAAGGTGCGCTTGAATTAATTCAATTGCTTTAATTGCTACTGCATCAGTGATTGGTGTTGCCGCAGTTGAAACATACGCTTCAATCGCGTGAGTAAGTGCATCCATACCCGTTGCAGCTGTTAGTGAAGCTGGTTTAGCAAGCATTAGTTCTGGATCATTTACTGATAGTAGTGGTGTTGTGTTTTTATCAACAATCGCCATTTTAATATGACGTTCTTCATCTGTAATGATGCAGAAGCGTGTCATTTCAGATGCAGTACCAGCCGTTGTATTGATAGCAACTAGCGACATTTGAGGTTTTGCAGATTGGTCAACACCTTCGTAATCACCAATTTTGCCACCGTTAGAAGCAACAAGCGCAATACCTTTAGCACAATCGTGAGGTGAACCACCACCCAATGAGATTACAAAATCACACTCGTTATCTTTAAGTAGCTTAAGGCCCGCTTCAACATTACCAGTTGTAGGGTTTGGCTGAGTGCCATCAAATACAACAGACTCAACGTCGCGTGCTGTAAGCAAATCTGCGACTTGTTTAACTACACCAATTTGGTTTAAAACTTTATCAGTTACGATAAGCGCTTTTTTAAAGCCGTGTGCTTGAATGGTATCAACAGCCTGAGTTAAACAACCTGCACCCATCAAGTTTACTGCTGGGATAAAAAATGCACTGCTCATTATAATTCTCCATAATTACGAATACTTTTTACGCTAAACGCCGATCTACAGATAAACCACTAGATGTAAAAAGTATCTCGCTTTGCTCTCCGCCTTTATGTAACACCTCACCTATCAATAAGAAATTGATCTTGAGCAAACTATCAATCTTAAGTATCCAAAATAGACGAACAACATGACCGATATCACTATAAACAACTACAAATCAGACAGTTATAATCCACATGGAAAAACATAGCTATTCCCAGGCGAAACAGTAAGGGTTACACCTGACACATTAACCCCCACGAATATCGCTATCCAATGGGGGTTAAGTTAGAAAGAAAAGTTACTGATTAGCGATCAGCGTTTAATCCACGCATCACTCCAATGTGAACCAACACCAGGTTCATAGTGATTAGCTGAAGGCGCATAAATACGACACCAGCCACTGGCGGGGAATGGCTTACATTCATAAATATTGCCATCTTTAGCGAGTACCTTAGTTCCTGCATCGTAACTACCAATACTCGATGGATACTCGTAATCGTAGTCACCACCAGATGATGCTGGTTTAACCGTCACAGTGCGCTCTTCAACAGTTTGAACTGTACCTTTGGTATCTGTTGCTGTGATTTTTAGCTGGAAAGTACCGTCTGCTGTAACAGGAATAGTCAGGCTCAAAGTTGGTGCTTGGCCGCTACTAAGCTGCCCTTCTGCTTTTCCAACCTCTTGGTTGCTTTGGTTCAACAGCTGCATTGAGATGCTGTAATCCCCTTCCGAACGTACCACAGCAGAAATATCCACGGTGTTGTTTGTATCTAGCTGATATTCAGCAGACAAACCTTCGACCGAAATTGGTGGTGGAGGCAAAATACCGCCCTCACGTACATCTAAAGCATAGTTATAATTGCTGTTGGTCACGTACACTTGGTTTAGGTGCAAATCAGAAGGTTCATAGACGATTTCATCATTGGCATTCTTAACGCCAATTTGAGCAAGGGTTGGATATTTAGTATTGATCTGCTGAGCTAATTCGTACGACCACACGTTCAAGTCTGCGTTAGCACCCGTGATAGGTAATTTCTCAAATACGACTTCATTACCTTGTTCTGAGAAAATACGGAACCATACGGCGTCACCAGCATTAGCGACAACACCAGGTTTTACGTACATGCCTTTACTTGACCACGTTGGCGTAGGCGCATCCCCGTCAAATTTAATGTCACTACAATTATAGAAACCTTCGCCCGCAGGATCATCGCGCTGCCATCGTGTCACTAGTGTTGCATCCCCACTTCGGCCTGCTGGTAAAGTGACATCCATTTGATAATAGTTGGTTCCATCAATGTTCACTTTTTCGATATTGCCAAACTCTTGGACTAGCTCAAGATCATCCCAAGCCAAGCGGCTATGCGCCGCATTATAATTAGTATTAGTGAGGTAAATTTGCCAATGACTTGGGTTATGCGGTGCTGTTGCTAAGTACTTAAGCGTAAACGTCTCACCCGCTTTCATCGGTGTACGTTGCCACTGCATCGAAGGTGCACTCATTCCACTTTTTTTAGCATCACCACCAGAGCAGATTAAACCATCTTTAACGCCGGCTTTTACAGCATCCATATTGTTGTAATCAGATACCAGTGTTGCAAACTCGTTTATTTGTACAAAAGGGTATGTACCTGATTCTTGAAACGCAGCGCGACATGCTTCATTGGCTATGGTCGAGCCATCTTGTGATCCCCAGTGCCCACCTTGTTCACTACAAATAACCTGACGAGCTTTGGGATATGTCGCATAGCCATGCGCCTGTGCTAAAGACGGGATAACCGCAATAGCAGCAGTAGCTACGCCTATAGAGAAAGAAAACTGACTTTTCATGTAATAGCTTCCGTATTCATTATTATAAAAGGAAGCCAGCTAATTACCGGATGGGATCGTGCCGTATATACGTTACACGTAAAACAGCAGAATCATCCAAATTCAGATAACCCCGCTACCCTAGCTTTACAATAAAACCGTAGGCCGGAAGTTTTGCGCCAGCCCCTTTCAGAGCTTTTGCCTTTAGCTGACTCCTCCTATGAAAATTCAGTATGGAAAATAAGGCAAAAATGACGTGCTAGATGTGGAATGCTTATCTCAAAATACCATGTGTGAAAGCACTTCGTCGCTACAGTAAGTATGATGTTCATACAGGATTAATTCATTAAAATCAGAATGATGAAAACCGCGTTAATCTCTATGAATATTGACAGCCAATGGCAGCACCTTGTACTGTCATTTTTCACCTTCGGCAGTTCAACGCTCAATAAAGTCTTTAAATATTTACACGCATAAATAGTCGAGCATCTTTCACACAGAGAACGATAACATTTACATTCTCTTTCTTTATAAACCTAACGTTTACCCTGCGCTTAATACTGCCACTCATGCCTAAATAGTGCCGTTCATGCCCATACACTGCCGCTCATTTTATAGTTTTGACAAGCTATTGGCGTCATCGACGGTTAGGCGTATTACTACATCCAACGCGATTTTGACTATGAACGATTTTGGAGAATGCGGCATGCAATCATCAACCAAGCAACCTAGCCGTCTGTGGACGCTGTTGGGCACTATTATTACCCAATTTGCACTTGGCTCTGTCTATACATGGAGCCTTTTTAATGCGCCTCTTGCGAGCAAACTGGATACCCCCGTCAGCCAAGTAGCTTTTTCATTTGGTATTTTAAGCCTGTCTTTAGCCGTCGCTTCATCACTATCAGGTAAGCTGCAAGAGCGTTTCGGGGTACGTAAAGTGACTATCAGTGCGGGTATTATGCTGGGGCTTAGCCTAATCATTACTTCCTATGCGCCGAACCTAATCGTGTTGTATGTAGTCGCGGGGTTCTTAGTCGGATTTGCCGATGGTACGGGTTATTTGATGACGCTATCAAACTGCGTGAAGTTTTTCCCTGAACGTAAAGGTGTTGCATCTGCATGTGCTATCGGCGCTTATGGTTTAGGTAGCTTAGGCTTCAAATACATCAACATGTACTTCTTAACCCATTCAGGTGTCGAAATGACATTTAGCGTGTGGGGCATCATTGCAATGTGCTGTGTGGTCGTTGGCGGTATGATGATGCGTGACGCGCCGATCCATCAAGAAGCAAGTCAAACTGAAGCGCAAACCAAGATGGCAGCGCCAATCTCAGAAGACTTCACGCTTGCAGAGGCATTCAGAACACCACAATTTTGGATTCTGTCTCTTATCTTCTTAACGGTTTGTATGTCTGGTCTTTACGTTATTGGCGTAGCAAAAGACATTGGCGAAAACTTTGTTCACCTTAATTCAGCAGCCGCTGCAACTTCTGTTGCTATTATCGCAGTGTGTAACCTGTCTGGTCGTTTGGTTCTTGGCGTGTTGTCAGATAAAATAGCGCGTATTCGTGTTATCAGCATTGCGCTGGTTATTTGCTTGGTCGGTGTTGTGTGCTTACGTTTAGTCGCACTAGAGCAATCAAGTTTTTACTTGGCGATTGCCTGCATTGCCTTTAGTTTTGGTGGCACAATTACTGTGTACCCATCTTTGGTTAGTGACTTTTTTGGCTTAAATAACCTAACCAAAAATTATGGTTTCATTTATTTAGGCTTTGGTATTGGTAGCTTTTTCGGCTCAGTC
Source organism: Photobacterium sanguinicancri (assembly GCF_002265265.1). Taxonomy (GTDB): domain Bacteria; phylum Pseudomonadota; class Gammaproteobacteria; order Enterobacterales; family Vibrionaceae; genus Photobacterium; species Photobacterium sanguinicancri. The sequence goes on from NZ_NOIF01000023.1 coordinate 4,802, forward strand.
ATTGCGGCTTTCTTTGGTGGCTTTACTGCAACCTTCTCTGTGATGCTTGCACTGGTGGTTATTTCTATCGTGTTCTCACTCACCGTTAAATTACCGAACAAGACACAACCTCTTCAGCCTGTGATGTGTTAACCACAACTGATTATTAATTTTGCTATCAAGCCCTTATGTTCACTCTAAGGGCTTTTTCCGTTAAAGGGAGTATCTCGCTTGTTCCTTGAACATTTACAGATGTTATTCAATGTGTTGGAACGCGCGGCATTCATGCTGTCAGCATTGTTCTTATTAACACAAGCACGCGTATTCAAAGACATCATGCATAAAGATGAATCAGAGCGGAAGCCGACTGAACTCATCTTTGTCTCTCTTTTATTCATCTTTTTCGCGATTTTCAGTACCTATACCGGAGTGAATGTAGAAGGCTCTTTGGTCAATGTCCGTATTATCTCAATCATTTCAGGCGGTATTATCTTTGGTCCTTGGGTCGGTTTACCCGCAGGGATAATTTCAGGTATTCACCGCTTTCTAATCGACATTGATGGTCCAACATCCATACCTTGCTTAATTACCAGTACCTTCGCTGGGATCTGTGGCACCTTGATATACCATTTTGGTAATAAAAAACATTACATCTGCTGGGGTATTGCGGCTGGGATGTTTTGTGAAGTATTAACCATGGCATTGATATATCTGCTGGCCGATGACAAAAATTTGGCTGCCAGTATTGTCCAAAATATTGGTTTACCTATGGTGCTAGGTTCTGCAAGCATCGGTTTAATCATTAAGCGAATTCAAGATGTTCACAACGAACGTGACCGCTTTGCCGCGCAACAAGCAAAACGATCGTTAGATATCGCTAACCAAACGTTGCCTTTATTTAAGAAAAATCATTCTGATAGTTTGGCCCAGATCTGTGACATTATTCGCCGAGAAACTCAAGCCGATGCCGTCTTTATCACTGACCGTGAATTCATCTCTGCCTATGCAAATAGCGTAACGCTCGGCCATTATAACGACCACCAAACCGCCTGTGGTCCATTGGTTAAAAAAGTATTAGCCCAAAAGACCTCTGTTGTTGCTAATAATTATGAGTACGAGGATTACCGCTCCGCATTGATTATCCCGCTTCAAGAGGGCGATCATATTACAGGCACGCTGAAAATATGTTTTCGCAAAAAAAACCAAATATCACAGCCGCTGATCGAAATGGCGCAGGGGTTATCCGTACTGATATCGACCCAAATAGAAGCATCAAGTGCAGAGCAAACCAGAACAATGCTACAGAAAGCTGAATTCTCTGCATTACAAAGTAAGATTAATCCACACTTCTTATTTAATGCACTGAATGCTATCTCGACCTTAATTCGGATTCAGCCCGATAAGGCACGTTCATTGATCGCCAATTTAGCCGACTTCCTGCGTTATAACTTGGAGCGAGACGAAGACTTTATTGATGTGCATTCAGAATTGCAGCAAGTTCGAGATTATACGGCAATTGAATTAGCGCGTTTTGGTAACAAGCTCACGGTTGATTTTGATATTGATCCTGTTCATATTCAGATCCCTTGCTTGCTTATCCAGCCTTTGGTTGAAAATGCTATTCAACATGGTATCCAACCTTTCAGTCGCCCTGGGCATGTCTTTATAAAAGTTAAGCAGCAAAGCGATCATGTTTTGATCAGCGTTAAAGATACTGGCGCAGGGATCCCACAAACTGTTATTGATAAACTTCATAGTGGCGCTATGGAAAAGAACAAGATTGGTTTAATCAATGTGCATCAACGCGTCAAGCTCATTTATGGTCATGGGCTCGACATCCATAATTTAAAAGATGGGGTTGAAGTTTCTTTTAAGGTTTTGGATCGTCAAACAGAGGCAGTATATGTTGAAAGCGGTAATTGTTGAGGATGAGTATTTAGCTCAAGAAGAGCTAAAATACCTTATATCTCAATACAGTAATATCGATGTCGTGGCAGTCTTTGATGATGGCTTAAATGCGTTTAAGTACCTGCAAGGCCATACTGTTGATGTGCTGTTCCTTGACATTAATGTACCTTCTATTGACGGTATGATGCTGGCTAAAAACCTGCACAATACGCAAAGCGCCCCAAAGATGGTATTTACCACCGCGTATAAAGAGCATGCTTTGGATGCCTTTGACATAGAAGCCATTGATTATTTATTAAAGCCACTTAACGTTGAGCGTGTCCAGCGCGTACTCGAAAAGCTTGAGCAACAGTCAGTGGTTCACAACCAATCTGAATCCATTCTGGCAAATACGCCAACATCAACGCTGCCGCTTCAACAACAGAACCGTATTTGCATCATTGAGATTAAAGATATTCATTACGCAGTCGCAAAAGAAAAAATCACTGAAGTCTATACACAAGACAGCCAGTATATCGCCCCCTACACCATCAGTGAGCTGATGGTGCGATTACCTGAACAGGCTTTTTTCCGTTGTCACCGTTCTTACTGCATAAATCTAAACAAAATTACGCAAATTACTCCAGGAATGAACAGCACCTATGTCGTTAATGTGCAGCACAGTAGTACTGACATTCCCGTCAGCCGAAATAATATTAAACTGTTTAGAACCAAAATGAAGTTATAACGGTTGATGAATAACACTGAGATAACAACGCCTTTCTCAACTTTCAACGCATACGAAAAAGCCCAGCATTTTTGTGCTGAGCTTTCTCTTAATGTGGCGGAGCGCTTTGGGCCTAGCGAATTTGGCACAAATCCTATCTCATCATCATAAAATTTAGACGAAAAAAAACCGCTGAATGTTCAGCGGTTTTCTTAAATGTGGCGGAGAGATAGGGATTTGAACCCTAGGACGGGATAAACCGCCGCCGGTTTTCAAGACCGGTGCTTTCGACCACTCAGCCATCTCTCCGAATTATATCATCTTAAAAGATGATGGCGGTGAGGGAGGGATTCGAACCCTCGATACGTTGCCGTATACACGCTTTCCAGGCGTGCTCCTTCAGCCACTCGGACACCTCACCACATTGTCGGAAACGCTCTGCGTTACGACGGTCGCTAATGTAATCAGTTGGCCGTCTATGGTCAAGCATTTTTGTGAATCAAATCACTGCATGACCAGTATTAGATCAAATTGTCGCATCTTACGGCAATCGCTTGTATTTATTCATTGCTACAATTTAGAATTACGTAAAACTACCTTATTTACACAAACTTGCGCTAGCACTGACGTTTGCGCTACAAAAGGAAACTGTATGGCGATCTTTAAGCATCTGCTGATTTCAACGATGCTGTTTTGTTTTTCAGTGTTATCTTGCCATGCTGATGAGCTAACCAATACACAAGAGATATTGACTCAAAAGATTGAGCAACTCGAACAAGAGCCCAAGACACCAGACACATTAAAGATTTTAGATACTTTCCAAAAAGCGCAACGCCAACTAGAGCAAATAAAAGACTTTAATCGCCAAACCAAAGATTATCAGCAATTGATGGCAGACTATCCTCGCCTCTCTGATGAACTAAAAGAACAGATCAGTATATTCTCTGTCACTGAGTTTCCGGATTTTACCGACTGGAATGCCGATCAACTCACGCTAGAAATGGCGACCCGAGATCAAAAACTACAACAGCTAGAACAAACTCGGAAAACCCAGAAAAATATATTTTCAGATATAGAGCAAGGTATTGATCTCTTCTCTATTCAAACAGAGCAGCTTCGCACAAAAATCAAAGCAACTGAAAATAAAATTCGTGTAGAAACTAATACCAGTAACAACGCAGATAAGCTGCTAGTACTCGATATTGCAAACCAATATTACATTAGCCAAGTTTACATGCTTGAAGCTGAACAACTCAGTGCGGGTAACCGTCGTCAATTAGCAAAATTAAGCATTCAACGTATCAATTTAGACATTGAAGCCAGCCAAGCATACCGCAACAACCTGCAAAATATGCTTAATCGTGTTGAGCGCGCCTCTGTCGATGAAGCTGCAGAACAAAGCGATGAATTACAGAGCGAACTGATGAATCAGCCGACGGAAATCCGTCGATTAGTGCTAACCAATAAGCAAATATCTAACGCCCTAACGGCAATGACGACTCAAACAGAGCAAGTTCAGCAGTTACAGCAACAAACCACGGCGCACTTGGCCCAAGTTAGTCGTGCTACGGAAGAACTAGAGCGCGTGTCGGAATGGCTACGTTTAAGCCCTGCATTTAGTGAAACGCTGCGCACTCGCATTAAAGAGCTCCCTGCCAATCCCCCGATTGAAGTGCTAGACCAGCAAATTGCACAACACCAAATAAAGAAGTACGAATATCAACAACAACTTGATCGCTTAATAGCCCAAGCAAAGCTCCCAGCATCAAAGAATTTAACACCCGATCAGCAAAGTACAGAGAAAGAACTTATCGAGGCCAATATCGATTTACTTAAACAAGTCGTTAATAGCTCTGACAAGATCATTTACCAAGAAGCTACGCTAAAAGTTGCCTATGACAAACTCAACAATGCATTGACTGAGTTAGCCTCTGAATCACAAAAAGAACTATTTTGGGCCCCTGATACCAATAGTCTGAGCTGGAATTTAATTGTAGATACCGTCGAAAAAATCCGCTGGTTCTTTTCTCCATTTCAGTGGGTCAATATTGTTAAGCTTCCAACAGCCCTCACTCTGCCTAGTTTCATTTTCACTGCAACCTTTATCGGTTTACTACTCATTGTAAGCCGCTGGAGCCGTAAACGTTGGAAGGTGCGATTAGAGCGTATCGAGAAACAAATTGGCAAAGTCACCCTCGACAAATTCCGCTTTAGTTACATTAATGTCCTTATTGCTTTTGTCCTCGCGTGGCCGATTCCACTGTGTGTGATTTTACTGGGTAATTTACTCAGTGAAGCATGGCAATACCCATTTTTCCATCATCTTGGTCAGGCTCTCAGCCTGCCTCTATCTTTAGTCGTCTTTTGCTTCATTCGTGAATTAGTACGTGACAACGGCTTGTTCATTAGCCACTTCAGCTGGGATGAGAAAGTCGTTAAAAATGCATTTTCTCATTACCGCACCTTGATGTGGGTTTACTTTCCCATGATGGTAATCCAAGAATTCACTTTGCTTTATAGTGATGTTGATGTGCGAGCAACCATCGGGCGTCTGGCTTTTATCATTAGTAACCTTGCTGTCAGCTATTTCCTTTATAAGTTATGGCGCGACAAAATGCCGATGACTTATGGTGAAGTACCTGAAGGGAAAGCCCACCTGCGACATCATTTGTTCTTTGGGATTTTTATTCTCATTCCTCAAGGACTCAACTACACCGCGTTACTGGGCTATTTAAGCTCAGCGCAATCTGTGATGGCGAAACTGGAAGTATCTGCATTTATTGGCGTCGTCACCTTACTGATTTACTTCTTAACTAAACGCTTGATGCTGATCCAAAAGCGTCGACTAGCATTTGAACGAGCGAAAACCAAACGCCAAGAAATTCTGGCGCAACGCTTAGCGGAAATGAATGAAGAGCGCGAAGAGTTTCATACCAGCAGTGAAATGCAAATTGAAATAGAAGAGCCTGAAATTGATCTCGATAAAATCAGTGCTCAATCACTGCGTTTATTGCGATCGTTACTCTTCCTCATTTTTCTCTCAATACTGGCCGTGCTATGGGCTGACCTTTATCAAGCCACGACACTATTAGAAGACGTGACCCTATGGGATGTGACTAATACCATCAATGGCATTGACGAACTCAGCGCTATAACCGTCAAAAGTGCCTTCCTCGCCTTATTGGCCTTTGGTCTAACCGCCGTATTTGCACGAGATTTACCAGCGGCTATGGAGTTATTAATCCTTCAGCATGTAGAGCTCAGCCCAGGTACTGGTTACGCGCTAACATCACTAACACGTTACATTACTATTTTTGTCGGCATTATTGTCGGTTCAGGCTTAATCGGATTTGATTGGTCAAAGATGCAATGGCTTGTGGCAGCTTTAGGTGTCGGGCTTGGTTTTGGCTTACAAGAGATATTCGCCAACTTTATCTCGGGTATTATCATCTTGTTTGAACGACCAATCCGTATTGGTGATACCGTGACAATTCGCGACCTCACTGGTGTTATCGCTAAAATACAAACTCGCGCAACCACCATTGTGGATTGGGATCGCAAAGAAGTGATTGTGCCGAATAAAGCGTTTGTGACTGAACAGTTTGTAAACTGGTCGCTATCTGATGCCATTACTCGTGTGACGCTTACAATTAACGTCAAATACATGGCTGATAGCGAACTAGTCACTCAACTACTGTTTGATGCTGCCCATGAATGTGAACTTGTTATTGATAACCCAGCACCTGAAGTCTTCTTCCTTGGTCTATCTGCAGATTGTCAAAACTTTGAAGTACGTGCCTATGCGGCAGAAACGGGCCACCGTCTGAGTCTGACTCATGACTTACACTGTCGTATCAAACAGAAATTCATCCAACACAATATTGATATCGCTCATCCACAACTGGAAGTCGCCATCAAAAATCAAAAATCACATCCATTTGCCCGTCGACGGTTCGCAAAGACATAAACGCGGCAATAAATGCTAATCAGCAGGATCAAAAAAGGTGCCAATTGGCACCTTTTTTACAATCGATTTTCTGCCTTCAGGCTACAACCTTATTAATGCGCTTGGTAATAACCCGGAACTTTAAACATCTTACGGCAAGCATCTAAAAAGTGGCCGTAAACCACGCCAAGTGCACCAGAGACAACCGCGTTACTTGCCACTGCTTTCATGATTTGGTCTGTATCCGCACCAACCACTAGCAATATCATTGCGTACACCGGTGACTGGAATAGTACGTAAGCCAACATATCAGCCACACTACGCATCCAACCTGATGTTGATAAGCGCTTACCTGCACGCAGCATTGCATCGCGAAATACGCCATAAGGCCATGCAATCGCAATATTAATCGGGATAGACAAAGTACGTGACGCAAGCGACTGCTCTAGCGTCATACCAGAAATAAACACTTCAATTAGCATGCCTGCAATAAAGCTAAAAATAACCATTGCGAATGTATCGGCTGCTGCATTTCGGATATTGAATGAATTTTTAACTGACACACGCCCTCTCATAACTGCACCATGCAGTGATAAAAACCAGATAAATTAATGATAATGGTTAGATAAACCAGATATATAAAACAAGGCAGTTTATTTGCGTATTTGAACAGCTTTTAGGCGAAATATGGTACTGAAGTTGAAATTAAAAACTGTATTTACTGCTGACTTTATAAATTTTTTTGGCAGAAAACGCCAAGAACACAACACTCACGTGCCACACTATAATCCAAACGCTCATTTCTTATAGTTAAGTCAGCAAACAACACCATTTTTGATCAGGTTGACCACCATTTTTAATGGGTTTAATAATTAATTAAGACAAATGATAGTTTTATTCAATTTAACACTAATGAAACATTACTTTTTGTACATAAGATGATGAAATTTAATAATAATGACAACTTAAACCCAGATCACACTTTCTATTTCTAGGCAGCACCCCTTTCATATGAACATCAAAACAGTGTTTTTTACCTGTTCTCATGGAATTACCGTCTGGTATGGTAGTTTTCCCATCTTTAGCAATGGTGCTTTTTATCTATGAAATACCCAGTGTTTTCTGAATCGTCTTCTCATACTCAAATGGACTCGGTCCATCAAGCGCGGTTCTTTTCCAATTATCAGGCACAAAAAAGGCAGGCTTAATAGCCTGCCTATAAATTGCTTATACCTTGTAATTAACAGCTATGATCCATTAAGAACTGAATGTCTTGACCTTCAGTGTAATAAACTGGCTCATTACCATAGCTAAATAGCTTCAAATCTTTACCGTTGGCACTGTGGTAGCTTAACTCACCATCGCGCAGGTGTAGCCATGTTCCTTCAGGAATACCAATCACAGGCTCATGCTTATTCACTTCAAGGAACTCTTGAATGCGCTCATCACGGGTTTCACCGTTATGGCCTTCAACTTTCGCTTCCAAGTAATGTGGATTAATTTGGAACGGCACAAGGTTCAGTGACGGTAAAATAGCACCTGTAATAATCGGCATATCATTAGTAGTGCGAATCGTAGGGCAAGCAATGTTAGTACCTGCGCTCCAGCCAATGTATGGCACACCTAGGTCTAATACCGCTCTACGAATCGGGCCCACTAAGCCTAAATCATGTAATGTTTTGTTTAGTACCCAAGTGTTACCACCACTAACCAAAATACCGTCTGCTGCTTTTAACGCAGCAACAGGGTCTTTCGCTTGATGAAGACCTGTTACTTTACAATCTAGTCCAAGTGCATCAAACGTTTGCTGTACCATAGCAACGCGATCATCATGGCTTGAGCGAATCACCGCATACGGAATCAGTACCCAATTTTTGGCACCAGTACGCTTCACTTGCTCAATAATAGCTTCACTCGCAAAACCCATTACATGGTCATTTCCGGCAATTTTGCCGTTGCTTAACATTAAAATATCCATCTTTCTTATCCTTACGAGTATTTGAATACAGCCAGTACAAGTACCACCAGCATACTGCTGATCATAGGTACTGACGTGCGTTTAATTACATCAATCGGTGTAATGTTCGCCATACCAGAAACGGTAATGATTACACCAGCGACTGGAGACATAGTACGACCGATACCAGCAGCAAATAGAATTGGCACTAATGGTAGTAACGGGTTTACACCAAAGTCTGTCGCAATTTGCGGCACAATTGGGATGAATGCCATTACAGGCGCATTACCTGAACCGGTAATAAATGCTGTTAACAAAATAAAGCCAGAGAACACAACAACGATACCACTAGGACCTAAGTCAAATGACTTAGCAGTATCGATAAGTGCCGTGATTGCACCAATGTTATTCAAACCAGCAGAGAAGAATTCAGCTGCAATCATTAAGGTTAAAACACTAGCAAAAATCATCCCTGTACCTTTCAACCATGCTTCAAAGTTATTGAATGCACGTTGAATAGAACGGAAACGGATCGCTTCAATCACGATACAGATCGTAATAGTCGACATCATCGCGATAGGAATGGTCATGGTAATAGATTCCATCACCATGCTTGAGAAACCAAACAAGAACACAAATGGCAATACAGGCAGTAACGCGTAGAAACCCGGTACTTGATCATTGTCATCATGTTGCTTTTCTAATGTTTGTAAATATTTACCGCGATCTTGTGCCGGATCGTATCCTTCACGTTTGTCACAGTAACGCTGCCAAGCGATGTTTACCAGCGGAATAGAAACAAGTAGTAACAATTGGAAGACGGTTTGGTGGTTAACCACGAAATCCATAATTTCAACGTTAATCGCATTGGCACCAATAACCGCATTGATTTGACCAGGGCCATACTCCCACGCAGTCGGGATAACAATGGTTGCAACCGCCGTTTTTGCACTCACACCCGCATTACGCAGTACTGGGTATAACGTACCCATCAATAGCAATGATAATGATGTGGCCCCAGTAATAAACACATACATGATAGAAACGAAAACCAGTACTAACGCAAGCAATACATATGGGCTTTTAACGGCCATTACTGGGCGTGATGTCGACTTAACCAAGGCTTGAGAAGCCCCGATGTGGTTTAGGTATGTTGACACACCCGCAATAGATACCAGTGTTAAACCAACTTTGCCTAGACGGCTGTTGGTAATTTCAGTAAAGCGCTGCCAAAGATCAAAAAACAAGGCACCTTGCGTTTTACCATCAGCCAACACAGGAGTTATATCCATAATTTGTGCAAAAGCTAATAGTAATAAGCCAGCCGTGATCAGCGTTGCTTGTGGGTTAAACTTTTTAAGCATCGAATACGCCACAAGGCCGACGATAGCAAGGGTGAATAAATATTCCATAAAATCAAGACTCTCCAATTATTTGCTCGGCAATACTGCCTAACAACGCACTGTAAAATTTTGACCCATGGCACATAAACAACACCAAACACTGCTAGAGAGTACTTATTGCTATATGTATCACTAAATTTTGCTCATACCGCAAAATTTTAAATACAGCCAAGTTACATTAGACAACATCTCACATATACAAGTGCGCAACATGATGAAGATTGTCAGAAATATGCTCCTCTCTGCCATGTGAATAAATGTGCTTTATGGTGGATTATCACGTAATAGCACCATAACAAGGCGGTCATAAATAATCACAAAAGAGCCATTTAATGATTAAAGAATCACCACTCTGGAAAAACCCTGCAAGAGAGGTGTTGTTATCGCTTGCCCAAAGTCAGATAATATGCAGATCTCTTTCAAAAAATAATTAAGACGGTATGACTGAATACCTGCTATTACTTGTCGGCACAGTGCTGGTTAACAACTTCGTGCTGGTCAAATTTTTAGGCTTATGCCCTTTCATGGGTGTATCTAAAAAACTAGAAACTGCCATTGGTATGGGCTTAGCCACGACCTTCGTGCTAACGCTCGCGTCTGTGTGTGCGTATTTGGTTGAAACCTACATCTTGGTTCCCCTTGGCATTCAATACTTGCGTACGCTGAGCTTTATCCTTGTGATTGCCGTTGTGGTGCAATTCACAGAAATGGTCGTGCACAAAACCAGCCCTACCCTATACCGTTTATTGGGTATTTTCTTGCCACTGATCACCACCAACTGTGCCGTATTAGGTGTCGCCTTACTGAACATTAATGAACGTCACAATTTCACTGAATCTGTTATTTACGGTTTTGGTGCTGCTGTTGGTTTCTCGTTAGTGCTGATTTTATTCGCGTCGATGCGTGAACGAATCGCAGCTGCCGACGTACCAGAGCCATTTAAAGGTGCGTCTATTGCAATGATCACAGCAGGGTTGATGTCATTGGCTTTCATGGGCTTTACTGGATTGGTGAAACTGTAATATGAGCGGAATTTTAATTGCAGTAATTGCAATCGCCGTACTTGCCGCTATTTTTGGTTTGATTTTGGGTTTTGCCTCTATTCGATTCAAAGTCGAGGCTGATCCCATTGTTGAGCAAGTCGATGCGATCTTACCGCAAACACAATGTGGCCAATGTGGCTACCCCGGTTGTCGACCTTATGCAGAGGCTATCGCCAATGGTGATGACATCAACAAATGTCCTCCTGGCGGCCAAGCGACCATAGAAAAACTGGCCGATCTTATGGGTGTAGACGTACCAGACGCCGCCCATGATGAAGAACTGTCAATCAAGAAAGTCGCCTTTATTCACGAAGATATGTGTATTGGCTGCACCAAATGTATCCAAGCATGTCCTGTCGACGCCATTGTTGGCGGCACTAAAGCATTACACACTGTCATTAAAGATGAATGTACTGGCTGTGACTTGTGTGTTGCACCTTGTCCTACCGACTGTATTGAAATGATCCCAGTCGAAACAACGCCAGAAAGCTGGAAGTGGAATCTAAATCAGATCCCTGTTGTCAACCTTCCTGCAGAACCGAGCGACAAGGTAGAGTAACCATGCTGTCAATTATCGAACAAATCAAACAAGGCCAGCTGTGGGACTTTCATGGTGGTATTCACCCACCAGAAAATAAAACCATTTCAAGCAATGCGCCAATCCAACACGCAGGTGTGCCACAACAATTGGTCCTGCCGTTAAAACAACATATCGGCGCAAAAGGCGACATCATTGTTGCTGTTGGCGATCGCGTACTAAAAGGCCAGCCTTTAACTAAAGGTGACATTGCGATGTGCGTACCTGTTCACGCACCAACATCTGGCACTATTACTGCGATTGAAGAACGTACCATCGCTCACCCTTCAGGTTTATCCGACTTATGTATCGTTATCGACAGTGATGGTGACGATCTATGGGGCACACAAACGTCCATTGCAGATTACACGACTGAAGAACCTTCTAATTTAATCGAGCAAATTCGCCTGAGCGGTATTGCTGGCCTTGGTGGTGCAGGTTTCCCAACCAGCCGTAAACTCCAGGGTGGTATTGGTAACGTTGATATTTTAATCATCAACGCTGCCGAATGTGAACCTTACATCACAGCCGATGACCGTCTGATGCAAGATTACGCTGAAGAAGTCATCGAAGGCATTCGCATTCTTCAGCATATCGTCAAACCCAAGTTAACTATCATTGGGATTGAAGATAACAAGCCCGATGCGATTCGTATTTTAGAACAACATGTTTCAGAAGATGATCAGATCCTGATCCGTGTTATTCCGACCAAATATCCATCTGGTAGCTCAAAACAACTCGTAAAAGTACTGACGGGCCGTGAAGTACCAAGCCAAGCACGTTCGACTTCCGTCGGGGTTATCGTACAAAACGTGGGAACAGCGTTTGCGGTAAAACGCGCAATCATCAATGGTGAGCCATTAATTGAACGTGTTGTGACCTTAACCGGTGAAGCATTCAAGCAACGCGGTAATGTCTTTGCGCGCTTAGGCACGCCTATTTCTTACTTATTAGACAGTTTTAGCTACCAACCTGATAAGAAATACCCTCGCGTGATCATTGGCGGCTCATTAATGGGCTTTACTCTGCCTCATCCGAATGTACCTATCACCAAAATGACCAACTGCGTACTGGCACCAAAGCGCAAAGAGCTGCCTTTAAATACGCACGAAATGGCCTGTATTCGTTGTAGTGCATGTGCTGAAGCTTGCCCTTCCTCTTTACTGCCACAGCAACTTCAGTGGTATGCCAAAGATCAAGATTATGACAAGTGCGAAGAATACAACTTATTCGATTGTATCGAATGTGGTGCCTGTGCGTATGTCTGCCCAAGTGAAATACCTTTGGTGCAATACTACCGTCAGGCAAAAGCCGAAATTACCGAACGTCAGCAAGATGCCGCCAATGCCGAGCGCGCTCGTTTACGCTTTGAAGCCAAAACAGCACGTATGGAACGCGATAAAGCAGAGCGCGAAAATCGCTTTAAAAAAGCGGCTGATGATCGTCGTAAAGAAATGTCTTCAAATGGCGGTGATGATGCCGTGGCTGCTGCTATTGCGCGGGTAAAAGCCAAGCAAGCCGAATCAGCAGCACCAAGTTCTGCCGAACCTACAAATGATAAAAAACCAGCAGTCGCGGCAGCCATTGCACGCGCTAAAGCGAAACAAGCAGCCGCTCAGCAAGCTGGTAATGACGTACCTGATAACACTGAAATAGCGAAATTACGTGAAGAACGTAAGCGCCAAGCACGTGAACGAAAAGCTGCGCTGCAAGCTGAACAAAACGGCGGCTCAACTGAAACACCGCCAGAAGCACAAGTGTCAGGCGATGCTAAGAAAGATGCCGTTACTGCTGCAATTGCTCGTGCCAAAGCGCGTAAAGCCGCTCAACAGAACGAACCTCAGACTGAACCTGTAGAAAGTCAGCAAGCTGAGGCCGATCCGAAAAAAGCCGCTGTTGCTGCTGCCGTAGCCCGTGCTAAAGCGCGTAAAGCCGCGCAACAGAACGAACCTCAGACTGAATCTGCAGAAAATCAGCAAGCTGAAGTCGATCCGAAAAAAGCCGCTGTCGCTGCTGCCGTAGCCCGTGCCAAAGCACACAAAGCTGCCCAACAGAACGAATATCAGACTGAACCTGTAGAAAGTCAGCAAGCTGAGGCCGATCCGAAAAAAGCTGCTGTTGCTGCTGCCGTCGCCCGGGCTAAAGCGCGTAAAGCCGCACAACAGAACGAATCTCAGACTGAATCTGTAGAAAGCCAGCAAGCTGAGGCCGATCCGAAAAAAGCCGCTGTTGCTGCTGCCGTCGCCCGTGCTAAAGCGCGTAAAGCCGCACAACAAAACGAATTTCAGACTGAATCTGTAGAAAGTCAGCAAGCTGAGGCCGATCCGAAAAAAGCTGCTGTTGCTGCGGCCGTCGCCCGTGCTAAAGCCCGTAAAGCGGCTCAACAAACAAATGAGCAAGCTGAAAGCCAGCCTGAAACGGTAGATAGCAGTGAAAAAGTCACTGAGACTGAACCTGCAGTTGATCCGAAAAAAGCCGCTGTTGCTGCTGCCGTCGCCCGTGCTAAAGCGCGTAAAGCCGCACAACAAAACGAATTTCAGACTGAATCTGTAGAAAGTCAGCAAGCTGAGGCCGATCCGAAAAAAGCTGCTGTTGCTGCGGCCGTCGCCCGTGCTAAAGCCCGTAAAGCGGCTCAACAAACAAATGAGCAAGCTGAAAGCCAGCCTGAAACGGTAGATAGCAGTGAAAAAGTCACTGAGACTGAACCTGCAGTTGATCCGAAAAAAGCT
>NZ_NOIF01000023.1:19144-39245 GCF_002265265.1 Photobacterium sanguinicancri
GCAAGCTGAAAGCCAGCCTGAAACGGTAGATAGCAGTGAAAAAGTCACTGAGACTGAACCTGCAGTTGATCCGAAAAAAGCTGCTGTTGCTGCGGCCGTCGCACGCGCCAAAGCACGCAAAGCTGCTCAGCAAGCAAAAGAACAAGCTGATAGCACTGATGCGGCTAGTCATGAACCGACTAGCAACGAAGCTATTCGTAACGAACCAGTTCAAGATTCAGAACCAACTATCGACCCGAAAAAAGCCGCTGTCGCTGCTGCCGTAGCACGTGCTAAAGCGCGTAAAGCCGCGCAACAAGCAAAAGAACAAGCAGAAAAAGCTGCTCAACAGAATAACGAGGATAACTAAGCCGTGGCGTTCAATATTGCCAGTTCCCCCCATGCACACAGTCGCCGTAGTACGCGCGACTTAATGCGCACAGTCATTCTATGCTGTGCGTTTGGTGTTGCAGCTCAATGGTATTTCTTTGGCTGGGGTACATTAATAAATATCCTGTTAGCGTCGACGGTGGCCGTCAGCGCAGAAGCAATCATTCTTAAACTACGTCAACGCCCTGTATTGCCGTATTTGAGAGATAACAGTGCGCTACTCACTGGTGTGTTAATTGGTGTCTCAATTCCACCACTAGCACCTTGGTGGATCACTGTCATTGGTGTGGTTTTCGCCATAGTCATCGCCAAACACCTCTATGGTGGATTGGGACAGAATCTGTTCAATCCAGCCATGGTGGCGTATGTAGTGCTGTTGATTTCATTCCCAGTACAAATGACAACCTGGTTACCACCGCAGTCCTTAGCGGCAGAACCTGTGTCGTTCATCGATAGCTTGCTTACTATTTTCACCGGTTTCACTCAAGATGGTTTTAGTGCTCATCAACTACGAGCGTCAGTTGATGGTGTCACCATGGCCACTCCGCTTGATACACTGAAAACATCGCTAACAACTGGGCTCACCACCACGGAAACGCTGGCAAAGCCTATATTCGGTACCATTGCGGGCATTGGTTGGGAGTGGATTAACCTTGGCTTCCTGATTGGTGGCTTAGTTATGCTAAAAATGCGAGTTATCCAATGGCATATCCCAGTAGGTATGTTAAGTGCGCTATTTGTTATCAGCAGCTTAGGTTTCCTATTCAACCCTGATGGTACGGCTTCTCCACTGATCCACCTTTTCTCGGGGGCAACCATGCTCGGTGCATTCTTTATTGCGACCGATCCGGTATCTGCCGCCACGACCACCAAAGGTCGCCTCGTGTTTGGTGCACTCATTGGTATATTGGTGTATCTCATTCGTACTTGGGGCGGTTTCCCTGACGGCATCGCATTCAGTGTGTTGCTAGCCAATATGTGTGTACCACTGATTGACTACTACACCCGCCCTCGTACATTTGGTCATAAATAAGGAACCACCATGATCCAAGCTATGAAAAAAAATGGTGGTGTACTGGCAATCTTTGCGTTGCTAGCAACTGCCTTAGTTGCCGTCACTAATCTATTGACGCAAGACCGTATATTAGAACAACAGCAAAAAGAGCTGTTGAAAGTATTGAATCAGGTCATTCCAGCAGAAAGCCATGATAATGAGCTTTATAAAAGCTGTACCTTGATCACCAATGAGCAATACCTAGGTACTCAAGCGCCAATGCCTGCTTATTTAGCAAGCAAAAAAGGTGAGCCAAGCGGCGTGGCTATCGAAGCAATTGCACCAGATGGATATAACGGTGCAATCAAGCTTATTGTGGGACTAGACCCTATGGGTGTCGTGACGGGGGTGCGTATTCTGAGCCACCAAGAAACCCCAGGACTTGGCGATAAGATTGAAATGCGGATTAGTCATTGGATTGAATCTTTCACTGGTAAAAAACTCGCGGGTGAAAACGATCCTGCATGGGCTGTTCGTAAAGATGGCGGTGAATTCGACCAATTCACAGGCGCAACAATTACGCCACGTGCCGTCGTAAAAGCGGTAAAGAATGTTTCGCTTTACTATACTCGCCACCAGCAAGCATTGTTGAATCAACCACTGAACTGTCAGGGTGAATCATAATTATGAGCACGATAAATAAAGAACTGATGAAGAATGGTTTGTGGAATAACAATCCAGCCATTGTTCAACTCCTTGGATTATGTCCACTGCTTGCTGTTTCAGCAACAGTAACTAACGCCCTCGGCTTAGGCATAGCGACCACTATGGTGTTGGTTGGCTCAAACCTGATTGTTTCACTGGTGCGTCAGTGGGTACCATCTGAAGTGCGCATCCCTGTTTTCGTCATGATCATCGCATCACTCGTGACCTGTGTTCAGCTATTAATGAATGCATTCACCTATGGCTTATACCAATCACTCGGTATCTTCATTCCATTGATTGTTACCAACTGTATCATCATTGGCCGCGCAGAATCATTTGCCTCTAAAAATGACCCTATTCCAGCAACTTTAGACGGTTTATGGATGGGTTTAGGTATGACAGCCGCACTGGTTGTCTTAGGTGCAATGCGAGAGATCTTGGGTAACGGTACTTTGTTTGATGGGGCTGATCGTCTATTAGGGGATTGGGCGTCAGTATTGCGCATCGAAGTCTTTCATTTCGATAGCAGCTTCTTACTGGCAATGTTGCCACCGGGTGCCTTTATTGGTGTTGGGTTTATGATTGCATTGAAGAACGTTATTGATAAAAAACGTGAACAAAAAAACGCAACAGTCAAACCCAAACCAACAATTGAACGTGTGCGAGTAACATCTCCAAACTAACGTAAAAACGCACGAAAAATAACGATAATCACAGGCTTTGCGGTGTAGATAGGTGACTCAACCACCTATCCTCCCTACTTGCTTATACACTGCAAGGCTTAATCAGCTTGGAAGCAACGACACTATGAATAATGAAAAGCGCGTTCAGATCCTTGAACGATTACGTGCCGAAAACCCCCATCCAGAAACAGAGCTAAAATGGAATTCACCATTTGAATTGCTGATCGCGGTTTTACTGTCAGCACAAGCAACAGATGTCAGCGTTAACAAAGCCACTGACAAACTCTACCCTATCGCCAATACCCCACAAGCCATCTTTGATTTAGGTGTCGATGGCGTAAAAGAATACATCAAAACGATCGGCTTATTTAACGCCAAGGCAGAAAACGTCATCAAAACCTGCCGCATCTTGCTTGAGAAACACGGAGGTGAAATTCCAGAGAACCGCGAAGCACTTGAAGCACTGCCTGGGGTTGGTCGAAAAACGGCGAATGTTGTGCTTAATACCGCCTTTGGTTGGCCAACTATTGCTGTCGACACTCATATTTTCCGCGTGTCTAACCGCACCAAACTTGCCATGGGCAAGAACGTTGACCAAGTAGAAGAAAAGCTACTAAAAGTTGTACCCAAAGAATTCAAAGTCGATGTCCATCACTGGCTGATCTTGCACGGTCGCTACACCTGTGTTGCCCGCAAACCACGCTGTGGCAGCTGCATTATCGAAGACTTATGTGAGTTCAAAGATAAGATTTATCCTGACGAGTAATAAGGAGAGGTAAACATGGCAAACGGACGTATTTTACATACCATGCTACGCGTGGGAGATTTAGACCGCTCTATCGCTTTTTACACCGATGTTATGGGGATGGATTTACTGCGCAAGCGTGAGAACGAAGCCTATAAATATACCCTCGCCTTTGTTGGTTATGGTGATGAATCTCAAGGCGCGGTGATCGAGCTTACCTATAACTGGGACACCACTGAATACGACATGGGCTCTGCATTTGGTCATATTGCCATCGGTGTATCAGATGTTTACGCCACTTGTGATGCCATTAAAGCAGCCGGTGGAAACGTGACTCGTGCACCAGGTCCAGTAAAAGGTGGATCAACCCACATCGCTTTTGTACGCGATCCTGATGGCTATCAAATCGAGCTTATTCAGCGCAATTAGCCTTATTACCCTCCCTTTTGATCCTTGTATCTATAAGCCAAAGCCTTGCTTTGGCTTTTTCATTGAAGTGTGAGACTGCAAGCAAATTAATTATCGTACAAAATTCATGGTTGATATTGATAATGATTATCAATACGATGATAAAAAACCAAGAGAGATACGATATGTCATTCACTTTTCCGGCACTTCCTTATGCCTATGACGCACTAGAACCGTACATCGATGCGCGCACAATGGAGATTCACCACGCGCGTCATCATCGCACCTATTTTGACAAGTTTATGGCTGCAATAAGCGGTACTGAGCTCGAAACACAATCTCTACCAGATATTTTTGCCAAAGTATCGCAATACTCACCCGCAGTCAGAAACCACGGCGGTGGCTATTACAATCACAATTTGTATTGGGCGTGTATGTCACCACAAGGTGGTGGTATGCCTTCTGGCTTATTAGCAGAGGCCATTAACTGCCACTTCGGTAGCTTTAACGATTTCAAAGCAGCCTTTTCTACCGCTGCAGCCAACCACTTTGGTTCTGGTTTTATCTGGTTATCTGTCGTTGAAGGACGATTAGAGGTATCAACCACCAGCAATCAAGATAACCCACTGATGGATGTAGAAAGCGTACAAGGCATTCCTGTATTAGCGCTTGATGTATGGGAACACGCGTACTACATCAGTTACCAAAATAAACGCCCAGAATATATCGATGCTTGGTGGCATGTGGTGGACTGGGATCAAGTACAACAACACTACCTTGATGCTTTGCACTCAGCATAATAAAGGGACAATCATGGACGTATCACGCTGGGAAACTCATACCTTATTGGCAAACGAATCTGAACAAGAGCAGAAGCCAATGATGTCCATTATTCACTATCAACTTGCACTGGCAGCAGCGCAGCAACTTGAACCATTACAAGGTACCCGTGATGAGTTTGAAGAGCTACTGACCATTAAGGTTGTTTCGTGCCATAACCTCGCGGCATTTTGGCGCAACGCAGGTGATAGTGAGTATGAACTGAAATATTTGCAGCTTGCATCAGAACAAGTGATGGCGCTTATTCCGCAATGCCCACGCAAAGAATGTGATACGTTCGTTGAATCAATCGGTTGTTGTAAATCAGCCTTAATCGAATTTTTAAAGCGCCACCCCAATCCAATCGTGGCACAGCAGGTCGAGAATATTACTGTTAGCAGTCAGTGTGAACTCATTGCTCGTTTTAAACTGCATTAGTTCAACTACGCCTCTTTGATTGACACCGCAACTAATAAAAAACGCGCTGAGGCTAGGCAGCGCGTTTTTCTTTATTTTCTATGTTGTTCACGAATCAGCGAATAACTGATCCATTCATTCGAACAACCATCTTCACTAAATCAAATGTCTTCATTAGATCAAACTGCGCCCCAATGAAATCACCACGCGTCGGTTTTTATTGCGGCCGATTGGCGACTCATTATCAGCAATTGGGCGGCGCTTACCAAACGCTTCTACTTGGATTCTGTCTTTTGGCAGCCCCAAGGTCATAAAGTACTCTTCCAGCTTCTTCGCTCGTCGTTCTGACAAGTTTTGATTCACATTCTTACCGCCAATCGAATCGGTATAAGTCGCAATCAAAATAAGATCAATATCGTCACTGTAACGCACAAAATCTGTGATTTGAGATAAGCGTTTTTGCGAGGCTTTATTCAGTTCATCACTGTCGCGATCATAATGAAGCACTGTAAAAGCAATATCATCAAAACTATAAGGTAACAGATTACCAATGCATGAACTGAATTGCAGATAAGGGGATTGGAAAGAAACCGCAGACAACCCCACTTCGATTAACTTATTATTATGCTGCCAGTCTTGATAACTGAATGTTGGATAACGACCACTTTCTAATTCTGTTAGCATCGCCCAAGCACTCTGCCCACCAACATAACCGTCAAACTGCTTAAAAAATTGAATTCGTGTCATAGGTTCAGCCGCATCACCTGGCATCCAACGTGGTGGCATAGACACCAAATTAACGCTGCGAGTTTCCCCCATTGGACGGCGCATTTTTAGCTCAAAATCGAGATTGATTTTTTTACCTGCTTTAGACGTGAACTGCGCCTCACCATAATTCGGAATTTGATGGATAAGTCGGCATTCTAAAGGCGTGTCGACTGCAACTTTCCATTCTGAGCTAGCAGGGGTAGCTACATACTGTTTGGCCGCACTGGCACTGGTGCTCAATACACTGGCAAACAACATTGTGCCTGTTACCACTGTTTTCAAAAAAATTGTCATACCCTTCCAACTCATTAATGCGCGCTCCCCTATTGTATCGAATCGAGAAAAAAAATCTTTAGGACACTGCACGACAAGTGCTGAATCTGACATAATGCTCGTTGAATTTATTGCAACCATAGTGCTATGAGCCAAGATAACGAACTAAATACACTGAAAAGTCGCTTTCGCGGCTACTTCCCTGTTGTTATTGATGTTGAAACAGCAGGCTTTGATGCCAAAACCGATGCACTGCTAGAAGTGTGTGCTGTGACATTAGAAATGGATGAAGATGGCTGGCTTAAACCAGCAACAACCGTACATTTCCACGTTGCACCATTTGAAGGGGCGATAATCCATCAAGCAGCCCTTGATTTCAACGGTATTCGTGACCCGTTTAGCCCATTACGTGGTGCTGTTTCAGAAGAAACGGCAATTAAAGCCATTTATAAGCAAGTCCGCAAAGAACTAAAAGCAGCTGGCTGTTCACGTGCCATCATGGTTGCGCATAACGCAAACTTCGACCACAGCTTTATGATGCAAGCCTCTGAACGTGCCAAATTAAAGCGTAACCCTTTCCACCCTTTTGCGACTTTCGATACAGCAGCATTAAGTGGTTTAACCTTTGGTCAGACCGTTTTAGCTAAAGCCTGTGAGACCGCAGGGATCCCTTTTGACAACAAAGAAGCACACTCAGCACTGTACGACACCGAGCGTACTGCCGAGTTATTTTGTGAGATTGTTAACAAATGGAAAAGATTAGGCGGCTGGCCTTTAGTGGCCCCTCAAACAGATGAGTCAGAAAACGCTCAATAATTCAAACAAGAGCTCCTCATCAGACCTCCTACCAAAGCCCAGTGTTACTGGGCTTTTCTCTGTCAACTAAACGCAAACTGCCGCTTTAAACGTCAGTTTTAAACACAATAACCGAACATTGATCATATAATTAACAAATAGACAGAACGCAAACCATAACAAGGGGTTAACAAACAGGTTGGGCATATTTATACTGCTATTGAACGCATAGCGTTCATTTTTTTCTTTCATGGAATGAAGAACAAGAAGCATTATAGAGAGGCAGCATAAATGTCCATTAAAATAAACCGCACAGCCATAGCCGTAACCATCGCATTAACCTCACTCCAAGCACACAGTGCTGGTTTCCAAGTTTCGGAACATTCGGCATCAGGATTAGGTCGCGCTTTCGCGGGTGAAGCCGCTATTGCCGATAACGCATCAGTTATCGCACGTAACCCAGCCGCAATGATGATGTTCGATTCCGCACAAATTTCTGCCGCAGGCAGTATTGTCGACCCAAGCATCGACGTAAAAGATCATGCCGCAAACCAAACCGCTAAAGATGTTGCACCACTTAGTTTTGTGCCTGCGGGTTACTACGTACAACCAATTAATGAAAAATTCGCTTTTGGTTTAGCGCTATTTACTAACTATGGCGTTACTACAGAGTACCCAACCGACTTCGCTAGTGGTGATCTTGCGGGTAAAACCTCACTGATTACCATCAACTTAAATCCAAGTGTTGCTTACCGTATTAATGACCAATTTAGCATCGGTGGTGGTGTCAGCTTGGTTTATGCAGATGCTGAATTAAACCGCCACTTAGGCCGTTTAGCACCTTTATTTAGCGGTTCGCCAGAAGATAAGCTAATCAGTATGGAAGGTGACACATGGGATTGGAGCTGGAACGTCGGCGCACTTTACGAAGTCAATGAAGACCACCGCTTTGGCGTGAGCTACCGCTCGCAAGTTTCCCTTGAATTTGAAGGTGAATTCACCGATTACGAAGGTACTATCATTGAACCAAAACAAAAAGGTTCAACGGCTGTCGGTAGCCTTCCTGTTGTTCTTCCCGCTATTGCAGAATTCTCGGGCTATCACTCTCTCACCAAAGAGTTTGCAGTTCACTACAGCGTGCAATGGACGCAGTGGAGTAAATTCGAAGAGCTAAAAGCCACCAACGACAAATGTAATTACAACGGCATGTCTGGCGTATGTTTCATGAAAGATGAAAAATACGAAGACAATTTCCGTTGGGCCATTGGTGGTACTTACCGTATTAACCCTGAATGGACAGTACGAACAGGTTTCGCTTTTGATGAACAAGCAGGCAAGCCGACACTCAGCATTCCAGACTCCGATCGTTACTGGTACTCGGCAGGTGCGACATGGGCATACAGTTCACAGCTTAGCGTAGATGTGGGTGTGACGTACATTCACGGCACAGAAGGCACGTTTACCGAAGATAGTAGCGCAGGTGAACTGACCTTTACTTCAACCGGTGGCGCCGTTGTTGGTGCAGCGCAAATGAATTACTCATTCTAAGGGTGTGTTTTGACACTAAGTCACTCACCTAGAACATGCCCTATGGAGCAACAAATGAAAAAACAATTATTAGCGCTGATGATCGCTTCAACCCTTGGCTTAACTGGCTGTGGCAATGAATCATCGATTGAAGGCGATAGCACGATTTCTTATGAGCAAGGCATTCAACAAAGTCTAAAAGCACCCACTAAGGTCAAATTCCAGTTGCAAGGTGCTGATGCAACCATCCCTCTCCCTAGCTTTATGCTAATGGATACTTTTGATGGCACATTAAATATACCAGATGGCGGTGATAGCAAACTATCAAACCCTAAAGTAGCAATGGGGCAAGTTGACGGCTGGAGCCCTAATCAAGCAATGATTATCCCTTTCAGTGGGGTTGAACTAGAACCAACCAGTGTTACTGGTAGCGTTGCTTTATTGAAGGTTGATGACCCTCGTAAAGGCACTGATATGCAAGTACTTCAGGTGTTAACTGAAGGTACTGATTTCATCGTTCAGGCGCAAAAAGACACGCTCTATATACAGCCATTAAAACTATTAAGTGAAAAAAGTAATTACCTATTTGCTATATCAAACAGCGTTACTGATAAAAATGGCAATGCCGTAGGTTTGTCTGCTTCATACGCTGAAATAAAAACCAAGAACAAAGTACATACCGTTAGTTCATTAAAAACAGCTCAACAGCTAACCCATCTAATAGAAGGAACCGTTGAGAAAACATCATCAATTTCAGCAGATGATATTATTTACTCTAGTTGGTTCACCACGTCTTCTGCTGGTGACTCAATGCATGCCACCAAGGCTGCAATGGGTTTAGCATTAATGAGTGGCGCTGAAAATGTTTGGAAAGGTGATGCTGTTGCACAAGGCGTCGATATTTCTAACCTCTATAATATTACCGTAAACTCCACAGAAGACTTTGCTGCCTCGCTAAGCGCAGACAAAGCGTTTGAAACCGCGTTTACCGCTCCAGTAGCTAAAGCTGTTCTTGCTCAATACTCAGCAACACCGAATACAGTTTCAGTTATCAAAGGCACCATTAAACTGCCAAGCTTCCTAGAAACGTCAACAGATAACGACGTCTGGAAAACAACACCATGGGAAAGTGCAACTCCTAGCCTTGCGAAAATCGTGAATACGCTAGAGGGCACTAATGAAGCCGATAAACAAGCGCTCACATCTCAGTTGATCGCTTTAAACATTGATGTGACTAAGCTTAAAACCAGCTTTACTGAGCAAGCAAAACTCATTGGCGAAACATTAACACTTGCTGATGGTAGCCAACTGGATAAAGAAAGGCTGGTGACTCAATACAGTCCAATACCGAAGATTAAAGCCGTTGTTGATGTCCCGTTTGTAATGTTTAAACCAACCAGTGTAACTGCAGATAACTCGTTACCTGTGATGCTTTACCAGCACGGTATTACATCCATAAAAGAAAATGCTTATTTCTTTGCCGCTAATTTCGCAAACTCAAATATAGCGGTAATAGCTATCGATCACCCGCTTCATGGTGCTCGCGCACTATCTTCTGAGGCTGTAACCACCCCAAGCTCTCCTGAAGTGTACATGAACCTTGAATACCTACCTGTCGCTCGCGATAACATTCGTCAGAGCACAATGGATGTATTAGGTGTGCGTGGTGCGCTATCAAAAACACTGCCTACTGAGTTAGCTGTTATCGATCCTACTAGAGCGAGTTTCTACGGCCACTCCCTTGGTGCGATTACAGGTATTGCGACATACAAAACTGCCAACGATCCTATTCCGTTAAACCAAGCTGCATTTACCATGACTGCAGGCGCTTTTGCCAACCCAGGCGGCGGTATTCCATCGTTGCTGCTCGGCTCAACAACCTTTGGTCCAACGGTTAAACACCTGCTAATGGCTTCTGCGAGTGATGATTACAAAAACACCTATGCTACAACTTGTGAACCCAACAACATTAGTGGCGCCAACTGTTTTACTGGCTTCTACAGCAAGCTAAACGCAGAACAACAAGGAAAAGTCGATGCTGACTTAAATTCATTTGCTTATGCCGCGCAAACCGTACTCGATACCACAGATCCAATTAGCTTAGCGAAAGATATCTCGTCACCGGTATATCTGATGCAAGCCGAGGGTGATGCCGTTGTTCCAAATGAAGTACCTGGTAGCCTAATCGCAGGTACCAAGCCATTAATCAAAGAACTTGGTCTTACTCAACTGACAGGAACAGTTGCTTCTGGTCCGGTTAAATCGGCTGCAATGTTTAATACCACATCGAATGCAGAGCACAGCACGATTATTGCGCCGCAGAAAAGAGATTTCTCTGACATGACAGCAACCAAAGAAGCGCAAACTCACGTTGTAAGCTTCACCTTATCGCAAGGTAACCAAGTTGTTGTTGCAGACGCGAATAAAGGGTTATTACAATAACCTGTAACGCTAACAACAAAGGCGAGCCAGTGGCTCGCCTTTCTTTTACGCAAAGCTATTTATCACATGGAATTACAAATCGTCAGTGTGCGCCGATAAGTACTTCGCCACGCCTTCTGGTGATGCATCCATACCGTCTTTACCTTTTTCCCACTGAGCAGGGCATACTTCACCATGCTCTTCGTGGAATTGTAGGGCATCAACCATACGTAGCATTTCATCGATATTACGGCCAAGCGGTAAATCATTCACCACTTGGTGACGCACTAACCCTTCTTTATCAATCAGGAACGAACCGCGGAATGCCACGCCCGCTTCAGGGTGCTCTACATCATACGCCTGACAAATTTCATGTTTAGTGTCAGCAATCAGCGGGTATTGCACCTGACCAATACCGCCATCTTCTACAGCCGTGTTACGCCACGCATTGTGTGAGAACTGAGAATCAATCGACACCCCAATCACTTCAACACCTTTTGCTTGAAAATCAGCAAAACGCTTATCAAAAGCGATCAGTTCTGACGGACACACAAAAGTGAAGTCTAGTGGGTAGAAAAAGATAACCGCCGCTTTCCCTTGGATGTGCTGTTTTAAATTAAATTGATCAACAATTTCACCATTACCCAGTACCGCAGCCGCTGTAAAATCAGGCGCTAAACGTCCAACTAAAACACTCATAAGTAACTCCATGTGATGTAGTAAATAAGTGCTGTCAATTGCCAGTATTGTTCTGACAACACAGCCGATAACCAGTATAGACAGGAGATAATGACAAGACTAAGACATGCGACACAATAAGCATACGTTTCGGATTAATTCGCTACAAACATGAATAAAGGCTCGACATGTGGGAAAAATTCAGCAAACTGACTAATCGGAGCAAAACAGCCCTAAGAAAACAACATCCATACTAAATAACAAACAAACTGACGGACTTTAGTTTTTATGAACCCAGTAATAATTTCAGTGTGCGTAATGTTGATTCTCGCTTTGATGCGAGTCAACGTTGTCGTAGCACTGACCTTTAGCGCCATTTTAGGTGGCCTTGTGGGCGGGATGCCCCTCGCAGACACTGTCGCAGCTTTTGAAGGCGGCCTAGGCGGCGGTGCAACAACTGCATTAAGTTACGCCATGTTAGGTACTTTTGCTGTCGCGATTTCGCGTTCAGGCATTACTGATGTACTTGCACAAAAAGTCATTAAACGTATCAGTGGCCACCATAATGCCGCTGCCGCAACTGGCGTGAAATACAGCGTTCTCACCATTTTACTGCTATTAGCCGTCTCTTCTCAGAATGCTATTCCAGTGCATATTGCGTTTATTCCTATTGTTATCCCGCCGCTATTGCATGTATTTGCGAAATTGAAATTAGACCGTCGTCTGATTGCTTGTGTACTAACTTTTGGCCTAGTTACGCCTTACATGGTACTTCCTGTTGGTTTTGGTGGGATATTCCTAAACAACATCTTGCTTAAAAACCTGCATGATAACGGATTAGATGTTGTTGCTAGCCAAGTGCCAGTGGCAATGCTACTGCCTGCAGCTGGTATGGTATTCGGCTTACTGACCGCGGTATTTTTCAGTTACCGTAAACCTCGCGAGTATTCTGAAGAGAAGATCTTAGCGAACGAGCCAGAACAAGCACAAATCAACATGAAGCATGTCTACATTGCTGTTGGTGCTATCATTGCCGCGCTGGGTGCACAGCTATTTAGTGGCTCAATGATCATCGGTGGCCTAGTTGGCTTCATGATGTTTACTTTTGGTGGTGTGATTAAGTGGAAAGAAACCCATGATGTCTTCACCAAAGGTGTTCACATGATGGCAATGATCGGCTTCATCATGATTGCAGCAGCGGGTTTTGCGGCGGTGATGAAAGCAACAGGTGGTGTAGAAACACTGGTTGCCTCACTGGCTGATGTCATTGGTGATAACAAACCACTAGCCGCATTATTGATGCTGGTTGTTGGTTTGTTGGTAACTATGGGGATTGGCTCATCGTTCTCGACCATTCCCATTCTAGCAACAATTTATGTGCCGCTTTGTTTAACCTTTGGCTTCTCACCAATGGCAACTATTGCATTGGTTGGTACTGCTGCAGCGCTAGGTGATGCGGGTTCTCCAGCTTCAGACTCAACGTTAGGTCCAACAGCGGGTCTGAATGCCGATGGTCAACACGAACATATCTGGGAAACGGTTGTTCCGACCTTCTTGCACTACAACTTATCCTTGATTGCATTTGGTTGGATAGCGTCTATGGTGCTGTAAGGCACTCTTGCTAAAGACTACCTCCTTTTAAAAGATCGCTTCGGCGGTCTTTTTTATTGTTCTGCATATCAATGTCACGTTATGTATCTCCCCCCTAGAGCCTCACTCTCCCCTTTTACTTATTCTCATTTTTTCTTTCTTCTCTTATTGACGAATAACGGTATGACGAGCTGCTAGTAAGCATATATATGCCCCTAGAGACATACATCAAACTTATTACATTTGCTGCATATTTTTTTATTAACGAATAAATCAACTGCTAGACTTATCTAGGCAATAAGCCATTGAAAAAATTAATCAACTCAACTCTGGAACCATAACGAATTAAACTAAACCAGAGCTAATCACTTCGTCATAAGGCTACGATATGGATATACTCGCCCAGTCGAAATACTTGATCATTGATGACAGCAATATGATCCAAAGTGCCACCCGCGCTTTATTGATCAAGTTAGGCGTGCCCACCAATAATATAGTCAGTACCGCTAACGCACAGGGTGCAGTTAGAGCTTGCCGCAGTCACCGTTTCGATATTTTACTGATAGATCATCATTTAGGAACTGGCAGTACAGGCTTACAGCTACTTGAGTATTTACGGTTAAAAGAGCTCATCAAGGCACAAACATTAGTCTTTGTCGTAACAGGAAACGACAGCCAAGACATCTTCTTTGGTTATTCGCAATTTGAGCCCGACGGCTACTTGATTAAGCCCATCAGAGCGGATGACATTATCAAGCGTGTTACTAACGGCCTGACTCGCCAGCAATTTTTTTCAACACTAGAACAAGCCTTTATTAAAAATGGCTTAAATGCTGTAAAGCCACTGTTTGCTCAATCACCCGATCCCGCCACGCTCAAAGACTCAATTATCTATATGTCCAACATATTGATAAAAGAGGGGCAATTTGCAGAAGCAACAGCCATGCTCAATGGGCTACTAAAACTACATGATTACCTACCCGCACGAATCAAATTAGTTGAAATCAGTCATGCCCAGCAGCACTACCAAGATGCACTTACTCAAGTCGATAGCCTGCTTAGCGAGAACCATCGAAACATCAAACTATTACAGTTAAAAATACAAATTTGCCTATGTGCTAAAAAATATGACGACGCGCAGGTATTAATACAACAAGTTCTTACTATAAACACCAGTAATATCGCACTGACTTTGGATATGATTTGGATTCAGTTAATTTCACATGATATCCATTTAGCCAAACCTTACATTCTGAGTTTAGCGCCCCTCATCCCCAATTCTATATGGGACAGTGCAGGTAAACGCGTACTTGTTTTGTGGGTGGATATCTTAAACTTGCCACAAGACAAACTGAAGGTATGGCGGGCTGAATCTGCATGGCAACGATTGTCTCGTTCAGAGAAACCAGCGGCATTATCGAAACCCATATTAAAGCTCTGCCGCTGCCTGCAATTGCTTCAACTCAATGAGACTGAGCAGGCTCGAGTGCTCCTTGCCGCTATCCGAGAGGACGAATATTTACCCTCGGACATCGAAGCCTACTACTTGCTGTGTCTGTGTTACCAAGCTTTAGGGGATAACAAGTTTAGACCGCTGCGCAGTAAGCTAGAAAACTTACTTAACCAACAAGGTAATGGATTACCCGAGTTACAACAGCAAGCACTACAAAAAATCGATTATCAGTCTCTGACCGTAAAGATTGATCTCGCCAACGCCGAGCCATAGTGCCAATACGCATAAAGAAAACAATAAGACAGGATGTCACTCTATTTATGTTCATGTTTACAGTGCCACAGGCTTACGCTATTTATCGGCGTACTATTCACCACGCCAAAGCAATTAGCCTTGCCTTTGTTGTTCTATTTTTTGTCCAGCCATTAACTGGCTTTGCTAACCAAGCAATCAATACCGTCCCCACAGATCCTCGCCCTGTGATCACCATCGGCCTACCTGCTTATGATTTAGTACCCTACAGCTATCAGCGTGAAACAAAGAGTGGTGAAGTCATCACTGAAGGGTTGCTGGTTACTATGCTGGAGTTGATCGCGATACAAGCTGAATTTCGATTTGAGATCCGTTTATACCCAACCTACAGTGATGTCGTTGCAGCCTTTAAAGCCAATGACCTTGATATGCTGATTGGTGTTTCAGCCACATTTGACCGCCAGCAATACATGGCATTCAGTGAACCAATGTTTTCAATTCGCCGCGCGGTGATCACTCAACAGAAAACAGTTAACTCACTTCAAGATTTGACCGGTGACATATTAGCGATAGAGAAAGGGTTTGCATTAAATGAATTAATACCTAACCTGCTGCCACAAAGCCTAATTAGAACAGAGAACAGCAGCGAAGATGCCCTTGATGCGGTTAACACTGGCCGCTCTGATGGTTATATTGGCGATGCCCTCGCCTTATCAACTCTGCTGCGCGATCAAGTTCGTAATGATCTTACCCTTTCACTATTGCCCGATCTTCCTCCTGATCATTTACATATCGCCGTCCATAAGGGAAAACATAAATTACTTAGCCGCATCAATTTTGCATTAGAAGACATTAAAGCTAACGCACTCCAAGCCGTCTATAATCAATGGCTTAGCCCTTCTCAGCGCACCATGATGGTCAACTATGGACAAATTGGACTCACGCAAGATGAAAAAAATTGGCTCGCACAAAACCCTACAATTAGTGTTGGTGTTCACCGACAGTGGGCGCCTTTTGATTTTATGAATAAACGAAAGCAGCACGATGGCCTAAGTGCTGACGTCTTATTATTATTAAGTAATATGCTAGGTGTGAAATTTATCTCATCGCCACTCCCTGCATTTTCATCAACTCCGCAAGCATTCACTGATGGCGAATTAATGATGCTGTCGGCCGTCACTCCCACCAACGAGACAGTGCGTGTGATGGACTTCTCCCTTCCATATACTAACGAGCCCTGGGTGGTACTCAGTCGCTCAGAACAGCTCACTAATTTTATGCCTAATGGCACAGAACGGGTCGCCATTATTACAGGTTCCGGTGGTGAAGCCCTCTTGCCTACATTGTGTTTAAGTTGTGTCCCCATTCCTTTTATTAACCATGTTTCTGCTTTTCAAGCATTACAGAAAAGTGAAGTTGATAATGCGCTAGCCTCTCTGCATTTCGCCTCACCATTGCTACACAACAACTATGTCGGGCAGTTTAAGATTAATGGCAAAATTAACGAGAAAAACCACGTTCCACTTAGTTTCGCCATTAATTTTCGTCACCCTATGCTGCTAAGTATTATAAATAAAGCCATTCATGCTATTCCTACTTCAGAGCTATCTCGACTTGAACAAAAGTGGCTAACTTATGAATATCAAGAAGGTTTATCACCGCGTGCCGTTGCTAAATGGGCTGGATTACTCACATTAATTATTACTGTCGTGATTACGTGCATCATTCTATGGAATCGTAAAATGGCGGCAGAAATTCAGCAACGAAAGCAAGCGGAGTTACGGGCTAAAGCCGCCGAATTACACCTCCATAAATTAGCAGATAACATTGATGGCGTTGTGCTCCAACATGTCCAAACATTTGCCGATCGTCCTTTACACTTTCACTACAGCTTCATTAGTGCGGGTGTGCAAGAGATGTTTGGATTTGATGTCGCCACCGTCGAAGCAAACCCACACTGTTTATTTGAACAAATTATCGCATTGGATTACGACGAGCTGGAAAGCAGCATGTTATTAGCATTACAAGCTGGTCATTGGGAAAGCGAGCAGCAAATAAAAGGCAATGATTGCGATAGCAAGTGGGTACAATTTAAAAGCCAAATTACAGCGCGTGATGAACACAGTTATGATTGGAATACCGTCATCACAGATATATCACTACTCAAACAGCAGCAGCTTGCGTTAGAAAATGCTCGCCATAAGGCTGAAATCGCTACTGCCGCAAAATCACAATTTCTTGCCACGATAAGCCATGAAGTACGTACGCCTATCAGCGGGATTCTTGGTCTTTTAGAATTAATGCAGGAACACACCTTAAACGATGAACTGCAAAGTTTACACGGTGGATTACACCAATCTGCTCGCAACCTACTTCACATCGTTAATGATGTACTGGACTACTCCAAGATTGAAGCAGGAAAACTAGATATAAACCCGACGGATATAGAGCTGGGAAAAGTGCTCGCTCGTATTGTGCAGCCGCAGTCTATTCATGCTCAGCAAAAAGGGCTCGCCTTCCATTACTGGCAAGATCCACGGCTTACTCAGTGGCTGTTTGCTGATGACATTCGTATTCATCAAATATTAAATAACCTCTTAAATAATGCGATTAAATTCACCGAACATGGCACGATCTCACTGTCTGTTGATGTACTAGAAGATCAAACGACAAACCAACCATTATGCCAAAAGGTAAAATTCACCGTCACAGATACTGGCATTGGGATAGCCAAAGACAAGCAACACGCACTCTTTCAGCCTTTTGAACAAGCCGACAGCACCACCAGCCGTCGCTTTGGAGGTACTGGATTAGGCCTTGCTATTGCTCAGAAACTGATAGAGCAAATGCACGGACGTTTGCAACTACAAAGCGATGAAGGCAAGGGCAGTGCATTTAGCGTCACGTTCGATATCCCACGAAGCCAACAACAGTCAGAGACTCCCATGGCTTTAGCATTGCCATCAACAGCGACCCAACAAGTGAGAAAAAACAATCCAAAACTCACTAAGCAATGCTTAATTCTGGGCTATTTCATTCAACAAGAAGAGCTCTGCCACTACCTAAAACACTTAGGGCTAACGCCGAAAGTGATTCAAGCTAATCATATCGATTTACTGCAATTACACATAACGTCGGTTCACCCTTCGCATGTGGTGATTGCCATGTCACTGTGGCAACAGCTTTCAATTACAGATGCTTGGATACAGCAGTTACCCGTTACGACCAATATTATTGTTATTAATCAAAACCCCATGCTATCGCCAGAACCGCTGGGCGTGTCATGGTGTTTATCGGTTAACCCACTTTTACCGGATAACCTCATCCATGTATTAACCAAACCAGTTAGCCACGAACCAATCATCAGCCATATCAAAAACCACGGCATAAAGAACAAATACCAAGAAAGCCGAGAGCAGGCAGAGCAATCAGGACGTTTAATCTTGGTCGCAGAAGATCATCCAATCAATCAGCAAGTGATCAGAAAACAATTAGAGCAAATTGGGGTACACGCAGATATTGTTGAAAATGGCGTGCTCGCTTTTGAAGCACTAAAAGCGCACAGGTACGGATTATTACTCACCGACTGTCACATGCCTGAAATGGACGGATATACCTTATCAGCCTCTATTCGCTCACAAGAAAATCGTTGCGCAGAGAACTTTGCTACCGCAATAGCAAACACAGTAACGGCTCAGCCTAGTTACGCTCCACAACTGCCAGACACGTTAGCTGATATGGGACACAGTTTTTCAGCCCACTATGAAACGCTGTTACAATCAGGATCTACAGACCTCGATCCTTTAGGACAAGAAAGCCCGTGGCAACTACCTATCGTAGCCCTTACTGCTAATGTCGTTCAGGGAGAAGATGCCCACTGCTTTGAATACGGAATGAATGACTTCCTCGTCAAACCCGTTTCGATGGAACAGTTACGTATTACCATTGGGAAATGGCTTCCACGCTATATTGAGCTAGAAAATGATCGTACGGTACAGCAAGGTGAACAGGGTAAAACACCCCTCATCGTTCCCACTGCAACAACAAGCCAAGATCTGACCGATGATTTCTCGGATTTATTTGGAGCCATTGACCAAAACTTTCGTCAAGAAGATCAACATCATCACCCTGCTAATCCAAGCGTAGACAATAAAGGCAAAGAAAATCAAAGGACAGCAAATCAAACTATAGCCAGCCACGCCGCTAACATCTCTGCAAAGACGCAGATTAATACCCTGTTGCTGGAAGAACTCTTTGGCGATGAAGAGACTATTAATCATTTAATCACCGAGTTTATCGATAGCCACCTCAAAGATATGACACGCCTAACACAGGCTTTCAACCAAGGTTACTATCAAAAAATGTCAGAAATCGCGCATCGAATGAAAGGTTCAGCGAAGATGATTGCATGCGATGATATTGCCGATCACCTCACCAATATTGAAGCGCTTGCCCTAAAAGGGTTTAACCATGGCGAAGTACCGCAGAGTCTTTTTTTTAATCAAACAGATATAGCAGATATAAATAGGGACATTGAAGGATTTATCGAGCAGCTAGAGCAACAAACGACATTATTACAAGCAGAGCAAGCAATACGAACATAGCTAGGCGCATACCAACAAAAAGCCCCACAAAGATGCAGGGCTTCTAAATACGTAGCACAGTTTTTACATCAGAAATTATTCTGCTGCTTCACCGTCACGACGAGCGGCAGCTTCTTTAACAAGCGGCTGAAGTTCACCTTTTTGGAACATTTCCATGATGATGTCACAACCACCAACTAGCTCGCCTTCAACCCATAGTTGTGGGAATGTTGGCCATTGTGCGTATGCAGGAAGCTCAGCACGGATATCAGGGTTTTGTAGGATATCAACGTAAGCGAACTTCTCACCACAACCCATTAGTGCTTGAGAGGCTTGTGAAGAAAAACCACAGCTAGGTAGTTTAGGGGAGCCCTTCATGTACAACAAGATTGCGTTTTCAGAGATCTGCTGCTTAATTTTATCGATAGTTTCCATAACTTCCTCTTACGACCAATTGCTTATCTTTAAGTATATCTACTTGATGGGGGCACTGCCGTTATAAAACAAGCCTACCAAATAAATGTTTTAACGTGCCATTCTACTCGTTCAGGCTTAGGAAAAAAACGCCTAAAATTTTTAAGGGTAATTTTTTAGGGTCAGGGCTTTTAATAAAGTCTGTCT
>NZ_NOIF01000024.1 GCF_002265265.1 Photobacterium sanguinicancri
GATTTTAATGGTAAATAATCTTAATCGTTGTGTGTTTTATTATTTGTGGTTAAGTTTGTTATTTCAGTTGATAGTTCATTTTCATTGAAAGTTTCACTCAAAAATTGTGATCGAAACGACAACTTGCCAAGCGAAAGAGTGCGGTGCACCACAGAATTAAAAAGGTAAGGTTTTTATTTTATGGGGATGGCTTAAGGTGCTACTACAAACTTAATGTAGGGTTGAATGTAGGGTATCGCGCCACCATAGCTATAGATATAAATATAGAAAGACCCCGTGTAGCTAGGAGTGATTTTGCGGTATTCATTTAGTGCTTATGATGAGCATGGCTTGTTAAAGCCTTCGCCTATGTTATGGCTGACTTTGGCATTCAGTGCTAAGGCTTGGATTATATTTGTGATGGCAGGAGCCAGTCGCCAGCAAGGATCACAGCTGCTCACTCTGTTTTATCCATTAAAAGAAAGCCTCTATGTTGGTCTGTTGCTAGGGTTGCCAAGCTTATTGCTCGCTTGGCTCAGCGGACAACGACATAAGCATAATAAAATAAGTAATTATATATGGCGGCATGGAAAACAATTATTACTCGTCGCCTATTTGTCAGATTGTTTATTGCAAACGTATCATTTATTCATGACACAGGGTGTGTTTAGCTGGCCAAATGGTGTGATGATCTTAATCACAGCTTGGCTAACTATGTATTTGCTAAGAAGCTCACGAGTGAAGAATACATTTGCAGATAGACCTGTAGAGAGATAAAGCAAATGAATGAATGGAGTAAAGGCCTCGTCCTGTTTAGTGCTCTATTAAGCCCTTTAGCTATGGCTGATTGGTTGTTAGATGTGAATTTTGAATTAACGGGTGCAGATAGTAAGCAAACCGTTAATACGTCGCTGTCACTACTTCCTGGCGAAGAAACCGTATTTTTTGATACAG
Source organism: Photobacterium sanguinicancri (assembly GCF_002265265.1). Taxonomy (GTDB): domain Bacteria; phylum Pseudomonadota; class Gammaproteobacteria; order Enterobacterales; family Vibrionaceae; genus Photobacterium; species Photobacterium sanguinicancri. The sequence continues at coordinate 934 of NZ_NOIF01000024.1, forward strand.
ATGATCAGGGTAATACGCGCAGAGAGCTTGTCGGTAGCGCTGAATTATTAGAAGTTTCAGCGGAAGAGCTTAAAATTGCTTTTAAAGTACAAGAGCGCTTAGACGACGGTGGCTGGCGAACAATTATTGCACCAGTATTATCGACAGGTTTGAATACACCAGCCTCTTTTGAATCAATCGATAACGATGCAAATCAGCAAGTTAAATTACAAATTGAAGTAACTTCTGTATAAATAGTCGGTTAACAATCTTTAATTGTTTCAGTAAAGCGCTCCTGACGGGAGCGTTTTTTATTGCCGTACATATGGCTGTCAGCGCGTGAAAGAAAATATTCAGGTGTGTCGCCGTTACGGTAATAAGTGACCCCGATGCTAGCACCGATAGAGACAGTGTTCCCTCCGATAATAAAGGGCTTTTCAGCTTGTTCGGTAATCTTATCCATTAAACTATCAACATCATCAATACTTGATTTCGTCATTAGTATAATAAATTCATCACCAGCTAAACGTGCGAAAAAAGCGGAACCTCGCAATAGCCCGTTCACTCTAAAGCAAAACTGTTGTAAGACACGATCCCCAGTTTGATGACCAAAGGTATCATTGACTGCTTTGAAGTTATCAAGATCGATGAAAAGTAAGGCTGGGGCAGATTGCTGCAAGGCTTTGCTATTAATTGTTTTATGTAGGATTTCTATCAAGGCATAACGGTTAGCAACACCGGTAAGCATGTCTTTACGGGCGATGTTCTCCGCTTTCTTTTCTGATTGGATCCGACGGTTGATCTCTTGTTTGAGTTTATGGTTTATCCATGAATAGTAGCTCAGAGCCGCTAAACTAATGATAAAAATCACCCCCGCGATATTCAGCCAAGGCTGAAGTTGAAGGAGATTATTCTTTTCCTGTAAAGGGAATAGAAACTGCTCGTTGATAGTCGTCTTTGGAATAATGTTGAGCTGGTATAGCTCATCGGCAATTTGTTGCCAACGCGTCACATTCATATGACCCATTTCAACCAACTCAGGCATGATCATCGCCTTACTGGCGAGCAGTTCGCTATATAAGAAGGTACGGCTTTTCCCTGTGTTATAGGTTTCTAATACATCAAGGGTTTCTGGCAGATTTTTGAGCGCATACTCCCACCCTTTTAAACTCGCCGCGCGAAAAGCTTTAACGAGATCATGACGATTAGTGGCGAGGTCTTGGTGGGTGAAAATAATATCACTGTAAAAATAGACACCGTACTCAGTCGGGTCAAAGATGGTTGTTTCAATACCTTGCTGATTGAGTAGAAAGGGCTCGTTAGTCAGGTAGGCACTGTATGCGTCTACTTTATCTTTGATTAAATCATCGATGTTGCTGCGTGTTTTGACTTGGTGAAAATTATTAATGTTCACCCCATTTTTAGTCAGCATCGCGATGATCTCAGCGTCTTCATTGCCGCTAAACATCATGATGCGTTTACCTGCGAGCTGTGTTAATGAATCAATCTGACTACTCGTTTTGGTGATAAGCACAGAAGGGGAGCGTTGAAAAATATTGGCAAGCGCTACAAGAGGAAGCCCTTGGCTGTATGCGACTAAGATTTCAGAGTTACCCACGCCAAAATCAGCTTCACGTGATAAAACAGAATGCAGTGCGCTTTTTCCATCTTTACCGGGATTTATAACAACGTTAAGCCCTATATCTTGGTAAAACCCTTTTGCTTTTGCGATATAAAATCCCGCGAATTCTGCTTGGTGTGACCAACGTAACTGTAAGGTGACAGTCTCTGTTGCACGGCAGGTTGCGCTAGCAAATATAGCAAGTAAGAGTAATATGGTAGGTTGAATGCGGTTCACAATATGAAACATCATTAGTTGTTAGAAAGCCGCGGGTAATATATGTAAAACTAGTCAGCTCTGTAAAGGTTTTATCGCTACCAATGTGATGACTGACAGTGATCAATAAGTTATTGATAACTGACCTTATAATCAATAATTAAGAACATCTTAGTAATTATCATTCGGGAGATTAATATGTCTATCGCTCAGCCTGCAATAATCCCAGAAGCGGGACCATTTGCATTGTATGTAGTCATGAAGGTTATTGGTGACAAACAAGCAGTACTTGAGCAATGTAAGCGCCTTCATTCTGTTGTTGATAGCCTGAATACTCAGCAAATTGATGCTAATTTACGAGCAAGCATTGCGTTTGGTAAATCGTTTTGGTCATCGCTAGAGCTAGGTAGCCCTGAAGGTTTTGATGATTTTGAAGCACTCGGTGAGGGGGATATCACTGCCCCTGCGACTGGCGGTGATATTTTATTGCATGTAAATGCAAACCGTCATGACCTTAATTTTTATCTACTGCGCCAGTTTTTATCGCCAATTGCTACTGATGTTGATGTTTTGGATGAAACTTACGGCTTTAAGTACCTTGATGCTCGTGATATGACCGACTTCATTGATGGTACTGAAAACCCAAAAACAGATGAATCTCGTCAAGATGTCGCTTTGATTAAAGATGGTGATTTTGCGGGTGGTAGTTTTGTGATGGTGCAGCGCTTTGTTCACAATCTACCAGCTTGGAATCGCTTGAATATTGCAGCGCAAGAAAAAGTGATTGGCCGTACGAAGCCGGATTCGGTTGAGCTGGAAGATGTTCCTGCGCAATCGCATGTTGGCCGTGTTGATATTAAAGAAGATGGCAAAGGGCTCAAGATTGTGCGCCATAGCCTACCGTATGGCTCTGTAACGGGTGATCATGGTTTACTCTTCATCGCTTATTGCCATACACAGCATAACTTTAAAACGATGCTGGAAAGCATGTACGGTGAAACAGATGGTAAAACGGACCAAATGCTACGCTTTACCTCTGCAGTAACAGGTGCATATTTCTTTGCACCATCAGCAGAAATGCTAGCGGGTTTATAGTTGTGAGCTGTTTTATCTAACGATGAGGTTTAGTCGTTAGACAGGTATAGCAACGAGAAAAGCGAAGGTACGAATATCAATTTGGATAAGTACCTTCGCTTTTTTGTATCAGCAACTTGCCTGAGAATATCTCAGAAACAAAAACGCCACCCGAAGGTGGCGTTTTTAGTTAAGATTTAAACAATCTTACTTTTTGATGCGTAGAACTGGAGTTTCACCCACAGTAGTAGCACCTGAAAGTTTGTTCAACTCTTTGATTTCGTCCATGTTAGAAATAACAACAGGCGTAAGAGTTGATTTAGCTTTCTCTTCAAGAAGCGCTAGATCGAATTCGATAATCGTGTCGCCAACTTTAACAGATTGACCTTCTTCAGCGATGCGAGTAAAGCCTTCACCTTTAAGTTCAACAGTATCAATACCGAAGTGAACGAATAGCTCGATGCCGTCGTCAGATTCGATAGAGAAAGCGTGGTTTGTTTCGAAAATCTTACCAATAGTACCGTTTACTGGTGCAACCATTTTGTTGCCAGCCGGTTTGATAGCGATACCATCACCAACAATTTTTTCTGCAAATACAACATCTGGCACATCTTCGATGTTTACGATTTCGCCAGATAGTGGAGCAATGATTTCAATTGCACCAGCTTCGCTGCTATCGTCAGAAACCAGCTTCTTTAGTTTGTCAAACAGACCCATATTGTTGCTCCTAAGCGTTGTTATTTTACCTGTGACTATTCTATTAGCACATGGTCTTTTCTGCGATGAATTTTTCTACGTGGGCTTCGATTTCAGCCGCGGTTGGTAGAGCAAGTGCTTGCTCAGCCATCGCTTTAACATCAGCAAAGTTAGCGTTACGGATAACTTTCTTAATGCGAGGAATCGAAATAGCACTCATGCTGAACTCGTCTAGACCCATACCAAGTAGAAGTAGGGTTGCACGCTCATCACCTGCTAATTCACCACACATACCTGTCCACTTACCTTCTTTGTGAGAAGCATCGATAACTTGCTTGATCACTAGAAGTACAGCAGGAGATAGTGGGTTGTAAAGGTGAGAAATCATCTCGTTACCACGGTCAACTGCTAAAGTATACTGGGTTAAGTCGTTTGTACCAATGCTAAAGAAGGCTACTTCTTTTGCTAAGTGGTGTGCAATTGCAGCTGCAGCTGGCGTTTCAACCATAACACCGATTTCGATGTTTTCGTCAAATGCTAGTTCTTCAGCGCGTAACTCTACTTTGTACTCTTCGATTGCGGCTTTTAGTTCACGGATTTCCTCAACAGAGATAATCATTGGGAACATAATACGGATTTTACCGTGAGCCGACGCACGTAGAATAGCACGTAGTTGGTCGCGAAGAATTTGACGACGATCTAAGCTGATGCGAATTGCACGCCAACCCAAAAATGGGTTCATTTCTTTTGGAAGATCTAAGTAAGGAAGATCTTTATCACCACCGATATCCATAGTACGGATAATCACTGATTCACCGTGCATCGCTTCCGCAACTTCTTTGTAAGCTACGTATTGCTCTTCTTCTGTAGGAAGTGCGTCACGGTCCATAAATAGGAATTCTGTACGGTACAGACCAACGCCTTCACCGCCATTACGGTTAACGCCGTCACAGTCTTTAACTGTACCAATGTTACCGCAAACCTCTACTTGCGTACCATCTAGGGTAATTGCAGGTAGATCTTTAAGTTTGGCTAGTTCTTCTTTTTCTGCTAGGTATTCATCGCGAGTTGCTTTGAATTGCGCTAGTTCATCTTCAGAAGGGTTGATAACAACGTTGTTGTTAATACCGTCTAGCATTAGCATGTCGCCGTTTTTCACTTTAGCCGTGATATCGTTAGTACCAACGATAGCAGGAAGCTCTAGTGAACGCGCCATGATAGATGTGTGAGATGTACGACCACCGATATCAGTGATGAAGCCTAGCACGTAATCAAGGTTGATTTGTGCAGTTTCAGAAGGGGTTAGGTCGTTAGCAACAAGGATGACTTCCTCGTTGATTGCGCTTAGATTAACAACGTTAATGCCAAGTGCATTTTTAACAAAACGTGTACCGATATCACGGATATCTGTTGCACGTTCTTTTAGGTATTCGTCATCAAGTGATTCAAGCGTTACAGCCTGCTCTTCGATGATAGAGTAGATTGCTAAATCAGCTGATGCGTTGTTTTCTTTAATGAAGGCTATGATTTCTTCTTCAAGCTCCTCATCTTCAAGCAACATGATGTGACCTTCAAAGATCGCTTCTTTCTCTTCACCAAAGGTGACACGTGCTTTTTCTTTGATTACTTCTAGTTGCTCTGCAGATTTTTTTCGAGCGTCGAAGAAACGTTGAATCTCGTTGTCGATCTGATCTGCTGGGATAGATGATTTATTTAGGACAATCTCATCTTCTTGCAGAAGTAGTGCTTTACCAAAAGCAATACCAGGAGATGCCAGGATACCTGAAATCATAGCCTTACCTTAATTTGTTCTATAAAAACTAGGGACTTAACGAATAATTTGCAACTTAGTGCAGTGTATCCATTAGAGCAACAAGGTGGTCAACTGCTTCTTGAGCTTGAGCGCCTTCAGCAGAAATTGTTACTAGAGTACCTTTAACTAGGCCTAGAGTTTGTAGTTTGAATAGGCTTTTCGCGCTTGCGCTTTTACCGTTAGAAGTAACAGTGATGTCAGCGTCGAATGCTTTAGCTTCTTTAACGAACTGAGCCGCTGGACGAGTGTGTAGGCCGTTTTCTGCAGTGATTTCAACTTGCTTCTGATACATTTTTCACCCCGATATTTGAAATATTATGTAATCTTTGCGTAAAAATATTTTAGCTTATAGTAACGTGAGATGGTTTGTTTATCTCGATGAATAAATTAACCAACTGTGCGTCATAATTGCTTAATCCAAGTCAAAGTTTGATGAGTTATTTTGCCTTGGTCACATCAAATGGACTGTTTTGTGTCCTTTTATTTTGATGCTAAAAATAAAACGCCTCGGTTTTATAGTAAAACCTCGTTTAAAAAGCAACAAAAAAGCCCCTTGGGGGGGCTTTTTTCGTCAACAAACTGTCATGATTCACTTAAAAGTGTGATCACTGTTGGGTTTCTTTTTCTGTGAAGATACCCGCAAATAACGCTGTCGATAGGTAACGCTCACCAGAACTTGGTAGTATGACAACGATATTTTTATCTGCATATTCTGGGCGTGATGCGATGTTATTGGCTGCCACAACAGCCGCACCTGATGAAATTCCAGCCAATATGCCTTCTTCTTTCATTAGGCGTTGTGCCATTTCAATTGCATCGTCTGAGCTAACGAGTTCAATTTCATCAATCAAGTCTAGTTCAAGGTTGCCTGGAATGAATCCAGCGCCAATACCTTGGATCTTATGTGGTGCGGGTTGAATTGCTTCACCATTACGTACCTGAGTGATAACTGGTGATTCACTTGGCTCAACGGCGACTGTAGTAATTGCTTTTCCTTTGGTTTGTTTAATAAAGCGGCTAACACCCGTTAGCGTACCGCCCGTACCTACGCCTGAAACAAAAACATCGATTTCGCCATCAGTGGCATCCCAGATTTCAGGGCCCGTGGTTTTTTCGTGAATTTCAGGGTTCGCAGGGTTATTAAACTGTTGAAGCAATAGGTAGTGGCTTGGGTTTGATGCGACAATCTCTTCTGCTTTTTCAATTGCCCCTTTCATGCCTTTTGCCGCTTCCGTTAACACCAGTGTTGCACCAAGTGCTTTTAGTAACTTACGGCGCTCAAGGCTCATGCTTTCAGGCATTGTAAGAGTTAGTTTGTAACCACGAGCAGCGGCGACGTACGCAAGGGCAATCCCCGTATTACCTGAGGTTGGCTCTACAAGCTCAATGCCTTCTTTTAGGGTACCTTTTTTCTCCGCATCCCAAATCATGTTTGCGCCGATGCGGCATTTCACACTAAAGCTTGGGTTGCGCGCTTCGATTTTTGCTAACACTTTGCCATTACTGACTCGGTTCAGGCGAACCAGCGGAGTATTACCAATAGTAAGAGTGTTATCTTCGTAAATTTTGCTCATGATTGCCGTTCCTTCGTAACACGTTTCAACTTAAGACACACTAAGCATAACCCTGTTGCGTTATTTGAAAAGTAATAAATCGTTATATCTTATTGTTATAAAAAGTATAACGATCTACGTTAGTTAGAAATTAGCTACAGAGCTAATGATTAGGCTATCGATAGTCTTTACGGTAATGGTCAACCCACATTGCTGTCGCGCCACAAACGGCGATAGGCATTACAAATAAATTAAGGATAGGTGTCATAGTAAATAGCATCACTAGGCTACCAAAACTTAATGACTTTCCGCGTTTGACCTTTAGCGCGTCACGCATGGATGCGAAGGGTACTTTATGATTATCAAACGGGTAATCTGCGTATTGAATAGTCATCATCCACGCGCTAAATAAGAACCACAGCACAGGCCCAACCGTCTGACCAATGGCTGGGATCCACAGTAAAATCAACAGCCCCAATGCTTTAGGCAGGTAATATTTAAGTTTTATCCATTCGCGGTGCATGATGCGAGGCACGTCTTTAAGCAGCTCTTTCACGCTGGTGTCTGGCAGGGTTTCACCCGTTAATTTTGCTTCTAACTGCTCGGCTAAAAGGCCATTGAACGGTGCCGCTATCCAATTTGCGATGGTACTAAAAATATAAGAAAAAGTGACTAATGTGGCGATAGCAAGTAATGGCCACAAGAGGTAGCTTAACCAATCTAACCATTCAGGTAGCATGGCTAACCAACCTGTAATCCATGAATCAAGTTGAGACAGAACAAAGCCAAATGCACTACCAAAGAGAATGATGTTAACCAGCAGTGGCATCAAAACAAAACGGCGGGTGCCTGGCTCTAATGCCAGCGATAAACCGCGAAAAAAATAGCCAGCGCCACTGATAGGGTCTTTAATTGGTGAGTGTGTTTGCATATCTGCTCCTTGTTAAGGCTCGTCATTGTGAAAGTATCAAAAGAGGTTGAGCCTAGCTGCATGTTAACGACGAGTTGCGGCTATAAGCAAATATTCGATCTTTTGTTGGAGGTTACAGGTAAATGGTAACCGCTCAGTTAGTTTGAAAAATAACCAAAAGTGCGCTCGAAGGCACGATATTTGATGATTCTACGGTTAGAAGTTCTCATTATTTAGCTAGTTTTGGTAGAGTAAAGCAACCAGCATGTATTCTTAACCGCAGTGATAGGGATTTGCCAGACTGACGGAAGGGAAGGCTTAAAGTAATAAGTTGTGATCTTTATTACGCTCTGTCAATGTCAGTGTGCTAATAGGTAATGTTGGATTGAGTTAGTCGCTGAGTATGGTATTACTTAGGTCTGGCGAATACATATTTAACACGTTATCCCAGTTGGGGTGACAAGCTAATTTCAGAGTATTGTATGCAGGAATTGCGTCTGGTTCTTATTATTGTTGGTGCGCTGATGATCTCCGCGCTATTGTTGCATGGTCTTTGGACAAGTCGAAAAGAAAAACCGACTAAGTTTGGTGATAAACCGAAGCCTGTGGGTAAGCTTGATGGCCAAACGTCTGTTGATGATGCTGGCTTTGATCAAGATGGCGTTGGTGCTGTCCGTGTCAAAGGCGCTGAAGCTGAAGACCCTGCTCCATATTTAAAGCCAGAACCGGTAAAAACAGGTTCTGTGAACTTCGGTGAGAAAATTGAAGCCGATCCTTTATTAGATTCGTCACCTTCGACGATGAACTCGCATACCGATACTGTTCCAAATGTTGGGGTGCCTGTGCCTGCTCAAGCTATTTCTGAATTCACAGAAGTAGCCCCACAACCAACACTGACACCTCAGACTGTAAACAGTAATGTTAATGTGGTTGCTCAGCAGGCCGATGCTGTAGTCGAACAGCATGTCCAGACCGCGCCTGAAGTAACACTTCAAGCCGAAGTGCAGCCTCGCGCGCCACAACCACAGCCACAGCCTGTTATTACTCAATCACCAGCGCCTGTTACGTCAAAACCTAATAAAGAACATGAACCTGGTTTAGGTAACCTTGATATGGTGACATCTTCTTCTGAGGTTAAACCTCAACCTGTTGAAGAGAGAGTGGTTGCTCCTGTCGCGCCATCAATCGATACCTTAGCGGCAGAGAATGCAGTGGCGGAACCCGCGCTTGATACCAATACTGTGATTGTTTCAGAGACTGAAATTGCACTGCAAGTAGAGCCTTTAGTGCCGCAAAATGAGCCAGTGCAAGTTGCCGTATCGCCAGAACCTGTTGTTGAAGAGGTTGTCGAAGCGATTATCGAGCCAGCACCGTTAGAGCGTTCTTATATCGCTTTAAATATTCATGCGCGTAAAGGTGAATTACTTCGAGGCGTGAAATTATTCAATAGCCTTGAGCAAAATGGTTTAATCTTTGGTGAAAACTCGGTCTATCATCGTCATGCAGATAAAGCAGGTATCGAGCCTGTTATTTTCTCTGTGACCAATATGGTTCAACCGGGTAATTTCCCGCAGCAGGATATTGAAAACTTCGAAACACCGGGCATCGCTTTTTACTTAATGTTGCCTTGTCACGGTCGTGCAGATTTGAACTTTAATATGATGTTACAAACGGTTCAGCAGATTGCTGATGAATTAAGTGCTGATGTGTTGGATCAAGATCGCAACATGATCACGCCTTACCGTATTACTGAATATCGTGATAAAGCGAAGTTCTACACTCAAGTTTAACTGAGTGTGTTTATCCCTATAGTTTATTGACGGGCTCCTTAGGGAGCCCGCTTTTTTGTGTATTAAAATATCAGGCCGGCAATCGTTAGCCGCTTGGTAACAATGTGAGTGAATAGGATTAGTCATGAGTCTTGATATTCAGCAGCAGCTTACAGAGCTGCGTCAACAGCTTACTTATCACGGGTATCGTTATTACGTTGAAGATAACCCTGAGATCCCAGACGCTGAATATGATCGCTTGATGCAACAGCTGCTTGCTATTGAAGCTGAGCATCCTGAGTGGGTGACAACTGATTCACCTAGCCAGCGAGTGGGTGGCACACCACTTAATGGTTTTAGTCAGATTAAGCATGAAATACCCATGCTCTCGCTTGATAACGCGTTTGATGATGAAGAGCTAAAAGCATTCGAAAAACGATTATTAGACCGACTACCAACTGAGCAGCAAGTTACCTACTGCGGTGAGCCTAAACTTGATGGCTTAGCGGTTAGCTTGATGTATGAAAATGGCGTTTTAACCCAAGCTGCCACGCGAGGTGATGGAACAACCGGTGAAAATATTACGACCAACGTTCGTACTATTCGTTCTATACCGTTGAAACTACGTGGCGATGATTGGCCTGCGCGCTTAGAGGTGCGTGGCGAAGTCTTTATGCCGAAAGCGGGCTTTGATGCCTTAAACGAACGGGCCTTAAAGAAAGGTGAAAAAACATTTGCCAACCCTCGAAATGCAGCCGCAGGTAGTTTACGTCAGCTTGACTCTAAAATTACCGCTTCACGCCCGTTAAGTTTTTATGCTTATTCTGTCGGTGTCGTAGAAGGATTGGAACTGGCCCCTAGTCAGTATGATCGTTTGTTACAACTCAAAGGCTGGGGGCTACCAATGTGCCCTGAGATTCGCCCACTGAATAACATTGAAGCTGTGATTGCTTACTATCAAGACATTGGTGAGCGTCGTGGTTCGTTACCGTACGAGATTGATGGTGTTGTCTTTAAAGTTGACACCATGAGCTTGCAAGAACGCTTGGGCTTTGTTGCGCGTGCACCACGTTGGGCAATTGCTTATAAATTCCCAGCGCAAGAAGAAATGACAGTACTGAAGAATGTCGAATTTCAAGTGGGTCGAACAGGGGCTGTTACCCCGGTGGCTAAATTAGAACCTGTATTTGTGGGGGGCGTAACTGTAAGTAACGCCACTTTGCATAATGCCGATGAAGTGGCACGTTTAGGGGTTATGGTTGGTGATACGGTGATAATTCGCCGTGCGGGCGACGTAATTCCACAAATTGTCTCTGTGGTTGAATCGCGCCGCCCTGATGACGCAACGCCTATTACTTTCCCTGTCGACTGCCCTGTTTGCGGTTCGCGTGTCGAGCGTGTTGAAGGTGAAGCGGTCTCTCGCTGTTCTGGTGGCCTATTCTGTCAGGCGCAACGTAAAGAAGCATTGAAGCACTTTGTATCTCGTAAAGCCTTGGATGTTGATGGTTGCGGCGAGAAAGTCATTGAGCAATTGGTTGATCGTGAGATGGTTTCTACACCAGCCGATCTGTTTAAATTATCGGCTGGTGTTGTGACAGTCCTCGAGCGTATGGGACCTAAATCAGCGCAAAAACTCGTTGATTCACTTGCTGCCTCAAAGGTAACAACCTTAGCGCGTTTCTTGTATTCATTAGGGATTCGCGAAGTAGGGGAAGCCACTGCGGCTAACTTAGCCAGTCATTTTGAAACACTTGAAACAATTACCGTTGCGACTAAAGAGCAGCTGATTGAAGTGAGTGATGTTGGCGGCATAGTCGCTGATCATGTTTTTAACTTCTTCCGTGAACAGCATAATACTGATGTGATTGATGACTTAATCAAAGTCGGTATTGAATGGCCTGCTATTGAGAAGTTGGAAGAAGGGATTGAACGACCTTTAGAAGGAAAAACGGTGGTATTAACGGGCAGTTTGTCGCAGCTTGGCCGCTCTGAAGCAAAAGAATTACTACAGTCGATGGGCGCGAAAGTGACAGGAAGTGTTTCGAAAAAAACGGATCTACTTGTTGCGGGTGAAGCCGCCGGTTCTAAATTAACAAAAGCACAAGATCTCGGCATTGAAATTTGGGATGAACAAACGTTGGTTGATTTCACTCAACGCTAACTGTTGTTTTTTTCTTTAATACTAGAATATATATCTATTTTGAAAGCGTATCAGGGTAACTTCTGATGCGCTTTTTTTATTTTCATCACATTTTAAATCGTATTAACCGTCACAAAAAATAAGTCACAACCTGCCCATTTTTCGTTTAAATAGAAGATGTGATCAATGCGATCCTTATTATGTAAGTGATTTCACGTTGATGTTTTTTTTTCGCGCCTTCTCACGTTTGATGTTTTTTTATGTTGGTAAGTTGTTGATTTAAAATGGCTATATTTGTTATTGATAATTAAAGAATCAAAGGTTTGAGCTGGATCACTGTTAGCGGTAAAGTTTGCACTGAGTCATATTTTTCAAACAAGAAATTAAGTTCTGATTGATGTTTTGCGCTGCGAAAGTAGTCTAGTTACTGAAGTGAACGGAGACGTTCATAAACTAAAAAAATATGATTTAGCTGATTTTAGAAATTTAGCTTACATATTGGGAGACTTACTTGAAGCCATCGGCGGCCAACCTTTTTAGGCTCAAGTAAACAGCTAGTATATTTAGGAGTTATTCCATGGAAAATGTATTCAAACGTTCAGTTCTTGGCGTTGCTGTTGCGACAGCAGCAATGGCTTCAATGTCAGTAAGTGCATACGAAATCGGCCAAAACAATGATTTCAGTGTTGAAGTGTATGGTGTAGCAGCAATTTCGATTGTTAACTACGACATTACTAAGAATGGCGAAGATACTGCAACAGGCTATGACTACGAAAATGAATCTCGTATCGGTTTCCGTGCTGGTAAAGAGATGTTCGATAACGTTGAAGTATTCATGCAAGTTGAGTCTGGTTATGTAGGTGAAGATGGAACAGGCGGTACATTAGGTAACCGTGATACTTTCCTTGGTCTTAAAGGCGACTGGGGTAAAGTACGTTTCGGTCGTATGCTAACACCTATGTATGAAGTGATTGACTGGCCATACGCTAACCCAGGTCTTGGTGCGTCATGGGACTGGGGCGGTGACGTGAAATATAACCGTGATCGTCACGGTGATATGGCTCGTTACGACTCTCCGTCATTCGGTGGTTTCAACTTTAATATTGCGACAGGTCGTGGTGACAAGGCGGTTGAAGGTAATAACTGGTTTGGTGGTGCAGCGCACTATACTTTTGCTGAAATGATCACATTACATGCAGCATTCGAAACAGAATCAGATCGTGAGCTTGAAGAAGCAAAAGCAGCGACTGATGGTTCTTGGAGCTACAAACCAAACGGCGACCAAGACAAGTGGACTGCTGGAACCGCGGCTAAAGATGCAGTAATGGCAGATACCTTTGGTTACTTAGTCGGTTTTGAAGCATCACTTCCTGCTGGTTTTGGACTATCTGGCGCATACAAGGCTGGTGAAAGTAAAGTTCAGAACGGCGATAAATCAGAGCAAGCTTCTTACGCTGTAATTGGTCAATACTGGAATGGTCCTTGGGGCTTCAAACTAGGTTACACAGCTAACTTAGAATCAGAAACAGCTGGTGTTAAACAGAATGATGAAGATAGCATCATTTCTGGTCAGCTAATGTATGTTAAAAATGGTTTTGTTCCTTACATCCGTGTTGCTCAGCGTGACCTAAAAGCAGCTAACGATGCAGGTAAGATTGACGAAACTGATATCTTTGTTGTTCGTGTAGGTCTTGAGTACGGTTTCTAAATCGTAATTAAAACTGAATATTATTAAAATGGAGGCTTAGGCCTCCATTTTTCGATCTATGAGTTAATCAATTTTTGGTTAAGGTGACGAATAATGAATGAGGTGTTAGTTCTCGCAGAGTGAAGTAATTAAGTCGGGTAAATGTAAAGTTGAGTTGAGCGTGGAGGGACTTAAAGGTGGAGAAAGTTCCTTCGCTAAAAGGAACTTTTATCGAGAGATTACAGGTTTTGCACTGCCCAGCTAATAAATTCTTTTTTAGTTTCTTTATCTGCTTGATTAAAAAGTGCCTGTAGCTGCTGTTTAATCGGCTCTTTACTTTGAGTTGCAAGGTCAGTGGCTGGCTGCTTTAACGCTGGTTTAGCTTCGCTAGTTACTATTGCAGTTGTAGCAACAGTCAGTGCTGCAGGACCACCAAGACGGTTATATTGTTTCACATACTCGTGGTAATCATGTGAAATGGAAAGACCTTTTAGCTCAAGCTTGTCATGCTTGAATGCGACGTTTTTTCCCGCTGTAGTTTGAACATTTACTTTTGCTGAATGGTTAAACTCATTGGCCTGAACAACGCCTCGGAAGTTTGGTACTTCTAATTGAAGTGAAGTATTGCTTGCAGTAAAGGTCAGTATATAAGGCGAGGAACGGAACCGCTCACTTTGCTTATCCCCTTTATAAAAATACTGATCAATTTGATATACGATTTGGTTCTCACCATTTTTAAACGTTAGCTTGTCATCTGTCGCAAAAAAAATATCGGTAATATTTTTTGATGGATCTTGTTCATTTACAGCGAGCAATCGTACATTGTCTGGCAGTTCAAGTGTCACGTCAGCAAAAGCTGTTTGAGCGAGAGGTAGAAGCGCTACCGCAAGGGCTATATGTTTTACCTTCATTATATTCTCCCTGAAGGACACGCAAGTTATTGGCGGTTGTCCATCCATAGTTAATTCGTAACACGATTTTACGTTGCTTAGTGCTGACAAAAAAGGTTATTTCCTCATAGAGCAAGCGAACTCAGACATCAGTCACATCATCTACTTTCTTCTGTTTTTATTTAAATCTAACAACTTATCAATAAGGTGGACTCAGCATTTTTTTTCGATTCAGTTTTAGCTGAAATATTTTTTCGTTACTTTAACAAACCGATTTAGCTTACTTTCTTCTAAATGAGTTTGAACTTGCTCACTATTTTGAATCATAAAAAAACTAAACATCCATTTAGTTATATAAAAACATCTGATTTTTGAGTGATTCTCCACTGTCTTGCATACCAGCTTGAGATCTTGGACACAAAATGCCATTTAGCTCCTAATGGTGCTGTAATTAGGTTTTTGTTTTAAGTTGCTGAAAATTAATGATTTATGTTTTTTTTTGGTTGGTGGTTTTTGAAGGGGGTCAAGCTTTTTCTTGCCATATATTCGTATGGTGAAAAAAGCTTGTAATCTTATCCACGTTCTCAATATGAAACATTAAATTTCATTGTGCTAACCTTCGGCGGCCACTGAGGTAAGTACATGAATTCAGCTATATTTTTTAGGAGTTTTTCCATGAGTCAATTTTTCAAACGTACCTTATTAGGCGCGGCGATTGCGACTGCAGCACTTGCCACTGTTCCAGCACAAGCAAGTGATAGTGGAGCTAAATACGAGCACAGTATTTACGGCTTGATTGCGATGCAGGTAGCGCACCGCGATTACGATAATGAAAAGAACAACGATGGTGTCCAGTTCAATAATGAATCACGCCTTGGCTGGCGTGGTACTGCTCAGTTTGATCAAATGCAAGATTGGACTTTCCTATGGCAAATCGAATCTGGTTATGTTGATGAGTCATTTGCGGGTGAAAACGGTGGTAATGGCTACTTAGGCCGCCGTGATACTTTTGTCGGCTTTGAACACGATAGCGTTGGTAAAATTCGTCTGGGTCGTGTGTTAACCCCTATTTATGAATTGATTGACTGGCCTGCGACTAACCCTGGTATGGGTAACGTTTGGGACTGGGGTGGCAATATCGGCGGAAACAATTTCAATGACCGCCAATCAGATACCATCCGTTGGGATACCAATGAACTATGGTCTGGCTTTACCATGGATATCGCTGCTGGTGCAGGTGAAGATCGTGCAGGGGCAACTGATAGCTCGAAAGCATCAAGCAACTACTGGCATGGCATGGCTGCACACCAACAAGTGAAAGGTGATTGGGGATGGGCGCAGTTTGATTTAGCTTACGAGATGAACTACGACACGCTTGATAAAACCAAAGGTAAGTTCGATGGTACGTTTTGGAATAACCAAACTTACTTGATGGGGGCACAAGGTGGCTTCTCTAATGGTTTAGGCTACTTTGCTTATTACCGTATCGCAAAAGCGGATAACGATACGTTTAATCAAGACGAGCGTGAAGATTCATACTCAGTTGGTTTAACGTATACGTTTGATAAGTGGCAAGCCAAAATTGCTCGCGCTGAAAACCTTGGTTTAGAAGTGAATGGTAAAGACATTAAGAACACTGAAGATAACGTTACATCAGTGCAGATGATGTACTTTGTCGATACTAACGCTGTGCTTTATGCCCGTTATGCGATGAATAATATAGATCGCATTGATGCCGATAATAAAGGCTATGAAGGTCGTTGGAAGTCAGATAGCTTTAATGAAGCATCTGTTGGTATTGAGTACTGGTTCTAAGATGACTCTTAATCTTTAATTACTGTAATAATTAGGGCGAGAATTTCTCGCCCTTTGCCGTGGAGGCTATATGAAGAAGTTGATTGTTGCCCTAACTCTGTTGGCGGGTTGTTTATCTTGGCAAGCGAATGCAGAAAGTACGTTAACCTTTAATAAAGAAATTGGGCCCTTGGTGCTTAATGGTGATGAAGTTGCGAGTGATATTTTTTCATCGCCTAACCAATTAACGCTTGAATCGGGTACCAACCAAGTATTATTTGCATTGGGTCAGTTAGTAGTAGAAGACGGTCGCCGCACTAAATTTAATTCAGTTCCTTTTATCGTTCGCTTTAACGCACCTTCTGATGATGTTGCATTGTCTTACCAGCCGTTTAGAACCATGGAAGAAGCTAAGGCGTTTGATAAAGACCCGCGCTTTGTTCTCAAATCAGCTTCTGGCGAGATGATCCCATTCCAGCTTGAGCCTCTGTATGTTAATGGCATGCAAGGCATGAAAAATTATGAAAAAGCAGTATTAAAATACAACCAAAAAGAGACAGGGATTGCCGTTGTTGCCATCGGTCAAACATCGACAACACCCGTAGATCAAATAAAACCAAAAAATGCGAATACGGGATCATCGCAAAGAATGATTCTGGAAGCGGGTTTCAATAATTTGTCCGCACAAGAACAGCAAGCATTCATGATGTGGGCGATGAAAAACCTGAAGAATGCATCTTAAGCTGATGCTATCTAGTCATTGAGTGTCAATTAGAGAAAGGATGGTGATTGTAGAATTGAATGACAGTGTTAAAATAACGCCCAATTATGGGCTTATAGCGCTATCGCTGTCAGTCGCTCCAGTCACTTTAAGGTAAATCAAATGACGATTAAAACTCGTTTTGCACCAAGCCCAACAGGCTTCTTGCACGTAGGTGGTGCCCGTACTGCATTGTACTCATGGTTATTTGCGAAGAAGCAAGGCGGTGAATTTGTTCTGCGTATCGAAGATACCGATCTAGAGCGTTCATCTCAAGAAGCTATCGATGCCATTATTGAAGGTATGGAGTGGATCGGGCTTAACTGGGATGAAGGTCCTTACTACCAAACGAAACGTTTTGATCGTTACAACCAGTTGATCGATCAATTGCTTGCGGAAGACAAAGCATACAAGTGCTACTGTCCGAAAGAGTTGTTAGACGAATTGCGTGAAGAGCAAATGGCAGCCGGTGTTAAGCCACGCTACGATGCTAATCACCCTAAAATTGTTGCGGCAAATGCAGCAGCAACTGAAGCATCACCATTCGTTATTCGCTTCCGTAACCCAAAAGAAGGGACGGTAGTCTTTGATGATAAAGTACGTGGCCGTATTGAAATCGCCAATAGCGAGCTAGATGATCTTATCATTCGTCGTACCGATGGCAGCCCAACTTATAACTTCTGTGTTGTTGTTGATGATTGGGATATGGAGATTACCCAAGTTGTTCGTGGTGAAGACCACATCAACAATACCCCTCGTCAAATTAACATCTATGAAGCACTGGGTGCGCCTGTTCCTGAATTTGCACACTGTGCAATGATCCTTGGTGACGACGGTGCGAAACTGTCTAAACGCCATGGTGCAGTAAGCGTAATGCAATACCGCGATGACGGTTACTTGCCACAAGCACTACTTAACTACCTTGTACGTTTAGGTTGGTCTCATGGCGATCAAGAGATTTTCTCATTAGAAGAAATGATCAACTTGTTTACGCTAGAGTCTATCAGCAAGTCAGCATCAGCATTCAACACTGACAAGTTACTTTGGTTGAACAACCATTACATCAAAACGGCTGAGCCTGAATATGTTGCTAAGTACCTACAATGGCACTTAGATCAAAAAGAGATTGATACCACAAATGGTCCAGCAATCACTGACGTAATCAAGCTAGTGGGCGAGCGTTGTAATACATTGATCGAACTTGCAGAGCAGTCGCGTTACTTCTACCAAGACTTTAGTGAGTTTGAAGCGGGTGCTGCGAAGAAACACCTTCGCCCAGTAGCAAAAGAAGCCCTAGAGCTTGCACTAGCAAAAGTTGAAGCGGTATCTGATGATGCATGGACAACTGAAAACCTTCATGATGTGATTAAATCAACATGTGAAGATTTAGAGCTAGGCATGGGTAAAGTGGGTATGCCACTGCGTGTTGCCGTTACAGGCCAAGGTCAATCGCCTTCGGTTGACGCAGTAATGCAACTTGTTGGCAAAGTACGCGTAATAGCGCGTATCAAGCTAGCACTTGCTTTCATTGCAGAGCGTGAAGCGAACGCATAAGCATTCGTTAACACAAGCTTCAAATAAAAACAGGCATAGAGTCTAACTCTATGCCTGTTTTTTTATGCTTGAAACTATATTCTGAAAACTATAGGTTGTTACGTTGCTTATAGTTATCAACACATACCCAGAAGTTACTGGATGTCGCGCAGTATTGCATTGCACCTTCTGGAATGTCTTCTGGTGTTCCTGAAAGTGTGTAAGCCGACGTAGCAAAACTTGCAGTAAGTAAGAGTGCTGCGCATACCGAAGTTATCTTTTTCATATCGTATCTCCCTTGGATTTATCCAACATAGGTCACGCTTGGTCTAGTGCCGTTTCAGTGATACTCATAAATATTAGGTCAAGATCATATTTTTCATATCTTAATAAGCGCTTTTTTTGCTTGCGTCATAAAAGGAACTGCTTTATAGCTGATTTATTTCATCAAAAAGGCAGATTGGATGTAATTAACATATTTGTAGTTTATATTCTTTTGTGAGCACTCACACATTGACAAGCATTTGCTTACTTCTTACAATCTCGCGGTACTTGTTATAAAACAGTGTTTGATATCTACAGTTGTATTTGTAAATTATGTCTCCAAACGACTTCATGCTTATGCAGTAGATTTAATTTTCTCATTTTTAGATGCCATTGATAGTGCCTTGTTTATTTTACAGGGCTTAGTATTGTTTAAAGGTAAAGCATGAAAATAAAGTCAGGAGTTGTTGCCCTTATATTAGCAACGACCGCATGTTCCGCGTCTGCCCATAATAAAAACTTACAAAAGTACGCAGATATTGCGCAATTCGGCATTCCTCTTACTGCTGGTGCTATCTCTTTATATAAAGGTGATACCGAAGGTTTATTTCAACTCGCAGAAGGGGCGTTATATACCGCAGTAGCAACACACGCTATTAAATTTGCCGTTAATGCTGAGCGCCCAAATGGCGGTGATCACTCATTTCCATCGGGCCATACCTCGGCGGCAACTCAAGGTGCAGCATACCTACAATTTCGTTATGGCTGGGAATACGGCGTACCAGCGTACGCTGCTGCGGCCCTTGTGGGTTATTCTAGAGTAGACAGCAAACACCACTACTGGCGTGATGTTGCGGCTGGTGCTGCATTGGCAACTGGCATTCAGTACGTAGTTTCTGAGATGGGTTACTCGATGAGTAATTACGTCATTTCGCCTTATGTCAGCGGTGATGAAGTGGGTTTGTACGCAAGCATCAATTTCTAAGCTGTTATTTAAATAATATCAAAGGAGCCTACAGGGCTCCTTTTTTGTTTTATGAAATTGTGCATCTATGATGTTTCATTTAATTAGCTACATGCATGTAAAGTCAATATTCTGTCGTTATTGCTTTGAATAAATTAAAGCGATTGCTAGATTTATGACGATAGACTTGATTAGAAATATAAGGATATGAAGGTGTGGAATATAGGATGTATTACAGTACTCTTATTTACTGCAATTATAAACAACACTGCGATAATTAATATGCATCTTATTTTGTATTCATTGTTTCATTAAGGATGACTGTATTATCTAACGCCTAAAATAATAAATGATACGTCGTTTAAGTTTCATATTCTTAATAAGGCATATCAAAATCATGAGCGTTATAAATGAAAAAAGGCTAGCCATCATCAATGGCTAGCCTTTCTAGTATGTGGCGCTCCCTGCAGGAGTCGAACCTGCGGCCTTCCCCTTAGGAGGGGGACGCTCTATCCAGCTGAGCTAAGGGAGCATGCGCACTATTATACGCAAATATTGATTAATATTAAGCTTTTTGTATCAATGAGTTATCTGTTTGGTGAGTAAATCACCAGGTTGAATGCTACCAGCAAGGTCTGCTCGGTCCACACTGAGCTCTGAAGATTTATCATAAACCCGTTCAACCGTAAGCGTCATCTCTGTTTGTACCATGCGCGCTCGGCTGATCCCTTGTTGATCAATAAAGGCCGCGTTGTGCCATAAACGCAGTTGGTCGCCTTGCTTAACACCGTGAATTCGGCCAACGTTGGTTTGTACCTTGTCATTAAAAATATTAATAACTTCAGGCAAACTGGAGCGACAAGCCAAGGTGGTCTCTAGATCTAGCATCATATTGCGGCTGGTACGTTGAACGGCTTGGCCATAACCTGATTGCCAAAAGCGTGCACTTTTTGTATCAACTTGGCTAACTCGTGTGAATGGCCACTGAGCGATTTCACGATAGTTTTTCTGAAGTAACATTTCACCTGTTTTGCCATTAATTACTTCTAGTGTGACGGCAAATTGTCGATTGTATTGATCATCTCGCAGTAGCTTTTCATCGACGGTTGACGTTAAATCCGTGATTTCGCCTGTAATAAGATATTGCGCATCGTAATCCTCAGCCAGCATGGTGAGTGTATTCGGTTGATCAATACGAAAAGGCACGCGGGTGATCCCCGAGACGACAAAGCTTTGTGATTTACGCTCAATTTGGCGTTGGAGCATCACACTGTAATCATCACCTATCTGATAAATACCCCCTAAAGCGGCATGTTGAGGTGCAGTGAGTGTAAAGCTACTGATTAAAATCGCTTTTTTGTATTGGGTTTTGTGGCAAGTCTTTGCCGATGGATAAATATCTATCCGAGCAGTGACGTAATAATTGCCGCCTGACTTTTTGGCTTTAACTATGCTGACGTTGCGCACTTCGTTACCGCTAAATTGGTACTCGTTACGCTCTTGGCTTAAATAGGGGCGTAAGTGTGAAAATGAGCTCGCATCGGCACCTGAATATAAGATGGCCTGGTAAACCGCATCTTCTAACGCGTTGTTACGGGCGGCTTTGTCGCTTTCTAGCACTTGTGCTTGTCCTGTGACTTCTAACCAAGCGGCCAGAGCTTGAGAGGGCATGGCTAACAACATGAATAGATAAAGCGCGCGTGTTTTTTTCATCGTATTCTCAACATCGGTATGAAAATTGCTTGGATAGCTGGACTTACTATATAGTATCGGGCTGAACAAAAACGGTTGTGATTCATTCAGAGTGGATTACCAAAGGGAGTATGCAAAGAGTATTCCCGAATATAAAGCAGCTAGCTATAAAGTTTTACTTTTTTTGAACGATAACAGGCTATAGGTCTTTTTGCATCCGGAGCGGGATAGAATGAAAAAGTGGATAGTCGTGTTGCTGTCAATGATGACTGCATCATGCGCATACTCCCCGATATATAATGGTAAAGAACCATATACGGGCAATGAGTACCTGTTAAAGCAGACTCCTCGTCATACCATTGATTTCTTCATAGAAGGGATGACGGAACAACTGGTCGAATCTAACCAATATTTAACGGCAAAAACACCGTTAGCGGTTACCTCTTTTGTTGATTTACAGCAGTTGAACGAAACAAACTGGCTTGGTAATACCGTTACTGAAGGCTTTATGTATCAAATGCAACAACGTGGTTTTACGGTTGTTGATTACAAAGCAACAGGCGCAATAAAAGTCACACCGGAAGGTGATTTTACCATTAGCCGAAACTGGCGAGAATTGGCCTCTGAGCAGCCTGTTGACTATGTGCTCACTGGCACTATGTTACGTCAAGGCGGCGGTGTATTAGTCAATGCGCGAATTATTGGCATGCGTTCTCGGGTGGTGATTGCGACGGCACAGGGCTTCTTGCCTGCTGATCGTTTGGGCCGTGATTTAGATACCTTGAATAAGATGCGTATGCGTAACGGTGTTATTATTCGCTCTGAAGTGAACGAATTTGATCGCGGTAACGTGGTACTGAAACCTTAGGAGAAATTATGCGTATCTGGATGGCAGTAATCTTACTGTTACTTGTGGGGTGTCAGCCACTGGTCGAAATTCGTGATAATGATGTGCTCACCGCGGTAGGTTATGCATCAATCAGTGAACAGCGTGGTCGCACACTAGAAGAAAAACAAGTACGTGCAATGCGAGCATCTAAGATTGATGCTTACCGTGAGCTAACCGAACAAGTTTACGGTATGCGTATCAGTGCGCGTGCAGGTATGGAAGATCAGCAGCTAGGGGTAGAAAATACCGATGGTGCTGTTGATGGTATCATTCGTGGTGCTCGGGTCATTCGTAGTTACCCTGTCGGTGATAGTTATGTCACTGAGATGGAAGTCAATCTTAAGACCATGGAAAGAATGAAAGATCATGGTGAAGTATTCCATGTGCCATCGAATCAAGAGACGATGTTCTAATCATTCTTCTTCGCTATTCGCCTTATTAGACATAGCGTGATTACAGAAACAAAAAAACGATGGCATTGACCATCGTTTTTTTATGCCTGCTATTTGGCACTAGGCCGCTGTTATGACTTGTAGTGGCCTATTGCTAGCGGCAAATTATTTAGGTCTAAGTGCTAACAAGTGCAATAAACGCTCGGGGGCTTGTGGCCATATTAGTGGGCTAGCGACAGGGTTACGTTCATTAAACCAGCCTGTAAAGCGTTGGGTGTTGTACTGATAGAACTGCACCGTATTATATAAGGGGACGGTAATTTGCTTACTGGCAATCGTTTCGTTGAGCTGGTTAATAATGTTTGCGCGTTGACGAACCGTAGACGCGGTAGGGAAAGCGGCGAGCAGCTGGTCTACTTCATGATCTTTATAAAAGTGCTTTGCATAGCGTGGGTATTGTGGCGCTTGGTAAGCACTGTTAAAGCCAGAGTTAAAATACTTATACGGTGTTAGCCCTTGCGGATAGTTGGTGATTGCCGTGACATAATCACCATAGGATAAGCGCTCAGCAAACTCTTCAAATCCAGTTTGAATATTCGTAGTACGTATTCCTACATTTTCTAACATTTCGGCCAGTAGCATGGCTGTGGTATTAAAATCAGTCCAGCCTGAAGGGGTGAGCACGGATAGTGTGAGAGGCTTGCCTGAAGGAAGATCTCGCCACCCATCCTTGTTTTTGTCTTCTAGCTGAAGCGAATCCAATAACATGTTTGCTTGTTTTGGATTGAAGGTCATATACGGGCGGTATTTTTCAGTGATTTTAGTATCAGCCCACTGAGTAAATCGTTGACTCATGCCAGATGCATACTCTGATGGGACACCTTGGCCAAACGCGGCGATATCAATTAATAGTTGGCGCTGAACCACCATAGAGATAGCCCGTCGAAACGTAATATTCTCTATAGTTTGGCGAAGTTCACTGTCTGCAACTTTGTAGTTAAAAATAAGGCTAATAGTACTTGCGGGTGGTAGCCAATAATGGAAGTCTTCTGAGTAAGAAGCATAGTGACGCTCGATATCAGGAATAAATGAACCCGTCCAATCAAACTCGCCTGTTACAATCCGCGCAATAAAATCATCGTTATTTTTCACTAATGGGTAGCGCAAGCAATCAATATGCACTTCGCTGGCTTGCCAGTAGTTTGGGTTAGTGCATTGCTGATAATGGGTGTCGTCCAACGATTCAATAACCGTAAATGGCCCAGTGCCGATGGGGTTTGGATTGGTATATAGAACTGGGTCTTTGACTTTTTCCCATTGATGTTTAGGCACAATGGGCAGTAACACCAGCTGATGAGCGGCTAAAGCATTAGCCTGTTTCAATTCAATTTCAATCTCATAGTCTGATAACTTACGGATCGACTTCAATTGCGTACGAATCGCATGTGAATCAAGTTCTGGAAACATTTTGATTAAATTGAAGGAGTAAAGCACATCATCTGCAGTGAATGGTTTTCCATCTGACCATAGAACGCCATGGCGTAGGGTGAACTGGATACTCGTGAGATCTCGGCTAAGACTATAGCCTGTAGCAAGGCGATATTCTGGCTTATTATTCTGTAGAGAATTAAAGATGATCAGTGGCTCAAAAATGAATTCATGCGTCGTTGGCATGCTTAGCAGTGTGAAAGGGTTAAAATTGCGCTTAATTCGATCACGATACTCGGGGACAACAGTAAGTACAGTTGGCTCTGAGGAGGGGGTGGCATAGACAGATAAAGGTAAGACAAAAGAGATAAAAACAACGAGGTAAATAGCGTGCCACAAAGAGGTAAGAGAGCGTTGCATTATATTTTAATCCGAAACTACGATAAACAAGACAAAGCGGATGATTCAGCTAGGCTAAGCTACCGTAAGATTGCTTGATTGGCAACAATGATAACTGTATGAATAACTGTTTTTTTATGCAGATATATTGAGCGGTTATTCGCTTTCAATGTGGTTAACAAAATGTTGCCAAATATACTTCTCGGTGATACCTTCGACAAAGCGTTAACAAAATAGCGGAAGATTTTGTTAGTAATTACGAGCAATTTTCCTTTTGATGGAATTAAAGGAGTAAGAGCGCATGACGGATGCAGTAGCGCTTGAAGTCAAAGAATTACACAAGTCATTTGGTCAAAATGAAGTCTTAAAAGGCATATCTCTCACTGCTAATGGTGGTGATGTGGTATCGATTATTGGCTCTTCTGGTTCAGGGAAGAGTACTTTCCTGCGCTGTATTAATTTACTGGAAACGCCGACGCAAGGTGAAATTTGGGTGAATGGCGAGCAAATTAAAATGTCCACCAATCGCCGTGGTGAGTTCCTTCCTACCGATGAAAAGCAAGTTCAGCGTATACGCTCTCGTCTAGCCATGGTTTTCCAAGGCTTCAATTTATGGTCGCACATGACAGTGCTTGGCAATGTCATTGAAGCGCCTATTCATGTCCTTGGTGTACCTAAAGCGGAAGCAATTGAAAAAGGTGAAGCGTTACTGAAGAAAGTGGGCTTGTATGAGCGACGCCATTACTATCCTGGGCATCTTTCTGGTGGGCAACAGCAGCGTGCTGCGATTGCACGCGCATTAGCGGTTGATCCTGAAGTGATGTTATTCGATGAGCCAACATCCGCACTTGATCCAGAATTAGTCGGGGAAGTGTTAGGCGTCATGCAAGATTTGGCGCAGGAAGGGCGCACCATGTTAGTGGTTACCCACGAAATGGCATTTGCACGTGATGTGTCTAATCAAGTGATGTTTCTTCATCAAGGGTTGGTGGAAGAGCAAGGTCACCCAGAAAAATTATTCACAAATCCAGAATCTGAACGACTTAAACAATTTATATCATCGATATATTAATAAAAAACGGTGCGAGACACCGAAGGCGTGTAGCCGTTTTAGCGTCGTAAAATCACCGTTGTTTGGGGTATAGGTGTTTTTACAACGTAACACAACAGGAGATAGACAATGAAAAAATGGATTTTAGCTGCAGCAATGGTTTCAGCATTAGGCGCAACATCAGTACAGGCAAAAGAGTGGAAGCAAATCCGCTTTGGTATCGAGGGAGCTTACCCTCCATTTAGCTGGACTGAGCCAAATGGTGAACTAAAAGGTTTTGATGTCGACATGGCGAATGCGCTGTGTAAAGAGCTGAAAGCGAAGTGCAAGATCGTCGCTCAAGATTGGGATGGCATTATTCCATCACTGCTTGCTCGTAAATATGACGCCATCATTGCTGCAATGTCTATCACCGAAGAACGTAAGAAGAAGATCGATTTCACGGGTAAATATGCCCTTATTCCTAACAAATTTGTTGCGAAAAAAGGCACTCAAATTGACTTTACCGAAGCGGGCCTAGATGGCGTTAAAGTGGGGGTACAGCGTGCAACAACCCATGATAAATACCTGACAGATAATTTCAGCTCGGTTGAAATCGTTCGTTACGGTTCATTTGATGATGCGTACCTCGATTTAAAAGCTGGCCGTATTGCAACAATTTTAGGTGATGCTTCTGCGCTTGAAGAAGGGTTGCTGAATAAAGCGGGTGGTGATGCTTATGACTTTATCGGTCCGTCGCTAACGGATCCAAAGTGGTTTGGAGATGGTTTTGGTATTGCACTACGTAAGCAAGACAAAGACTTAACTCAAAAGCTAGATGCCGCAATCTTGTCTTTACGTGAGAAAGGTATTTATCAAGAGATTGCAGCGAAATACTTCGCCTACGACGTGTACGGTAAATAAGGCTAAACAGTATTTGATAGCAAGGGAGAGGGCATAGCCAGTTTATGTCTTCTTCTCTTTAGGCTCGTTTTTAGATTATCAGGGAACATGATAGCTCTGGAGAACTAGTCTCACTTCATTGGTGTTTTAACACTGCTATTGGTGTGTAAAGGAGTACCCAATTGTTAGATTTAAAAGGCTATGAATGGTCGCTGGTGGAAGGCGCATGGGTCACATTGCAGGTGGCGCTACTGTCTTTACTGCTTGCCGCTATATTAGGGATGCTTGGGGCATTAGCAAAACTCTCACCTTATCGTTGGGCGCGTGCAATAGCGACGGTATATACCACGGTGATCCGCGGGATACCTGATTTGGTGTTGATGATGCTGATTTTCTTCGGCGGTCAAATGCTGCTGAATGACAGCCTATATAATATCAATGAATGGTTAAACAACTATTTCACCTCGTCTGATCCGAATCACGAATGGGCACAATACCTACCTGATTACATCGAAATCAGCCCTTTTGTTGCGGGTATCCTGACGATTGGTTTTATCTTTGGCGCTTACATGGCTGAAACCTTTCGTGGTGCGATCATGGCCGTAGATAAAGGTGAGCTTGAAGCCGCTAAGGCATACGGCATGAGTGGCGTATTGGCTTTTCGACGTGTTCTTTTTCCGCAAATGATCCGCCATGCATTACCGGGATTTGGTAATAACTGGCTAGTGTTATTAAAAACCACAGCACTGGTTTCGATCATCGGGCTTGATGATATGGTGCGTAAAGGCTCCCTTGCCGCGGGTACAACCCAAATGCCCTTCACGTTTTATATGACGATTGCGGTTATCTTCTTATTATTTACGACGCTCTCAACTTCTGCACTGAAGTGGGCAGAACGTAGATTCAGCATACATACGAGGTAAGTGATGGACTTTAGTATTCTTACTGAAAGCTGGCCGATTTACCTCGAAGGCTTTTATACCACCTTATGGATGGTGGCTGTGGCGTTAGTGGTTGGATTAGTGGTCGCTATTCCGATTGGTGTGGCACGTAATAGCAAGCATTATTGGTTATCACTGCCTGCTTGGGGTTTTATATATTTCTTTCGTGGCACGCCATTATTGATTCAGCTCTACTTGATTTATTACGGCTTAAGCCAGCTCATTCAAGTGCAGGGGACGCTATGGCAAGAAGCTTGGTTTTGTGCGCTGGTGGCATTTGTGCTCAATACCGCGGCTTATACTGCCGAGATTATTCGTGGTGCTATCAATGGTATTCCGCAAGGTGAAGTGGAAGCGGCAAAAGCGTATGGCATGAGTACATTACAAGCCTTTCGCCGTGTCATTTTACCGAGTGCGCTACGCCGCGCATTACCT
The DNA here is from genome assembly GCF_002265265.1 of Photobacterium sanguinicancri. Classification (GTDB taxonomy): domain Bacteria; phylum Pseudomonadota; class Gammaproteobacteria; order Enterobacterales; family Vibrionaceae; genus Photobacterium; species Photobacterium sanguinicancri. The sequence goes on from NZ_NOIF01000024.1 coordinate 28,706, forward strand.
GCATACAGCAATGAAGTTATCTTCATGGTGCACGGCTCTGCGGTAGCAGGGATTGTGACTATTGTTGATTTAACGGGTGCGGCACGTATTGTTAATTCACGTTATTACGCGCCGTTTGAATCCTTCTTATTTGCGGGTATGTGCTATATGGCGCTGACCTTTGTGATTATCTGGGGCTTTAGACGATTAGAAGGGCGTTGGTTACGTCATTTAAAACCATTGAGTTGATCACAACTATTGCAATACATCTAAGGCTGAACCTTTCACGAGGTTCAGCCTTTTTTATTGTTTATCAAATGGTTATTTCAGGATGGCTTAGGGCCTGTAAGTGAGCCTTAACTGTCCTTATTTCTCATAGTACAGGCACTTTCTTACTATGCGTCACGAGTCCATCCTTGTACTGCGGCAAATGTAGTGGCAGTGAAGTCCCATAAAACCAATAAAGTCAGCGACTTATAAAGGCAGTGATGAACTCATTTCCCATGACTAAGGTGGCAATATGAACATACGCACTGTACTACTTCCTTTCACTTTTCCTTTGATTTTAGTGGGTTGCCAAGAGCAACTGGCAGAAGCTGTGGTGGTGGATATCCCTCTGCCTAAAGTGAAAACGCAATTAACCTATATCGAAAATATCAACATTGATCGTTCTTACCCTGGCTATTTAGAGCCGATGGAATCGGTTGATCTTAAAGCGAGAGTGTCAGCCACTATTCTTGAAAAACACTTTGTGCCAGGGCAAGAGGTAAAAAAAGGAGATCTTCTTTTTCGGCTAGATAACCAAGAGTTTAAATTAGCGCTATTAAAACTTGATGCTGAAAAAGCCCGTATCACCGCACGATCTATGTCGGCACAAAAGAACTACCAACGCGCAAAAAAAATGGGGCAAGCCATTAGTCAGCAACAGCTTGAAGCGAATGAAACAGAGTTAAAACTTGCCAAAGCGGAGCTTGCAGCGGTTGAACATGAAATTAAACACGCCCAAATTATCTTGTCGCGCACAGAGATCTTCTCACCCATTACGGGGCGCATTGGTCAAACCGATTGGTCGCCGGGTGATTTGATACAAGACGGTGAACTGCTGGTGAATGTTGTTGATGACAGCAAAGTGAAAATCAAAGTCAGTATTGATGAAGAAACCGTACTTAAAACTGTGGATGACTATCGTCATAGCGACATTGATTACTCGGTGCATTTGAATTTTGTCGATGGCCGCTATTACGACAACCAAGGTCGATTAGAGTATGTCGATAATACGGTAAACAGCAAAACAGGTAGCTTACAGGTTGGGTTTTTATTTGATAACGATGACTCTGTGTTTGCTGGGCAATACGCCAAATTAACGCTTCGCAGTAGTATTAACGGCACCTTATTACCAGAGAAAAGTGTGACGGCAGATCCTACGGGTCAGTTCGTATATTTAGTTGAAGAGGGGGTTGTTGCCCGTCGAACTGTTGAAACGCAACCGTTCGAAGGTGACCAAGTTGCGATCACCAAAGGTCTTGTTGCTAACGAGATCGTGATTGTTGAAGGAGTACAAAAACTTGCGCCTGGGATGGCCGTCGATATCGAGGGTTAAATCATGGTTAAGTTTTTTATTGAACGTCCTAAATTCGCGATTGTACTGTCTATATTAATGACCTTAATGGGGGTGTTAAGCATTATTAATATGCCTGTGGGTCAGTACCCAGATGTCGCTCCACCTTCCGTCAATGTCTTTACTAACTACCGTGGTGCGAATGCACAGGTAGTAAATGACACCGTAGCCTCTGTGATTGAAAAACAGGTCAATGGGGTGGAGGGCATGCAATACATGCGTTCTAACAGTTCAAACGATGGTAGCTACAGTTTAGATATTACTTTTGAAGTTGGTTTTGATGCTGATCGCGCCGCGACCTTAGTGCAGAATCGCGTGAATGCTGCTATGCCACTGCTGCCTGATGAGGTCAAACGTGGTGGTGTTTTTGTTGAAAAAGTTAGCCCTAGTATGCTGATGATTTTAACGTTGCAATCGCCGAATGGTACTCATGATGGCTTAACATTATCGAACTATGCTTCATCAAATGTTAAAGAGCGTTTAGCGCGCTTAGGTGGTGTCAGTAAAGTTGAGCTCTTGGGTGAAAAAGAATATGCGATGCGTATTTGGGTTAAGCCTGAGCGCCTAGATGCGTTAGACATTACGCCAAGTGAAGTGATTGCTGCTGTTGTCGATCAAAATGCCGTTCGTGCGGCAGGTACTGTCGGCGCTGAGCCCGTGGTAGGCAATAATGCGTGGCAGTACACGGTGAACGTTCGAGGGCGTCTTGCAGGGGAAAAAGAATTTGGTGATATTCGCCTGCGTACCGATGCCGACGGCACAATTATTCATCTTAAAGATGTCGCTGATATCGAGTTAGGCGCCAACCAATATATGGCTGATGCTTACATCAATAATGCCGATTCTATTGGCTTAGCGGTTTATCAAGACCCATCAGCGAATGCGATGGAAGTCGCGCGTCTTGTCAAAGAGACCATGACTGAGTTTGAGCAAAGCTTTCCTGATGATATGACATGGGCGACGCCATATGATTCGACACTTTTTATCGATGTGAGTCTGTATAACGTCTACGAAACCCTGATCATTGCGGTGCTGTTAGTTACTTTAGTCACCTATGTTTTCTTACAAACTTGGCAGGCGACTTTAATCCCCGCTATTGCCATCCCAGTGAGCTTAATCGGCACCTTTGCTGTGATGGATATGCTAGGTAGCACCATTAATACCATTAGCTTATTCGGCTTAGTACTGGCAATTGGTGTGGTGGTTGATGCAGCCATTGTGGTGATTGAAAACGTCGAGCGTCTGCTGCATGAAAGTGATAAGCCTGTAAAAGAATGTGTTATCGATGCCATGGCAGAAGTGACGGGGCCTTGTGTCGCATCGGCCGCGGTGTTGTTGGCCGTCTTTGGTCCCACCTTAGCCATGCCGGGTATGACTGGTATTTTGTATAGCGAGTTCGGTATTGCGATCAGTATCTCGGTTGTTATTTCAACCATAGTCGCGCTGACACTGACGCCGGCTTTGTGTGTGCTATTAATGCACCGAGGCATGAAGCCACCTGCGTTTCTACAAGGATTTAACCGTGGCTTTGATCGTCTGACGGCGGGCTTTTCTTCAACCGTGAGTTTTTTGATCCGCAAGTTAGTCGTTAGTGCTGGTATTTTTGCGCTCATGCTTGCGGGCCTAACCTTCTTAGGTAAAACATTACCGTCAGGCTTCTTGCCCGATGAAGACCAAGGGGCGTTCTTTGCCACGGTGCAATTGCCTGAAGGGGCATCATTGCAGCGTACTCGTGAAGAGATGAACCTATTGGCGGCACAAATTCAGCAAGATCCTGCGGTGGATTTGGTGATGACAGTACCTGGTTATGATTTATTAAATAGCTCGACCAACTCCAGCGTGGGTATGGTGGTGGTGAGCTTAAAACACTGGGATCAGCGTAAAACGGCCGAGCTACATCAAGATGCGGTTTTAGCAAAAGTCCAAGCGGCGATTGATGCTTTACCTGATGGGGGCGGCTTTGCATTCTCGATGCCAGCGATACCAGCCCTTGGTATGGTGAATGGTTTTGAAGTGGTGCTAAAAGATGATGGTGGTAAAGGCCCAGAAGAACTAAACCGAGTCCTTCAAGAAACTCTCGCTAAAGCATCTGAAAAGCCAGAAATTGCCGCTGCATTTTCAACCTTTAGTGTTACAACACCTAACCTATACCTTGATATTGATGAAGAACGCGCCAGTTTAATGGGTGTCGATTTTGGTGACATCGTCAATACTATTAACAGCCACTTTGGTGGGGTTTATATCAATGACTACACCTTAGACAGCCGTAATTATCAGGTCATGCTGCAAGCGCGAGCAGACAGCCGTCAGTCGGCAGATGATCTTTCTGGTCTCTATGTTCGCAGTGCGAGTGGTGAGGCTATTCGTGTCAGTAATTTGGTGGAAGCGTCTATTGTGTATAAGCCGACTAGTTTACTGCGCTATAACGTGTCGGGCTCTGCGGTGATTAACGGGGTACCCGCGGCGGGTGTCACCAGTGGCGATGCGATTAAAGCGATGGAAGCTGTGCTTAGCGAGTTACCTCAAGGCTACAACTTCGAATGGACAGGCTTAACACTTGAGCAGAATAAAGCCGGTAATGCGACAGTGATAGCTTTTAGCTTAGCATTAATTTTTACCTACCTATTCTTGGTAGCACAGTACGAATCTTGGTTAACACCAGTATCGATATTACTGACGGTGCCAAGTGCGCTTATCGGTATTTTTGCTGCGGTGAAACTGACTGGTGGTGACATCAACCTGTATACCCAAATTGCGATGATTTTGCTGATAGGAATGGCGAGTCGAAATGCCATCTTGATTGTTGAATTTGCCAAATTATTGAGAGAGGAACGAGGATATAGCGTGTTTGATGCCGCGATTACGGCTGCAAAATTACGTTTCCGTGCGCTATTGATGACGGCGTTCTCCTTCATTCTTGGTGTCGCACCGCTGATGATTGCTAACTCGGCAGGGGCACAAGCGCAAAAGGCCATCGGTTTTGCTGCTTTCGGTGGCATGCTGACAGCTACGGTTATTGGGACATTATTAGTGCCAGTGTTCTTCTATGTTTTCCAGACGTTGCGCGAGAAGTTTCATCGCCAACCTAGCGAGGCTGCAACTGTCGCTTCAATACCTAGCGAGTTGGTGACGGAGAACGTCACTATAGATACCACGACAGATAACGTGAAATAACTCGATTCAATACGATATGTGGGCGACGTTATTGTTAGTTTGCAATTATGCCAGTAGCTGCGTCTGATAATGCCGCGCCCACACTCCCTTTTAATGTTTAAACGGATGGAACATTGACTCGCACAGGCGTGCATAAATAGGTTTTAAAAAATGACAGCCAATAGAAGGTTATCACTCGGTATCAATTTACTCGCGACATGTGTATTGCTGGGATCAAGTACGACAGTGTTTGCAGGGTTTGAGGATTTTATTGATCCATTAGATGGTCGCCTGGATGCCAGCCAGTGGATCTTAAACAATGCTCATGGTTTTATGCCCGTTCCTTTACTGGTGACAGATCCCAGCGTCGGTGTTGGTGGCGGTGCTGCAGTGTTGTTTTTCCATGAAACAGATGAACAAAAAGCCAAACGCCAAGCTGATATAGAAAGCGTATCGGATATTCCACCGAGCGTGACTGGAGTGGTGGGGTTAGCCACATCGAATGGCAGTAAGCTGGGTGGGGTCTTTCATTCAGGCAATTGGATGAATGACCGTGTGCGTTACTTAGGTGGGTTGTTTGGCGCAAAATTTAATCTGAAATATTACCCTGAAGCGCAATCGCAAGCATACGATTACGATATTGGCGGTTTATATTTCTTTCAAAATATTGATGCGCGCATTCAAGATACCAACTTCTTTCTTGGGGCCGATTATACCTTAATGCGCTCCGACGTAAGCTTTGCTACGCCTAAAGAACTCGTTGGAGTATTACCCGCCACGTTAAGCGGTAAAGGGCAAGATGCCAGTATTGCGCTGAAGTTCACTTACGATAACCGTAACAACCAATTCTCCCCAGATGAAGGCACTAAAGCAGGCATAAAAACCTCTTTTCATGATAAACGTGTCGGCAGTGATTTTAATTACACCGAGTATCAAGCCTATATCAACCATTACCAACCGATTAATGGCCAATGGACAGTAGCAGTGCGTGCCGATGTAAAATCGATAGATGGAGAGGCGCCATTTTATGCCAAGCCGTTTATTGATTTGCGAGGTATTCCTGCGATGCGCTATCAAGGTGATGAAATGGGGTTGGCAGAAGTGCAGGTTAATTATGCCTTGGACAGTCGCTGGACATTGCTCGGCTTTACAGGGGCGGGGCAAGTGAAAGATAACAGTTCGCAAAATACGGATGAGAAGATTCATCAAACCTATGGTGGGGGCTTTCGTTACTTAGTCGCGCGTCAATTAGGTTTTAAAGCGGGTATTGATGTTGCCAAAGGTCCAGATGAGTGGACCACTTATATTCAATTTGGTAGCGCTTGGTAAGGATCATATTTGGTTCAGTATCGTGTGTATCGAGTGTATCGAGTGTTCATGGCGTGTACGGTTACGAGGCTTAGCTCTGAAATGGTTTTGGAATAGGGTGTTGAAATAGCGTTTTGAATAGAGCGTTAAAATAAAAACGGTGAGCATAGTGCTCACCGTTTTTGTCTGTCTGTTTCTGTCTGTGCCTAACTATTTGTTCATTGGTCTTCGGTTTGTCACTACTACCTAGGCTAGACTGCCACATCATCATAGAGGTTGATGTTAGTCAGTGTGGCCACTTCATCGATGTACTTGCGGACATGACTTGGGAAATCGACCCCCTTAACCACGGTTAAGTTGCGTAAGAATGGGAACAGATTGACATCGTCGCACGCTAATTCGTTATTACGCTCAGACGGTAATCGAACCCAATTTAGATGCTCAGCCAGTGCTTGGTTTAAGCCATCTAAATATTCTTCGCTTCGGGCAAAGGCATCATCAAAGTCTTGTTCAATCATCTTTGATTTTTTCGCGACAAACCAATCCTTCGCTTCTTGGCATTGGAATTCAGGTAAATCAATCATCAACCAACGCGGGTACAGTAAGCGCGAGCTAAAAGGCCCTGCCGCTTCGAGATAACGTGCAATATCTTCTTTATGCTTATTGGCAAGCAGTAAAGGATTGCCATCAAGGGCATCAAGATGGATCACGATATCTAAACTTTCCGCCATGAAACTGCCATCCTCTTTTTGCAGGATAGGCACGAGGTTTTCACCTACTTTTTCGATACGTGCATTAATATCGTGGTTTTGTAAGTAGACGATCTCAAGGTCGATTTTTTTCAGCCCAGCGACCATCATCGCTTTAATACAAAACGGACAGTGATCAAAAACGAACAGTTTCATAGCGTTTCCTTGTTAGTGATGGCTTATTGCTTACGACTGTCTATTCCGTCAATAAGCCTGATTAAGAGTATGAACATACGCGTATTAGCTATATTGAGTCAATAATCAGCTAAAGGTTGACCAAATTGGTGCGTGATCAGATGGCTTCTCGATACCGCGCAATTCGTAATCAACGTCTGCTTCTACACAGCGCTCGGCCAGTGATGGTGTTGCTAGAATCACGTCAATACGCAGGCCGCGGTTATCAACAAAACCTTTTGAACGGTAATCGAACCATGAGTATTTATCGGTGGTATCTGGGTGTAGTTGACGGAAAGTATCGACAAAGCCCCAGTCCATCAGTGTTTTTAGCCATTCACGTTCAATCGGCTGGAAAGAACATTTGCCTGTTTTTAACCAACGTTTCGCGTTTGCAGGGCCAATGCCAATATCATTATCGGCTGGGCTAATGTTGATATCACCCATCACAATCACTTCTTCTTCATTGGTGTGGTGATCGTTAAGGTAGTGCATTAAGTCAGCGTAGAATTTTTCTTTTGCTGGGAATTTTGTTTCATGGCTAACGTTTTCACCTTGCGGAAAATAACCATTGAGTACCGTGACTTTCTTACCATCTTCTTGTTCAAACGTCGCCATGATCATGCGGCGTTGTGCGTCTTCATCGTCAGTTGGAAAGCCTTTTTGCACCGAGATAGGCTCTTGCTTACATAGCATAGCTACACCGTAATGGGCTTTCTGACCATGGTGGTAAACCTTGTAACCCATAGCTTCAACATCTGCGAGAGGAAAGGCTTCATCGTGTACTTTGATTTCTTGTAAACCAATCACATCAGGTTGATGCTTTTCAATCAAGGCTTGTAATTGATGAAGGCGTGCGCGTAAACCATTAATGTTGAACGAGATGACTTTCATTGTTTTTCCTATCCAGCTAAATCGACAGACTCGACTAAACGAGTGTTATCTTCCGATGGTATCAGACCTTTATAGATTTACCACCGAGTCAAAATAGGGATATTAAAAAATTGCGCTACATTGCTTGTTTTGTGAGTGCTTTATTCGTAGTAGGTATCGCTGCGCCCGAATTGTTCTGCTTGGTTTTTCATCAAAATTATTGATGATCTTGGTTTAAATTGTGCTGCCGACTTCATAGCTCTGACTTTCTATACTTGAATCATCTCTACTGTAGAAAGGATGAATCAAATGGGGAAGTTGGTGAATGGCGTCTGGCATGATATTTGGTATGACACCAAAGAAAGCGATGGCAAATTTGTACGAGAAGATGCCGGTTTTCGTGATTGGGTGACGGCTGATGGTGAACCGGGGCCACAAGGGCAGCACGGCTTTCAGGCAGAGTCTGGCCGTTACCATCTGTATGTTTCGCTGGCTTGTCCATGGGCGCATCGAGCTTTGATTTTCAGGCAGCTTAAGCAACTAGAGGAACACATAGGCGTTACTGTAGTGAGTCCAAATATGCTAACGGAAGGTTGGGTGTTTGATGAGCCCGAACCGAATTATGGCCTAATGTATCTGCATCAGCTGTATAGCAAAGCCAAGCCCGATTACACGGGAAGGGTAACGGTGCCTGTACTGTGGGATAAACAGACTCAAACAATTGTCAGTAATGAATCTTCAGAGATCATCCGAATGTTCAATCAAGCGTTCGATGCATTAACGGGTAACCATGACGATTATTATCCGTACCATTTAGCGACAGAGGTTGATAAGTGGAATGACTTTATCTATCCCGCCATAAATAATGGGGTTTACCGCTGTGGCTTTGCCACGACACAAGCGGCATACGAAGAGGCTTTTGATGGCTTATTTACTGCGTTAGACCGTGTCGACCATCATCTATCGACCCACCGTTATCTGGCGGGTGACAGCATTACAGAGGCCGATTGGCGACTCTTCACCACCTTGATTCGTTTTGATGCCGTATATGTGGGACATTTTAAGTGTAATCGCCAACGGATTGAGGATTATGCGCACTTATCTGGCTATGTGAAAGAGTTGTATCAATATGCTCAGATAGCGGAGACCGTCGATTTTTACCATATTAAGCGTCATTACTATGCTAGCCACAGCACAATAAACCCGACTCGTATTATTCCGTTAGGGCCTGAATTAGATTTATTATCATCGCATGGCCGTGGTATTCGTCGTGATATGTAAATATTACTGTGATCTTATTCAATGTTTTAAAAGCAAATAAACATTATTGAAGTGAGTAATGGCCTAGATAATAAAAGCTTTACTCGCTTCGCATTATAATTTATCGAACTAATTATAATAACGCTCATTCTTGAACAGGCAGTTTGGTTTGGATGATTTGATTTAGGTGGTGTAACTCAACTAAGTCAATGTGAGTGAATAATTATAATGAAAAAAATCGACGATATAGATATTAGGTTATTGCAACTTTTTCTGATCATTGTTGAAAGTGATGGCTTTTCCGCTGCGCAATATCAATTGAATATGCATCAATCAAGTATCAGTAAGAAGATGAATGATTTGGAAACACGGCTAGGGATGACCTTATGTCATCGAGGGCGAAGTGGTTTCAAATTAACGCCTGACGGTCTGAAAGTGTATGAGATGAGTCGACAGTTGTTTGGTCAGATTGATGTCTTTCAAAAGCAGATCGATAATATCCGCAGTATCTCATGTGGTAATATTCAATTCGGCATGGTGGATAACTTAGTGACCAATCCTGATTGCTTTATACCAGCCGCGATAGCATCCTTTGTTGATAAGCACCCGCAAGTACGGATTGACTGTGCGATCGCAGATTCTTACCAGATTGAAAAAGGGCTGTTAGAAGATAAGTTTGATATTGGTATCACCTCGTCAGAAGTTAAAAAAAGTGGATTAGATTATCATTATCTCTTTGAAGAGAAACAAAGTTTATACTGTGTGCCGCAACATGCCATCCTTGATATTAACCGACCTGCAAGCCTAAAAGATATCCAAAATAACGCGTTAGTTGAACGAGGTCTCGCTCATCATATTACGCCAATGAGCGAGGTGATGGCATCATGCTGCACAGCTTATGCGCCAAACATGGAAGCCACTGCCCATTTGATTTTATCCGGTCGATTTATGGGGTATTTGCCCGATCATTATGCTGATATTTGGCTGCAAAAAGGAATGATGGCCAAAGTGCCAGTGGTGGAAGAACTCGCTTACTCGACCCATTTTTATCTAACCACCAATGAGCAACATGACTTGTCGCTAGCGTCTAAAGCATTAGTGAATGACTTAAAACAATCTCATGATATAAAAAGTGTGATGGCTGAACTATCATTGGGTTGATAGGGTAAATTGCCAATAGCTAACGGGGTGAGAACTTCCTTTGTCTTTTCAGACAGGTATTCGTTACCTTTGTTAAATTGATCGATTGAAACTTTATTCTAGCCAGCTGAAAAATATTTCAGCTGGCTTTTTTATGC
>NZ_NOIF01000025.1 GCF_002265265.1 Photobacterium sanguinicancri
ATAAACCGAATTTGCTTGGCGACCATAGCATTATGGACCCACCTGATCCCATGCCGAACTCAGTAGTGAAACGTAATAGCGCCGATGGTAGTGTGGGGTCTCCCCATGTGAGAGTAGGTCATCGCCAGGCTTCAAATTTAGATAAGTGTATTGAACGACATTTATCGGATAGACAGGCAACTGTTTATCACCGTGTGGAGCGGTAGTTCAGTTGGTTAGAATACCGGCCTGTCACGCCGGGGGTCGCGGGTTCGAGTCCCGTCCGCTCCGCCACTTATTAAAAGCCCTGCTAGCAATAGCAGGGCTTTTTTACGTTTGTACTTTGGCGAATTATGGCGCGGAAGCAATCGTTCAGTTGGTTAGCCTCTTTACCTTGAAGGCGGCGGCCTATCACGCCGGGGGACACGCTGATTTTCGGTGTGGCAGTTTATTTATATAAAGTCCCGTCCGCTCCGCCACTTATACTAAGCCCCCTTTTGTTCGCAAATAAGAAAGTACGACTTGGGCTTTCTTACGTCTGCTATATAATACGCTAAGGTTGTTAATATTTACCTAAACTTTCATTAACAGAAATGCGGATACTGACATAAAAATACTTCATTTGTTAACAATATTGACCTGCCTGTTAATTGTTAACTGTTTGTTTTTGATGTTTATTTTGTTATCGTATTGTTTAAATAAAAGCATTAAATACGCTTAAAAAAAGAACATAAATCAACAAAAGTAAAGTCAACGAGGTAAATATGTCTGAGTTTGAAATGTTAGTGATGACCGCTCTGGCGTGTGTCGGAATGGGAATGCTGGTTGTTGGTCCTGCTGTTATTGCATATGGATTGTATAAAAAGAAAAAGCAGCAAGTATAAATAAAAGAATATTTATAATTAAAGGCTCGGTAATTCGCTCACAATTGCCGAGTCTTTTGTTTTATATAAATAAAAATAGATACTGAATCTGAATGTTTTTGATGAAAGAAAAGGGCGGCATAAGTGCCACCCTGTTCGCGAAAGCCTGAATCCAGTAGGATGCGATAAAGTAACAGCGAGATGCGTGTTACCGAAGGACTCAACATTAACCTATAGCTAGGTTGTAATAGCACGATATAACTGGCCTATATCGTACTATTTGGGGGAACTACACCAGTAAAAATTTACGCATTTTTTCTACTGTAGCTTCTGCTCTTTCTTTGTTTTCCATTTCGACAAAAATACGAAGCAACGGCTCTGTACCCGAAAAACGTGCAAGTGCCCAACCTCCATTTTTAAAGTAAACTTTAGCGCCATCAGCGTAGCTGACTTTCTCTATTTCATCTTCAAATTCAGGAAGTTGCTTCTCAATGTAAATCTTATTGTAAAGGTTCTCTCTTTCTGAGGCTTTGAAAGTACAATCTCCTTCAGCTGTATAGGCATAACCATATTTAGCGTAGATTTCATCGAGCATCTCAGAGAGTTTTTTCCCTGTAACACTGATCATTTCAACCAGTAAGCTAGAAGCAAACACCCCATCTTTTCCTTTAATGTGGCCTCGAATCGTTAGGCCGCCAGAGCTTTCTCCACCCAGTAATGAATCATCGGCTTCCATCTGTGAGCTGATGTGTTTAAAGCCGACTGGCACTTCAAAGCATTTCTCATTATGTGCATGAGCAACTTTATCAAGAAGATGTGTGGTTGCGATATTACGTACAACTGAACCTTTCCAGCCTTTGTACTCTAGTAAGTAGTAGTAAAGTAGTAGCAGTACTTCGTTAGGGTGGATGAAGTTTCCTTTCTCATCAATAATACCTAACCTATCGGCATCACCGTCGGTGCCGATACCAATGTCATAGCCTTCGTGAGCAACAATGTGCTTGAGGCGGTATAAGGTTGCGGCATTTGGTGATGGCATAAGCCCGCCAAAAGAGGGGTTTTGTCCATCGTTGATCACATCAACATCGCAACGACCTGAAATTAATACGGTTTGCAGGGCATTTTTAGCCACACCAAACATAGGATCGATCAACACCCGAAGGTTGGCTTTTTTAATTGATTCAATATCAATAAAGTTAATGATGGAATCAACAAAGTCGTTCATGGGGTTGATTACATCAATTAATCCGTCGCGCTGAGCCGATTCAAATTCAACTGATTTAACTGTTTGTAGCGTGATTCTAGCGACTTGCTGTTCAATTTTTTCGGTGATGATTTCATCAGCATCTCGGCCACCTTCAATGAACACTTTTATTCCGTTATAGTCTGCTGGGTTGTGTGAAGCCGTGATACATGCCGAGTATGTCGCCCCCATTTCTTTGCACTGAAACATCACAATTGGGGTTGGTACATATTTATTGATGAAGCTAACTTTTATGCCATTTCCCGCCAGTACCTCAGCAAACCATGCAGCAGCTTTATCTGATAAAAAGCGACGATCGTAGCCAATCACAAATCCATTTTCTTGTACTTGTTCCGTCATCATAATATTAGCGAGGGCCTGAGCCACTAATCTGACATTATCTCGAGTGAATTCTTCACCGATAAGGGCGCGCCAGCCGCCTGTTCCAAACTTGATCATGTGGAACTCCTATTTCTCTCAATCTTAAAATAAGGGGAGAAAATCTCCCCTAAAAATTATTAGCCTAGTACTACTGTTACGGTATTAACCGAACCTTCTGCTTGTGCTGGGATTGCACCTGTAATGGCTTCACCATTGAGTGTCATAGAGGCAACGCCTTTACTTACATTCGTTGGGTTTTCGACCGTGATATTGAATGTTGCTCCACGCCACTGACGAGTGACTTCAAAGCCTGGCCATGCTGTTGGAATACATGGGTCAACAATTAAGCCATCAAAACTTAAGCGAACACCGAGAATATAATTCGTTGCTGCAATGTAAGCCCAGCCTGAAGTACCTGTTAACCATGGGTGGTTGGCTCGACCATGATCTTGATGGTCTCGGCCCATGATGAACTGCACGTACGAATAGGGCTCTGTGATGCGAGTTTCAATCATGTCATTTTGGTTATATGGATTCAGCGCATCGTAGAATTTCATTGCTTGATCGCCGCGCCCTAGCTTAGCTTCAGCTACCCATGCCCATGGGTTAGGGTGGGAGAAGATAGCGCCATTCTCTTTAACACCTTGGTATACGCGAGTAACAAAACCAATATCGTCATTTGGGGTAGCAAACGATGGGGCATTGAGATGTAAACCGTAGTCGGAGTATAGATATTCATCGACAGCATTCATGGCTTTTTCGCCACGTTCTTGTGTAACGGCACCTGAAACCACTGCCCAGGTATTAGATTCAAGGTGAACCTTGCCTTCGGTCTGTTCGTTAGTACCGACTTTATCGCCATTTTTGGTGATACCACGAATGTACCAGCCACCATCTTCATCCCATAAGTGACTTTCACATGCGTGCTTAACACCGCCAGCCATATCTTGGTAGCGCGCTATATCGTCATCTTTACCTAAGAATTTAGCGAGTTCAACAAACTCTGTGATTGCCCAGTAATGGAGGAATGCGACCATGGAGGATTCACCACCGCCTAAGTTTAGACAGTCATTCCAGTCAGCACGAAGGCCTTTTGCGATACCGGTACGACCAACATGTTCCGCGGTGAAATCAAGAGCGGCTTTCATGTGTTCGTAAACCGTCGCTTCGCCGCCGTCAGCATAAGGAATCACTTGGTCGAAGAACTCGGTTTCGCCTGTCTCCATCACGTACTTACAAATGGTTGGTACTAGCCATAAGTGATCATCGGAACAGGTATCATCAATACCATGGATTTTATCTTCATCACTTGGTGTTGGAACTACGGTTGGTGACTTTGATGGCTCTACATCTGCTTTTTCAGGATCGAACCAATCAGGATCAAACAGGTGCAAACCATAGCCCGCTTTCACTTGACCACGCAGCAGATCCACTAGGCGCTTTTTCGTCATCTGTGGGTTTGAGTGTGGTACCGCCATCGCATCTTGTGCTGTATCGCGATAGCCTAGGCCCGTACGTCCACCCACTTCGATGAATGAAGCAAAGCGAGACCAAACTACACAGGTTTCTGCTTGGTAAAGTGTCCATGTATTTAACATGGTGTCTAAACCTTCGTTAGGTGATTTCACTTGGAATTTAGCGCAGCGCTCATCCCAATGTGCTTTTATTTCAGCAAAAGCAGTATCGACATTGGCGAGATCTTGGTATTTCTCGCGCAGTCTTGCACCGTTGCCTTTACCTAAACCTAGAATGTAAACGAAACGAACTTCTTCCCCAGGTTGAATCACGAATTGTTTGTGGAGAGAGCCACAGTGGTTGTAACAAGTTTGCGCACTGTTACTGCATTGGCCTTGCTCTACCGCAATAGGGTTTGACTCGTCACGGTACAAGCCAAGGAAGCTATCGCGTTGACCATCGTAGCTATCTGGGTCGAATGTTGATGCTAAGTAGTAGAAGCCTTCAAAATCATTGGTGTTGTAATACAGGTCATACTCAATCACACCTTGTTGATAAGCCGTACCCGCTGAGTAAAGGCTCATTTGGTGGTTTTGGTTATCTGACTCAATGTGGCTAAATGAAAACTCTACAAATGAGAATGCACTGATAGTACGAGGTTTATCGCTGTCATTTTTCAGGACAACGTCCCAAATCTCGGCGTCTTCGCCTTTAGGCACAAATAAGGTCTTTTGCGCTTTGATGCCGTTGTAGTCACATTTGAATGTTGAATATGATAAGCCGTGACGAACTTCGTATGATGCTTCTTCTAAACTTTTTGCAACGGGTTGCCATGAGATTGACCAGTAGTCGCCCGTCTCATCATCACGAAGATATACATAGTGCCCAGGACGGTCGAACGTGCCATTGGGACGGAATTTAGTCACACGATTATATTCTGGAGAATTGTAGAACGAGTAACCGCCCGCATTGTGAGAGATTACCGTGCAGAACTTTTCAGTTCCTAGATAGTTAGTCCAAGGCGCTGGAACATCTGGTCGAGTAATAACATATTCACGATTGTCGTTATCAAAATAGCCGTATTTCATTTGTAACTATCCTTTTACTGTTCGATGCTGTGTTATTCACAGTGGCGGTATTGAATACCGGCCTTATTTAAATATTGAAGTTGACCATTAAGACGAGCAGTAAAGTCGTCCCAGTGTCGTAAATTAGGTTGGCTCCAGCAAACCTCAGCTAAGGCCAATAATCGTGGGTAGATCATGTGGTCAAAACGTTGCTGGGTATCTATGCGCTCGCACCATAACGCTCCTTGGATCCCCATGATTTTGTGATGGATAGGATCATTAGTCGCGAGGTTTGCGAGTGGGTGGTAGCTATAGACTTTGTCGAGCGGTAACTTACCAGCCCAATCAACGCCCATCTCATCAGGCGAGTAGCCTTGAACAAGATCTAAGTAGGTAAATTGTGCCGGTTGCATGATGACGTCGAAATCTTTTTTAGCGGATGCGAGCCCCGCGTCTTCACTTAACCAAGAATAAATAACGGTATTGTTATCAATCTCTCCGCCTTTGGTTACCTCTTCCCAGCCCATCATACGTTTGCCTTTCGTACGCAATATTTCATCGGCAAATCGTAAAATATGGCTTTGTAATTCCATGGTTTGTTGGTAGTTATGCTCAGCCATAAAGGTTTGGCATGCATCACTTTTTTCCCATGCTCCCGCAGGGACTTCATCGCCGCCAATATGAACATAAGGAGCAGGGAAGAGTTCGGCTACTTCCCCTAAGACCGTTGCAATAAATTGGTAAGTACCGGGTAAAGCAGCAGATAAAATATTATCGGTGTAATTCTGAGCGCCGCTATATTGCGATTGATCTTGAGGATCCAATAGCAAGTGGGGTAATGATTTTATCGCTGCACGGCAATGCCCTGGGATATCAATTTCCGGGATAATGGTGATCCCGCGATCGCTCGCATATTGGATCAGTTCTCGGATCTCAACTTTGCTGTAATAGCCGCCGTAACGTTGAGTTAAATGAGTGTATTGAGGTTCAAGTACTTCATTGGGACCACGCCATGCACCTATAGATGTTAACTCTGGGTAAGCATCGATCTCGATTCGCCAGCCTTCATCATCGGTTAAATGCCAATGGAAAACATTGAATTTGTAGCGCGCTAATTGGTTAATAAAAGATTTCAGACGCACCATCGGATGAAAATGGCGAGCACAATCTAACATCATGCCACGATAGTTATGGTGAGGTTGGTCGGTGATTTCGACCATCGGAATCGTATAACTATTTTGGGAGTCTGCATCTAAAGGGATCAACTGCAGTAAGCTTGCCGTTGCGTGAGTAAACCCTGCAGCAGTGCTGGCTTGTACCCAAATATGATCTTCTTCAATTAAGATATGGTAGCCATCTCGCTCGATTTTTTCGCTTAACTGATAATGAACATGACCATTGCGTTGTAAGGTTAATTGGAGTGAGAAATGCTGCTCCAGTTCGGATTGCAGCCAACGGATGGCACTTTCTGCGAGTGGATCGGCTTGTGCAATTATTGTCGTTGCTGACAGGGTAAATTGCCCAGAAAGCGGGGTTAACAGCGCAGGCACTGGGATGATGTTGATGTCTTTTGCTGGTTGTAGTGGCGTAGTGTAGCGTTCAACGGGTGACGCTCCCAAATCCACGGTTGTGACTTCAACTGGAATGGGGACTAACTGCGTCTGTTCGATAGTCGAGCTAAGGAAAGCGTCGTTAATACCGTCATCATGAAATGAAAAAGCTGTGGTATTAATTTCAAACTCAGTATAGAAACTGGAGTTTGGTGCTAAGACGGGCGCGTTATTCGGGGTAAATACGCAGTAGCTACCCTGTTGCTCCAATTGCCCACCGGTGAATGATGCAGCATTGAGCTTACGACTATTGGCAAAATGTAGCACCCAGTGTTTCAGTGCTTTATCGGTGAGATTATGTAGCGTGATAGCAAAACGGATCGCGGCCGTATTTTTTTCTATCACCGTCATATCAAGGCGAAAGCTCATCATGCCTCCTCATCCAATGAGTAAAGATTATGATCTGCATGTGCCATTGCAATCGCGCCATCCATAGCATCACCTTGAGGTTGCGCTATATGTTGTTGCATCGGTGGTGTAAGCCAAGGGTGAATACGTTCAGCAATGCTTCCCATCAAGCAGATGTGGTGAGCGCCTTGCTTGATCAATGCTCGCATCCACATTTCTGTATCTCGTGCTGTTTGCTGTAAGAGTTCTATCGCGAGGGTGTCACCTTCATTAGCAAGGGCAAAGATTTGTGGTGAAAACTGCCCATAGTCGCATGGACGTGCGGTTTTCGACCATTCGACGATAGCATCGACATCATGGTTAAAGTGTTGAAGAACATGCTGAGTCAGTGGTGTTGGTTCGATGATGCCATCAACACTTAACAATACTTGTTGAATAAGGCGTAATCCCATGACAGCACCGCCGCCTTGGTCCGAAATTGGGAACTCACGGCCACCGACAATGTGTTGTTGGCCGTTGTTGATGAAAATACCACATGACCCGGTACCACCAATTAGGATTGCACCATCATTGCCGCCCCACGCCCCTAAACATGCACCGTAGGCATCTGTATTGAGTGTTACGGCGCCATAAGGGGTGGATTGCTGCATAAAGGCATACCATGCGCTTTTCTGTTCAGCGCCAGCGAGTGCTAAGCCCACAGACATTTCAGCATAATTATCAGCGGTTAAATTTGCTTGTTCAGCAGCAAGCGCGATGGCTTGATTAATGGCGCTCAGTGCGACATCTGCGCCCAGCAAAATATTCGCGCTGCCAGTTTTTGCTTCACCAAGTAATGTGCCATTAAGGTCGCAAATACGGGCGCGACATGACGTACCGCCACCATCAATACCGACAAGAAAACGAATGGACTTATGCATGATAGCGTTCCTTATATTGCAATGTGATCGCCAGTAAATACCACGCCCCATGGGGGATCCATTGTTCACCCCAGCGCCAATTTTGGAGCATGTCATCTTTTTGTGCTTCAGGATTAAAGGCGATATCACGCTCGTTGGTAAATCCAGACGTGATGCCATTACACACACCACCTTTGGCGTTACAAAAACCGAGGTGTGGTAGGTAATCTGGGTTGTTATTTCCATGGCCATCAATCATCGACATATCAAAAGGGTTTAGTCCTACAATCCAGTTAAGGGATTGATGACCATAATCTTTCAACTGACGAGCTAATTGAGGATCTTCAATATAGGTTTGTGCCATGAAAGCCATCGCCGCTAGCGAGGCAATACGGGCATTTTCTCCTTGCCACCAGTAGCCTGTTTCATTGTTATGTGGAATGAAAAAAGCACTTTGTTTTTCTCCATCTACCGCCTTGGTGTATTGGCGAGGGTAGCCAAAGGGGTTGTTCACTTCTTGAGTGATCGCCATTTCAAATTGCAATGCTTGTTGTAGCGTGGTGGCAATCGGTTGGTAGTGTTCAGTTTTACTTTCAATACTGAGGTAGCGCATTAAAGCGATAGCGGGTAATCCCGCTTCAGCAGCATGGTAGAAAGGGCGTGAGCCGTCTTTCGTTGCTGACCAGTAATGTGTTTGTTGCTTATCAGAATGTTGACGAATACTCAGGCGTGCTGCCCAGTCACGTGCTTCATCGAGAAACACGGCTTGTTCCGTTGCTTTATATAATTCGACACTGGCTAACAAGGCGCAGTATTCATCAATGATATTTTCTTCACCATCATCAAGATATTGGGTGTTATTTTCTTTTAAGTGCCAGTAGCCTTTACACGCTGCCGCTAAATAATCGAGACTTGAAATAGCGTAATCTGGCGATACCCGTTTAATTGAATGTTGCTGTGATAGGTGGGCTGTCGCAGCAAGTGCTGCAATAGCGACGCCGCCACCTTGACGAAAGCCTGCTTGGTAATCTGCGGTTTTGTCACCACTTTGTGAGGTGTAAGCGCAGATGTCGCGTTGGCGTGTTGATTTACTCCATTTATCGAAGACAGTCATGTAGAAAAAACCTTGCGGAGATTGCATCCGCAATAAAAAGTCAGCGCCATGAACCAGCTCTTCTAATAAACGAACGCGGGTAAAATCAGCGGTATCTTGCTCATCTTCAAGTTGGGTGTATGCGTGCGCCATATTCCACACGATCATCGGTGTTTGCTGAGGGTTAAGGTAGTTACCATAAGAAAGATGACTGAGGTATTTACTGACATCACCTGAGGCATCGTACCAACCACCATGAACATCGACGGTTTGATCGCTGTTCAACAAGGGAGCTGCGTGATCGGCAAGATCAAATTGACCACTGCAACGTTGAGATTTGAAGTAATGAATAACGTCACTGAATGTACGCTTCATTAACAGACCTTCGGTAATCTGGAAATTAGCAGTGCGCATATCACCCACCGTTAAGTAATATTCACCTTCCGCCTCTATATGGCTGAAATCAATGCGGTAAAGATCACCTGTATGCCATTGATCAACCTGGCCACAATGGTCAATTTGCAGCTGTGTAATGGACTCGCCATCAGTACAGCAGACTAATTGAGCATGGCTAATCGTACATTCAGTATGGGTCTGAATAAGTGCGTGTTTAACGCCAATGCGCTCATAGCCTAGATGATTGATTAACAGCTGCATGTTTCCTCCCTTGACCGCTTTCACAGAAAGCGGTCAGATAACTAAAGTGTTTCTACTGTTTTAGTGTTTCGCTTTCGGCGATTAGTTTTCGTATAAGTAACAACGAACAAAGTGATTATCAGACAACTGGGTGATACCTGGCAGTTTGTCGCGGCATTGTTCGGTGACATGCGTACAACGGCCAGCAAATGGGCAACCCAAGCTTTCAGGCGTCCACAATGGAATCTCACCTTTATTGCCTTTCAGTTTTTCATGAATGGATTTACTTGGATCGGGTACGGCAGAGACTAATAATTGAGTGTATGGGTGTTGTGGATCGTGGATGATCTCTTCCGTATCCCCCCACTCAACCATATGGCCGACGTACATGACGGCAAGATCTTCGGCAATGTAGCGCGCCGTAGCGATATCATGCGTGATGTAAAGTAACGCCATTTCACGTTCGAATTTCATCTCTTCCATTAGGTTAAGTACACCGGCACGGATAGAAACGTCGAGCATGGATGTTGGCTCATCAGCCAGTACTACCTCTGCACCAACCGCGATGTTACGTGCAAGATTGACACGCTGACGTTGGCCACCCGATAGTTGGTGTGGGTACTTTTCAGCAGTCTCTTTGGGTGGGATCAGCCCCACTTGTTCCAGCAAGCTGTAGACGTGCTCTTCTAGCTCTTTTTTGTTGTTTTTACTGACTTTATTATGGATCAGTAAAGGGCGAGCGATATGGTGAAAAATGGTATGGGTTGGGTTTAATGAACCAAAGGGGTCCTGCCATACCATCTGCACACCTTGGCGGTATTGCATTAAGTCTTTTTGGCTATTAATGTCGGCAATATCTCGACCAAAATATTCAATGTGGCCAGACGTTGGGGCGTACATTTTGGCAATCATTTTTGCCGTTGTTGATTTGCCCGAACCTGATTCGCCTACCACTGATAGACCACGGCTTTTGTACATTTTGAATGAGACATCATTGATGGCTCGCATCATTGATTTCTTTAAGGAGTTACTGCTGACGGGAAAATCTTTAACGAGATTTTTCCCTTCAATAATTGGTGATCCTGTTGGCTTGCTCATCATGTTTCCTTACTTAATTCTTTTTATTAACTGCTTTTATTGAAAAGGTGGCAGTTTGAAAAGCGATTAGGTTCTAGTTGACGAAGTTGAGTAGGGATACTAGAACACGCGCCATGGACTTTGGTGCAACGCGCTTGGAAGCGGCAGCCTTGTGGAACTTCTAACAGGTTCAACGGATTACCAGGAATACCCGTTAATCGCGTTTTAGGCCCAGTAAGGGGTGGAAATGAACTTCCTAACCCTTCCGTGTATGGGTGGAACGGTTTTTCCAAGATCTCTTTTGATGGCGCAACTTCGACTAACTCACCGGAATACATGATGCCAATACGATCTGAGAACTCGACCATGAGCGACAAGTCATGGGTAATGAACAAGATAGAGAAGCCAAACTCCTCTTTTAGCGCATAGATCTTTTGAAGAATTTCACGCTGTACCACCACATCAAGCGCCGTGGTTGGTTCATCCATGATGATCATCTTAGGGTTTAACGCGAGAGCGATAGCGATAACCAAACGCTGACGCATACCACCAGAAAACTGGTGAGGGTAATCACGTAAACGATTAGGGTGAATATCTACGATTTCTAATAACCCTTGTGCACGGCGAATAGCATCTTTGCGGCTCATGTTAGTGTGGCGCATGAGCACATCGCAGAACTGATCTTCCATGGTGAGTACAGGGTTGAGTGCATTCATTGCACTCTGGAATACCATCGACATTTGGCTCCAGCGGAATGCCGTCATATCGGCTTCACTGAGCTTGAGAATGTCACCTTGCCCATCAAATAGCACTTCACCACCAGTGATGAATGCAGGCGGCTTATGTAGGCGCATTAAGGCCATCGCAACGGTTGATTTACCGCAGCCAGATTCACCAGCCAAACCAAACACTTCGCCTTTACCGATATCGAAACTTACGTTATTCACGGCGCGGACATCACCAGCATCAGTAATGTAATCCACGCAGAGGTTGCGGATGGAGATTTGTGGATTAGTCATTATTTATCGCCTCCTTGAAGAGCGGGTTGAGGTGCTTCAGTCATTGCTGGCGCTTTGTCTTTTTTATTCGCGAGATTTTTCCAGCGACGCATGCCTTTGTGTGAACGAAGTTGCGGGTTGGCAATTTCATCAACGGCGAAGTTAAGTAGAGCAAGGCCTACGGCAATGAACGTCAGAGCCAGACAAGGGACTAACAATTCCCACCATGCGCCAACTAGCATTGATGATGAGGTTTGTACGTTGTACAGCATGATGCCCCAGCTAATGGTGCTTGGGTTACCTAAGCCAAGGAATGACAAGGTTGCTTCTGTCATGATGGCGAGCATAACGGAACCAATGAAGCTAGCACCGACGATAGAAATCAGGTTAGGTAGGATTTCTACAAAGATAATACGTGCTGGTGACTCACCGAGTACTTCAGCGGCTTTGATGAACTCTTTTTCTCGAATTGACAGGGTTTGTGCTCTAACAACCCTCGCACCCCACGCCCAGGAGGTTATCCCGATAACCAGTGCAATAGTGGTCGGCCCTGCTTCACCAATGAAGGCGGCAATAACGAACAGTAATGGCATTTGCGGTATAACCAGCATGATGTTCATGGCGGCAGAAAGTATGTCATCGACCCGCCCGCCAAAGTAACCTGCGGATACACCAATAATGGTTGCAAGGAAACACACCATGATGCCGGCACCAAAACCTACAGCCAGTGAGGTGCGTGCGCCATAAACGACTTGCGACCAAATATCACGGCCCATACGGGTGGTGCCTAGTACATGGTCAGCATCTTTTGACATGCGTAATGTACGCTTACTGTCTGCAAGGTTGGTCGCTACCCAGCCATCAGGGTTGTTTTGTGCCGCTTTTACGACGAAAGCAGGGTATTCGTGTGGGTTACCTGTTCTTTTGTTTGGTGCATGCTCGGTAATGAGCGGAGCAAAAATCGAACCAAAGAGAAAGACTAGGATAATCGATAAACCAAAAAGCGCTTTTGGATTACTTGAGAGTAGTTTAATTAAACCTTTCATAATTATTTACCGCCTTTACGTAGACGAGGGTCAAGTGCCACGATGAGGATGTCGGCCATGAAATTAAAGAACAGCATGAACAGCGTCATAATAAGCAGCTGACCTTGAAGTACTTGGTAGTCACGTGCTTTGATAGCGTTCAGTAGTACGGTACCTAAGCCCGGGTAGTTAAAAATCATCTCAATAATTAGCTGACCACCAATGGCCATCCCTAGCGCCATGGATAGCGCGGTGACACTTGGTAGCATGGCGTTACGTGCTGCGTAGTTGAATACCACTCGGCGTTCACTTAGGCCCTTACCTTTAGCCATGGTGATGTAATCTTCGTTCAGTAAGTTGATCATGTTGTTACGCATGTTGATCAAGAAGCCGCCAATTTGAATGATGGTGGCGCAGAACAAAGGAAGTACAGCGTGGTAAGCCACATCTTTAATGAATGCCCAGCTAGTCCAATCAGGTACTGTACCTGCTGTGTATGCGTAGGTAGACGGGAACCATTTAGTGCCGATGGCAAAGGTGTAAAGTACCAGCATGGCGACAACAACCGGCGGGACGGCTTGAACAACCATCATGCCTGGTGATATGAAGGCATCATATTTACTGCCGCGTTTCCATGCCGCGTAAATACCCAATACCGAACCAAGGCAGAAAGCCAAGATAACAGCGGTACCAGCTAGGAATAGTGACCAACCAACAGCGCCTGCCATTACTTCGTTTACTGTTTGCGGGAAGGTTTGGATAGAAATACCCAAGTCCCAAGCAAAAATACCTTGTAGGTAAATAAAGTATTGTTGGTAAATAGGGCCATCAACAAAGCCCAGTAGTTCTTTCATTGCCGCAATGCGTTCTGGTGTTACTTGGACTGATGCATTCGCAAACATCATTGTCACTGGGTCACCTGGCATTGCTCGCGGCAAAATAAAATTCAGTGTTATTGCAAATAAAAGCGCTATCAAATAAAACGATAACCGACGTATAAAGAATCCCATAACTCACACCTTAATCATCCAGCAGTTAATCCCTGTGCTAGATTCAGGACAGAAATCCCCCTGACGCAAAGCGCCATAACTTTAAAAAGAGTGGGGGAGAGGCGGTGTGCAAGGTGCACACCGCAAGTTAGTTACCTAAATTATGCTTTAGGTTTTAGATCAAGTACTTGTAGCAGACGTTCTTGCGTATTGGTGATTGGCATTGGACGGCCTTTCGGATTTTTCTCGTTCCACCAACCCGTAAAGCGAGAGGTGTTGTATTGAGAAGTGTACGCACCAGACATTACAGGAACGGTAACTTGGTTTTCTGCGATGATTTTCTGGATCTTATGTGCGATCTGAACTTGCTCATCACGGTCTGCTGTTTTGTAGAAGCCATCAAGCAGTTTGTCTAGCTCTGCGCTCTTCCAGTAGTGAAGTGCGAAGCGAGGCATACCTTCGTTTGCTTGGAAGCGTGAGTGGTAAGCACTATCCCAGTAAGTGTATGGATCCGCACCGTGGAAGTAGTTGGTGTAAGCCACATCAAACTTAGCATCTAGCATGGTTTGGTTGTATACAGAGAAGTCTGGTGTGCTTGCTTTCGCTTTGATACCGACTTCTTCTAGCATTTCAACACTTAGCTGTACTGTGTTGTTGAAGTCAGTCCAACCGTTTGGTGATTGGATAACAAGCTCAAGGCTCTTACCTGATGGTGTTTCAACGAAACCATCGCCGTTACGATCTTTGAAGCCAGCTTTTTTCAGTAGTGCTTTCGCATTATTGACGTTGTACGTCATGTATGGCTTGTACTTGTTGTAAACCGCATTATCAGACCATGAAGCAAATGCTTGGCCAAGACCTGATGCGTAATCATTCACAACACCGCCGCCGTAGAATGCGATATCGATAATAGTTTCACGGTCGATAGCCATAGAGAATGCACGACGGAAATCAACGTTGTTAATTGCTTCTGAGTTACCGGCATTTGGCGATTTGTAGTTGAACATAAATGCTTGGCTACCACCTGCTGGGTACCAGTATTTATTGTTCGGGCTAGCAGCTGCGTATGTGCTATCTACATCTGGAATGAAAGAGTAAGTCCAGTCAAATTGGCCACTTAGAACCTGACCTAGGAACTGATCATTACCTGCAACTTGTGGTAGGCGAAGACAATCAACGTCAAGGTTGCCATTATCCCAGTAGTTAGGGTTACGACATTGGGTGTAAAGCTGTGGTGTGAATGTTTCGATTTCTGTAAATGGACCAGTACCTACAGGGTTGGTGTTGGTAAAGCGTGTTGGATCTTCAATTTTGTCCCAAACATGCTTCGCAACAACTGAAACTTTAGAAATTAGGTAAGGTACGTTTGAGTTTGCTTCCGTTAGTTCAAACGTCACTTTATCGCCAGACACTTTCACGCCTTTTAGGCGCTTGTTGATACCCGTACGGTCAAGCTCTGGGTGCTCTTTTAGCATGTTGAATGTAAAGGCTACATCCTGTGCAGTAAACGCTTTACCATCAGACCACTTAACACCATCGCGAATTTCAAATGTCACTTTCATTAGGTCGTCAGACATGTAGTAGTCTTTCGCCAAACGCATGACTGGCTGATTACCTTTTAACTCATTAAATACCACAAGTGGCTCGTAGATAAAGTCTTGAACTGTATCTAACTGAGTTTGAAGGTAAGGGTTAAAGTTACGAACAAATGTAGGGTAGAACTTAGGTACCATAGTTAGTTCACTACGTTCAGCTGCAGCGGCAATTGGCGCTGTGAATACTGTTGTAGCAGCGGCAACTACCGCAAGTGCTAACTTGGTTTTCTTAATATTGGCAAGCATAGCTGTTCCTTACTTGTGCTTAGTTTCACTTAATGGAAATAAGTTCCGGACATATCGAACCTACTATGAAGGAGACCAACCGTGGTTCTTTCAAATGGTCGTGTAGGCTCTCAGTACCTTAAGGAAACGCTTGAAACGGAAACTCGTCAATCTGCTCGCTCGTTAAAAACGTTAAAAAACTTAACACTGACGTTAAAAACGTTATTTTACGTTTTAGTGCTAAGAATGACGCGGTGAAAGAGTGTGTTTTGCGTCACACTTGAGTCTCGTTGTTACATCGCTTTTGTTAGTGAATACAAACCCTTTATCCTTTGTAAAATAAGGTGTTTCGTTAGGTTGTTTTTCTTTTGTGATGTAACTCAATAGCCGTTTTTTAGTTAATTCCTTGCGGAAAATTTATAGTTGGGATTTGTTGTGATTCGCTTCTCATAAACCACAATATTTTTCTGGATAGGCGGTAACTTCTCTTTTTTGCGCTATTTTTCACCATTAAAAGCGCAATAAATTGGCTGGTTTTATTCTTGTTTTAAAGCTTTTTTCAAGCGTGAAATTAGTCTTTCAAGCTAATTTTAGAGCAGGGAAATCGCATTTTTTGTTTCTAGCTGTGATGGGAGTATTCCGTGATGTTCGTGGTTTTCGTATGACGTATCGCGGCTATATCTTCGTTCTGCCTGTGTGCTCTGGTTACATGGAATAGAGATTAAAGAGGATAGGCTGAGTTGTGGGCTGGCTTACGCTATAGACATAAAAAAGCCCACAGAAAGGGATTACGTCAAGAGTAACTCTTTACTGTGAGCTTAATATGAAGCACTGATTTATTGCGTGATAAGGTGCTGCAGTTTATCGCGTTTTACCATCAGTTCTTGATATGCGCTGGAATGCTCGTCACAGCGTGCCATCACAAAGTTAATGGTACTGAGCACTGTGCGCCAGCGGGGGGTTTTAGGTAGTGTTTCAACGTGTAGGTACTTATCTAATGTACGTGTTTGTAAAGTACTTCGATCGAGGTAAACCCGCCATAATCCGCTTTCTTCGGCTAAATCGAATTTAGTCTTTTGGGTTGTTTGCTCCCATGTGGTGAGAGTTGTTTTCATTACCTCCACCAGTAATTCACGCACGATACTGCCTTTATCTTTGTTATCACTACCAAGCTTATCCGCTAGGCGCGTAAATTCACCACCTAATTCACGCAGTTGCTGAAGATTATTTCTATCGCCATCAAAAGCAAACCCAGAGAGTACATCAATAGCGCTTTCTAACTCACTGATACGATGTTGGGCAGAAGGGCCTATATTATCGAAGATAAACATACGCTTAAGCCCTGACTCTTCAGGTAAATTGATCACATCGGTATCAAGCGCTTTGAGCTCATCACCGATCCGGAAGGTAAGCTGGCCATTAAAATGGTGACTTTGGCTAATATCATCCGGTAAGTGGGTCATCAATATATCATCAATATTATGGCGTTCGAGCTGCTCCGGTGCTCGTCTAAAGAGCTTTCCTGCAGCTGCATTAGCGTAACGTACCCGTCCTTCATTTTGCACACAAACAATGGCTTCGCTGGTCGATTCGAGTAAACCCATTAAACGGGTTTGGGTTTCGAGTAACCCTTCTTCCACTTGTTCACGGCGGTCTATTTCTTGTTGCAGAACAAGGTTATGCTGGCGTTGTTGTTCGGCTTTCCCTGCTTGAATATGGGCTCCAATACGAGCGATTAATTCTTCTTTATTAAACGGCTTTGCTAAATAGTCATTGGCGCCATACTCAAAGCCTTTGACGCGATCCTGCACTTGTCCTAGTGCTGAGAGCATAATGATTGGTAACTCTCGTAGGTCATATTGTTGGCGTAAGTGCTGGCATACTTCATAGCCGCTCATTTCTGGCATCATGATATCGAGCAGAATCAATGCTGGCTGATGTTGATCCATTAACTTAAGCGCTTGGGGACCACTTTCCGCCGTGAGGACTTGGTAACCTTCAAGGCGTAAAAAGTTGTTTAGCACCTGTAAATTCACGGGCTCATCATCAACTATCAGTAGCAACTCACCATCAGGATTATTTGGTAGTGCTTCATCTTTACAGCTTGAAACCCCCAATGTAGGTGCTGTGAAATGGTTGGTATTGCCGAGCTTACTGTCTGCAATATCTTGGTCACTCGCAAGATTCAAGGTAAAGCTAAATGTCGCTCCTACCATAGGCTGGCTGCTGACATACAAGCGACCGCCCATTAGTTCGATCAACTGTCGGCTGATTGATAAGCCTAATCCTGCACCTTGTCTATAGTGTGATGATCCCGTATTGGCTTGGATTAAGGGTTCAAAAATGTGTTCCAGTTGCTCTGGGTGGATCCCTTGTCCGGTATCAACCACTTGGACTCGGATCTGATTTTCTAGCACCATTGCAGACAAGACAATTTTACCTTCCGAGGTGTATTTAATGGCATTGCCTATCAGGTTATAAAGCACTTGCTCTAAGCGTTGTTCATCAGCTAAAACGGGTGGCAAATCAGCAGGGATCTGGTTAATGATGCGAATTGGTTTACTGCCAACCAAGTGGCGTGATAATTCAAGTACTAGATGTGTTGCAGAGGATAGATCCACCGCATGTTTATTGATGTCGAGATCGCCATAACGCATCTTGTGGTAATCCAATAAATCATCCACTAGGTTTGTTAATCGCTGGCCACTATTGATCAGCATTTCCAGTTGACGACGCTGCGATGCTTGTACTGGGCCATTCGCACCGGCTAAAAGGGACTCTGCAATGCCAACCATGCCGTGCAGTGGGGTACGCAGTTCATGCGACGTGGTCGCAAGGAATTCATCTTTTAGCTTGTCGGTAACTTGAAGTTCTTTGTTTTGTTGCTGTATCACTTTAAGGTTTTGTTCTAATTCGGTATTTTGATCGCGGATTAGGCTTATTTTTTCACGGACAGAGCGTTGCATTCGGGCAAAACTAACGGCCAATCGGCCAATTTCATCACTCCGTTCAATACCTTCAATTTTCTGATCTAAATCGCCTGCAGATACCCGTTCTGCAGCCCAGGTAAGGCGTAATAGGGGGGCGGTAATTGAATTGGAAAGTAAATGCGAAGCAATGATGACCAGCACAATTGCGGTGATCATGGCGACGAGGAATATTTTTTCTATTTGACGGATCCGAGCAAAAGCTTCCTCTTCAGGAAGTTCAACCACTAAAGCCCAAGTGTTACCAAGAACATTGATCGGGGAAAAGGCGCTGAGTACTGGTGTTTGACTAAAGTTTAAAAAGCTACCGACCCCGATATTTCCTTCGAGAGCTTGGTTAATACTCTCACTGTTTAGTGGGTTACTGCCTTCGCTGGTGGTTGGGATCCTTGGCTGATGATCGCTGCCGACTAGCAATGTTTGCACGTAGTTACTGGTGGGTGGTGTGTCTGCAATTAGGGAGCTGATCCGCTTATTACTGAGTTCAAAAAAGACATAACTGTGTAAGTAGCCTTGCTGAATAACAGGCGCGGCAAACCATGCCGTTTGTGACGATTGATCTTTATTCGCTGAAAAGTCAGTGAATGCAATAGGTACCTGTTCAGGCTGGCTTTGCATATCACTTGTTTGTTCTTTTATAGCTTTAAAGGTGTTGCTGAGCTCGCTGCCAGAAAAGCGAGGATCGTTTAAACCAATGCCAAATCGTTCAGGGTGGTTGACGGAATACACCACATTACCCTTAATATCGACCAGCATGATGTCACTAAAGTCAGACCGTTTTAAGTATTCCTCAAAGGCCCAGTGATAGCGTTTGTACATTAATCGATAACGTTCGTGTCCGATATAGTTAGTGCTATGCGCATTAATTGATTTGCCTTTTTCGGTGAGCGTATGGGTGAAATAGGTGCTGCGATTATTGTCATCGAGTTTGCTGGGGAGTTCACCTAGCTGATGGAAGGCACCCACTAAGCCATAAAATCGACCGCCACTGGCATTGGCGAGTTCTGAGCGAGCAAAGCTTTGTGCTTCAGATTCTTTTGCCGTAAAGAAGTTATTAAGCTGTTTCTTTTTATTATCAAGCAGTGATGCGAGGTGCGAGGTGCTTTGCTCAACCAAATCCTTGGTATGTGAGTTCATGAAAAACAGCGCAGACAGCGTTAAGGGGGTAATGCTGAGCACTAAAAAAGCGATCATTAAGGTATTTTGGAGGCGCTTAAATTGCGTGATGTTTTTCATTAAGGTGCCTGTGTAGGGTCATCATTTTGCAAGTTATATGGATGTTAATACGATTAGTCGTTCGAGGGCTGATTAAAAGCGCGCGTACAGAATGTAAATTTAACACCCTGTATCTAAGGTGTTTTTTTTGACGTATTCAGCGTAAGAGAAAGCCTGTAACGATAACAAAGTGACAAACTAATCGTGCTTTACACTTGTTATACTGAGTTTTTTTGAGGGATCAAGCAAGTGGATAATGAAGCGTGTGTTAAAACACAAAATTGACGGACTTAACGGAGGGTGTGCGTGATAAATGACGGAATTGAAAGCAGACTGAACAATTTCAGTCTGCCTTTAGTACTATTTTTTCGCAGCGTAAATATTGAATTTATTTGTTGTCGCTGCCGTACGACACTCACCGAAGCTTTTTTGAATAAGTGGTGGGTACTGTAAGAAGCTGTTTGCCACAATAATAAGTGCACCATCGTTGTGTAAGTGTTGTGGCGCTTGGGCAATAAAGTTTTCCGTTGGTTCGTAACAGGTTTTTAGCCCTGAATGGAACGGAGGATTACTCACCAAGTAATTGTATGAACCTGGCAGTTCGGTAAATACATCTGTTGCGGTAAATTTGGCTTCAAGGTTATTGAGCTTGAAGGTTTCTCTTGCTGACTCAAGCGCCAGCGCACTGATGTCACACAGTTCTAATTCAATGCTTGGGTTATTGGTTTTCATTACTGCACCGATCACACCAGCACCACAACCAAAATCGAGCACTTTGCCGCGAAGTTTAGGTAGAGTATTCAGCAGTAATTCTGAACCTTTATCGAATTCACCGTGGCTAAATACACCAGGTAAAGATCGAATAGTGATCTCTGTACCTGCAACCGTTAATGGGTAATTACGGAACCATGCTGAAAGCTCAAAAGGTTGTGCTGGGTTATCGCAACGGCCCCAATAAAAACCACAACGGCGAGCCGAATCATATTTGGTGAGTGGCCCGTATGGCGTAAACATTTTTTCTGCGCTACGTACACCACTGCGGTTTTCACCCACAATACAGATTTCGGTACCTGTACCAAATTTTGCCAATACCATCGATAGTAAATAATCCGCTTCTGCTTTGGCTTTAGGCCAGTACAGTAGGATCATGTCGATATCTAAATCTGCCGTGAGTTCAGCGCCAAAGTGACTAACCACTTTTTGTGAGCGGCTGATTTGTTTGTGGTAGGCATAGTTGGTGGTAAATACCGACACAGACTGGGCAACGTCTACCAATGCCAGCGGATAGTCATCGCTGAGTTCACCGACGACAAGTACTTTACGGTTCTCAAAAAACTCAAGTTGACGTGCAACGACCTGACTGGCTGCGGTATAGGACATAATGGGCCTTTAATAAACATCACGAAGGGCGCGAATTGTTCCACAAAACCAACATGAAAGGAAGATAAGCACCGCTGTATCCGTGGGGATACAGCGGCCTTAGTGGTTAATTTCGGTCTTGCTGTTCGAGGAAGTCTTTAAATTCAACCTCATACATACTAAATAACACTGCAGTAACGGCAAAAATGATTGGGCCGTAAATCATGCCGATAAGACCAAACAGGTGTAACCCACCCAAAATGGAGAAGAAGATCAGCAGGGTATTCATGCTTGAGTTACCTTGCATCAGTAATGGGCGTACCACGTTATCGATGGAACCTACGACAATGATCCCCCATGCTGATAAGAACAGCGCCCATTCCCATTGATCAATCAAGAGCAAGTAAAGTGAAGCTGGTAACCAGATAAGCGCGGTACCAACCACAGGAATAAAGGAAGCAAAGGCCATCATCGATCCCCAGAATAGCGCGGGGAATCCAGCCATCCACATTGCAAAGCCGCCGACAAACCCTTGCACAATCGCGGTAAGAAATGCCCCAAGTACTGCGGATTTAGCCACTTGTTCTACTTCGTTAAGTAGGGTGTCTTCTTGGCTACGTGATAGTGGAATGATTAAGCGTAGCGTTGAGACCATTTTTTCGTGATCGCGTAATAAGAAAAATAAGACAAATAGCATCAAGAGGAAGCTCACCAAAAAGTTGGTGGCATCACCCAGTAACTTGGCGCTCATATTGATAAGTTGTGAGCCAAATTTAGAGGCTGCAGAGGCGATCTTTTGGATAACCACTTGGGCGTCAATGCCATCAAATGGTGAGTATTTATCGATTAAGGCTAAGGCTGATTGCGCATAGGAGTGGTTAAGCATTTGTTCTGCCCCGCCACTCGTTAACCATACATAGCTACCTTTTGAAAAGGTAGTGCCTTGCTGAATGATCGAGCTAAATACGACCAGCAATGGGATCACTATGATGAAGGTTAATAAGGTACATGACAAAATCGCGGCGCTGTTGGGGCGTTTTGGCATTTTCGCTTCAATTTTTTCGTGAATTGGGTAGTACAGCAACGAGATAATGAAGCCCATCACGATGGGGCCTAAATAAGGTTCAATCAGGCGGTAGCTGGCATACGCGGCAATGATCAATGCCACAATTAACATCCAATGTCTGGATTCGGCTTTAAATGGTTTTGGCACTTTCATGTCCTTACAAGGTCAATATGCCGACAGGCTAGTTACCTATCAGCGAAAATAAGCAGTTAATGATCCGTCGATAGTGCTTATCATCGCATCAATTTCTGTCTATGCAATAGTGATGACAAGAAAAGACTAACATGCTGTTTTAGTTATAATGCAAAGAATAGAACAGCCTCAAAAATATTGATTGAATCAGGGTAAATAAGAGGAATGAAAAATGGGATGTTGTGACAATCAGTGCGACAAGAAAGTTAAACGTCGTCCACCTTTTGCTCTAATGGTTTTAATTGGCTTAGTGGTATTAGCAGTCGTATTTTGGCAATAGCTGGCATAAAAAAAGCCACGCTTAAGAGCGTGGCGTTATTGTTTCTGCTTTGGACTGCGTTAATTAAGCGTTAGCTTCTGCGGCAATCGTAGCAAATGCATGGTCGGCAGCAGCCAGCGTAGCTTCGATTTCTTTGTCACCGTGTGCCAGTGATGTAAAGCATGCTTCGTATGCTGATGGTGCAAGGTAAACACCATTTTTAAGCATTAAGTTGAAGAAACGTTTGAAGCGCTCAACATCACACTTAGTCACGTCTTCATAGCAAGTTACGTTTTCTTGTGTGGTGAAGAAGAAACCAAACATTGCGCCCACTTGGTTTGTTGCTAGTGGAATACCATGTTTTTCAGCTAAGGCTTTAAAACCTTGTGCTAGGTGCTTAGTGGCAAGAGAAAGGCGACGTTCGTTACCTTCTTCTGTTAGTACCGTTAGACAAGCATGACCTGCAGCCATTGCGACTGGGTTACCTGACAGTGTACCAGCTTGGTATACCGGGCCTGTAGGCGCGATATATTGCATCACATCTCTGCGGCCACCAAAAGCACCGACAGGCATACCGCCACCGATCACTTTACCCAGCGTAGTTAGATCTGGTTTGATGTTGTAGTAACCTTGTGCGCCACCGTGAGAAACGCGGAACCCTGTCATTACTTCATCAAGAATAAGTAGCGCACCAAATTCGTCACAAATTTCACGTAGGCCTTCAAGGAAGCCGGGTACTGGTGGAATGCAGTTCATGTTACCCGCAACAGGCTCAACGATAATACAAGCGATGTCTTCTGGGTTTTGAGTAAACACTTCACGTACTGAATCAAGGTCGTTGAAGGTACAAGTTAGGGTGTGCTTAGCGAAATCAGCAGGTACGCCTGGTGAGCTAGGTTGACCAAGCGTCAATGCACCAGAGCCAGCTTTTACTAGTAGGCAGTCTGCGTGACCGTGGTAACAGCCTTCAAATTTGATGATTTTGTCGCGGTTAGTGAAGCCACGTGCAAGGCGAATCGCACTCATGGTAGCTTCAGTACCTGAGCTTACCATGCGCACTTGTTCCATTGATGGTACTAGGCGTGACACCATTTCAGCCATGGTGATTTCCATTTCAGTTGGCGCACCAAAGCTTAGGCCACGTTGTGCTGCATCGATCACGGCATCACGGATAGCCACATGGTTGTGACCAAGAATCATAGGACCCCAAGAGCCAACGTAGTCGATGTACGCTTTACCATCAGCATCGAAAATGTAGGCACCGTCAGCTCGTTCGATAAAGATAGGGTGACCACCAACGCCGGCAAATGCGCGAACTGGTGAGTTTACGCCACCCGGGATGGCTTCTTGTGCTTTAGCAAATAACTCTGCTGATTTGCTCATTAGTAGTGTCCTATTTAATTTATTTAATTCAGGCTGCGGCATTGTACCCAAAGGAAAAGCGCCAGCGCTAGGGATGTTTGTCACCATTTCGCAGTTCTTTTCAATTTCTAACTAAGCTATCAGTGATGGAAAGCTAGTTTTCAACATTGTGAGTGTTAACTTTAACCAGTATTGGCTAAGCTAGTAGGAGCAAACTGCTGCATATTCTTTCAGTAGTTTGCACTACAGACTATACAAATCATGTCTATCCTTTCTGCTGCTTACTAATTTATACGGTTAAACCATGACGGAACCTGCTCAATCTCAGGCGACCTCGCATCGTCGTCATCCTACGCGCCTAATGCGGCGTTTTTTATCGCAAGATAAAACGCCTGTATCAGTGTTACTTCTTGCTGCCATTGTCGGTGTCATCGCAGGCTTGATGGGGACACTGTTTGAAATCGGCGTGCATTGGGTATCTGAACAGCGAACCGACTGGTTACGTGCTGAAATCAGCAGTAGCTTACCTTTGTGGTTGACGGCATTTATGGTGAGCGCTGGATTGGCATTTATTGGCTATTTTTTAGTGCAGCGCTTTGCGCCTGAAGCGGCTGGTTCTGGCATTCCTGAAATTGAAGGGGCAATGGAAGACATTCGTCCTGTTCGCTGGTGGCGTGTGATCCCAGTGAAATTTATTGGTGGCTTAGGGGCGTTAGGTTCAGGCATGGTACTGGGTCGCGAAGGGCCAACGGTGCAGATGGGTGGTAACATCGGCCGAATGATCACCGATATCTTTCGTTTGAAAGACGAAGAAGGTCGTCACTCTTTATTAGCAGCGGGTGCGGCAGGTGGTCTGGCGGCGGCATTTAATGCGCCAATGGCAGGGATCATGTTTGTAGTCGAAGAAATGCGGCCACAATTTCGATACAGCCTTATTTCAATTAAGTGTGTAATGATCTCTGCAATCGTTGCCAACATTGTCTTTCGTAGTATTCGAGGACAAGAAGCCGTGATATCCATGCCGCAATATGAAGCGCCGATGCTGACATCGCTATGGCTATTTTTATTGTTGGGTATGTTTTTTGGTGTGTTCGGGGTGATCTTCAACCGTTTAGTTACCCTTTCTCAAGATCTGTTTGCTCGAATTCACAACAATGACCGTCGCCGTTATTTGATCACTGGCACTTTGCTCGGTGGTTGTTTTGGCTTGCTATTACTTTATTTACCAGAGCTTACTGGTGGTGGTATCGCGATTATTCCAGATGCCACTAACGGTAAATACAGCGTCAGCTTATTGTTTATCTTATTTTTGGCACGTGTCGCGACAACGTTATTGTGTTTTGGCTCGGGTGCACCTGGCGGTATTTTTGCTCCTATGCTGGCGCTAGGCACTTTGTTTGGTACTTTCTTTGGTTCTATTGCGCAAGCGTGGTTCCCTGAATTTGGTTTAGAACCCGGTATGTTCGCGATTGCGGGGATGGGCGCATTGTTTGCTGCAACCGTACGAGCACCAATCACAGGTATATTGTTAGTTATTGAAATGACCAACAACTATCATTTGATTGTCCCCTTGATTATTACGACGCTTGGCGCAACCATGTTAGCGCAGGTATTAGGGGGTAAACCGATTTATTCTCAACTACTGCACCGAGCAATTAAAAAAGAAAAGTTACGCGCAGAGGTGGTCAATACTTGAACGAGATAGTCAGGTATTAGATAATCCGCTTAATAACTCGATATGTTTGTGAGGTCTTGATGAGCGACACCAATTTGCCGCTAAATTTTTCAGATGTTGCCGCGAATAAAGTGAAAACGTTAATCGCTGAAGAAGAAAACCCAGAACTGAAGCTACGTGTGTACATCACCGGTGGTGGTTGTAGTGGTTTTCAATATGGTTTTACTTTCGATGAGAAGGTAAACGAAGGCGATATGACAATTGAAAAACAGGGCGTAACACTTGTTGTTGACCCTATGAGCTTACAATATTTGATCGGTGGTACGGTTGATTACACCGAGGGCCTTGAAGGTTCTCGTTTCTTCGTAAACAACCCGAATGCAACGACAACCTGTGGTTGTGGTGCATCGTTTAGCGTTTAAGCTAGCCTGATTACTCTAAAAGCGAACATGTCTTTTTGAGTGAAATTAGAGAAATAAAAAGCCGTCACTTACTGTAAGTGACGGCTTTTTTGTTTTCCGTGAATAGGTTAATTATCCTTGGTTGATAATTAATGGACTATTCGTGCCAGCCAGCAAGTTACTGAACTGTGCTAATTGATTTAAGCGTTTATCAGCATGCTTTTTGAAGGCGGTCTTTTGTTTCCCATGAAGAGACTCTGCCTGAGGCAATTTCACTGTGCGTGGGTTTTTATGTACGCCGTTAACCAAGAACTCGTAGTGTAAGTGAGGGCCAGTTACACGGCCTGTCCCACCAAGTGTACCGACGGTTTGTCCTTGTTTAACCCGTTGACCTGTTTTGACTTTACGCTTGGTCATGTGCAGGTACTTGGTGATATAGGTTGAGGTGTGGCGAATAAAGACATAGTTACCATTAAACTTGTTATACGCCGACTTCATCACTATACCGTCACCCGCAGCCCAAATAGGGGTGCCAACTGGTGCAACATAGTCTGTGCCTCGGTGTGCTTTTACTCGGCCTGTCACTGGATGTAAGCGACGAGGGTTAAAGTTAGAGCTGACATAACGGAAGTTAATTGGTGAGCGGAGGAAAGCTTTACGCATGGCGTTACCATTTTTATCGTAATACTTACCGTCTTCACTGCGTACCGCCGTAAATGTCTGACCTAGGTTGGTGAAGGTTGCAGCGAGAATATTTCCTCGGCCAATGGATTCACCTTCAACAAATTGTTCTTCAAACAATACAGAGAACTTATCCCCCCCGCGAATATCTAACGCGAAATCGATATCCCAACCAAAAATCCCAGCAATCTCCATGATTTGATTAGCCGTTAGCCCTGCTTTATCACCGGCATTCCAAAAGCTGGATGTGATGGTTGCTTTAGCAAAGTTAAGTTGAGTATCGACGGTTTTCGTTTCTGCTTTTGAAACAAAGCTATCAGCGGTTCGTGTAATCACGAGTGTGTCGGTAGCTGTGTTGGGCTTGATGAGTTGGATCAACTCGTTATTTTCATCAAAACCAAATTTTAATGTGTCGCCTGGGCGCAGGTTGGTGAGAGAGCGCGTGCCTTCATCGGCATTGACGAGACGGTATAAGGTTGCTGGACTTAATCCGACTTTGTCGAAGACAACAGCAAGGCTTTCACCTGATTTTATTTTGTGTTTTTTCCATGTCAGAGGCGCTGAAGGTAAAGTTGTACTTTCTGCGGGAAGCAGTTGCGGGGTGTCCACATTGACAGCAATGGGATACGCCTTGCCTACTTCGAATTTACGATCAGCCGGCGCCATATTGTCGGGTGAAGGTAGCAGAAGCAACAGCACGATAAGAGCACTGATCGTGGCGATCAGTATCTGATGAATCTTGGGTAATTGAGCTAGCTTACTAAACGGCATGGTGGATCTATAAATGGCCTGAATAAAAAAATAGACAACACGCAGTCTAACTGGTTTCAAAAAACATCGCTATTCAAGTAAGATGGTCGATTATCACTTTTTTGCCAATTCTGTGGGAGCGAACAAGAATGGTCAGCATTGAACAGGCTTTAGCTGAGATTAAGCGTGGTGTCGATGAGCTTATTCCAGAAGAAGAGCTGATTGCCAAGTTAAAAGAAAACCGTCCATTACGTATCAAACTGGGTGCAGATCCAACAGCCCCAGATATCCACCTAGGTCACACAGTTATCCTAAACAAGCTACGCACTTTCCAAGAGCTTGGCCACGATGTGACATTCCTAATCGGTGATTTCACCGGCATGGTGGGTGACCCAACAGGCAAAAACACCACGCGTCCACCGTTGACTCGTGAAGATGTTTTAGCAAATGCTGAAACGTACAAAGAACAAGTATTCAAAATTCTAGACCCAGCAAAAACCAAAATTGAGTTCAACTCTACATGGTTATCTGAGCTAGGTGCTGAAGGTATGATCCGTCTAGCGGCAAACCAAACGGTTGCACGTATGCTAGAACGTGATGACTTTAAAAAGCGTTATGCTGACGGTCGTCCAATTGCTATTCATGAATTCATGTACCCATTGCTACAAGGTTACGATTCTGTGGCGATGGAAACTGACGTAGAGCTTGGTGGTACTGATCAGAAGTTCAACCTTCTGATGGGGCGTGAGCTACAAAAATCGAACGGTCAAAAACCACAGGTTGTCTTAACCATGCCACTATTGGTTGGTTTAGACGGCGTGAAGAAAATGTCGAAGTCGGCGCACAACTACATTGGTGTGAACGACGTGCCAAACGAAATGTTTGGTAAGATCATGTCTATCTCTGACGATCTTATGTGGAACTACTTCGAATGCTTGTCATTCCGTCCACTAGAAGAAATCGCGCAGTTTAAAGAAGACATGGCAAACGGTAAAAACCCACGCGATGTTAAGATCTTGCTAGCGAAAGAAATCATTGCTCGCTTCCACTCTGAAGCCGATGCTGACTCAGCAGAGCAAGAGTTCATCAACCGTTTCCAAAAAGGTGCGATGCCAGAAGAAATGCCTGAGCTGGAGTTTGAAGCGGGTATGGCGATTGGTAACCTACTAAAAGAAGCAGGCCTGGTTAACTCGACATCAGATGCGATGCGTATGATCCGCCAAGGTGCAGCCAAGATCGACGGTGATAAAATCGAAGATACTAAGCTAGTACCTGCGGCAGGTACTGCGGTTTACCAAGTCGGTAAACGTAAGTTTGCACGTATTACTCTGAAGTAATCATTATTGCTGATTCAGAGAATCAAAGGGCGCTTCGGCGCCTTTTTTAATGCCGCTACGCTATTCAATATCAAAGATCATAGTCATTACGCTCTTTCGCTTGCTGACTCAGGTATTCAATAAACTCCCACTCCACACCATCTTGGTCAAAGAAATAGATACGTTTTCGCCAAGGGTGATCGGTCGCCAGATCATTCTGCACATAGCCAGCGGCCAGCAATCGCACTTTGGCTGCATCTACATCGTCAATCACCAAACCCACATGATTAATCCCAATATCGACATACGGGTTACGGTCGACCTGAGTGCGCTCAAGTACCTCTTGTAGTGCTAAATAGCTGTCTTGCGTGCCTATGTAACACCAACGATAAGCCTCGTTGTATCCGCGATGTCGAACGTTAAATTCAGGTATCGCAGTTTGTAGAAACGTAATGGTGTGATCGATATCTTTGATCGTAATGTTGGCATGCTCAACGTAGGGTTTCATGGCTGCTCTCCGCTTCATATCGAATGGAATAAAGGGTTAAGTAATGCTTATACTTTACATAGTAGTAGTGCTTGTTATTAAGTAAAGTTTTTATATTACTTAGTTGGAGTGAAACATAAAAAAACCGCCAGGGTCGGCGGTTTTTTGAAACGGAAAGTAATAAATAGTTTTGTTATTAGCGTAGTGTCAGTGATGGTAACGACAAGTGCCAGCGGATAGCCGCGAGACGAATCGTCAGCGTGGTGATGATGCCCGCAAGTGAGGATACTTCGGTTGTAAAACCAGTTAACAAACCTGTTGTGTGCACGATACCACCAAGAATACAGGCAGTCGCGTATACCTCAGTACGTAATACCATGGGGATCTCACGCGCCAGTACATCACGGATCACACCACCGCCACAGCCTGTAAGCACACCCATGATCACAGCCACCATAGGTGATGCGCCAAAACGTAATGCTTTTTCAACACCAATGGCGACAAATACCGCTAAACCTATGGCATCGGCAACAGGGAGAACATACCACGGCAGCTTTTGAGGTCGACGAATAGCGGCCATCGTGAATAAGCATGTAATGAAGATCACCCAAAGGTAATTGGTATCAGTGATCCAGAACACAGGCGTTGCACCCAGCGCCATGTCACGAATAGTACCACCACCAATAGCCGTTACGCTGGCGAGTACCACAACGCCAAAGGGATCCATTCGTAACCGTCCAGCCAAGAGCACACCTGATACTGCGAATACAGCAGTACCAAACATATCAAGGAGATAGATAAGCATTAAAGTATTACCTGATAAAGAAAGCGAAAATAAAGATGACGGCAGAGCAGCGGACTACTGTGTCGCACGTCGTTGTTCTCGTACCGTGTCTAGGTGATCGCATACCTGCTTGATCGCTTTTAGCGTTCGAGGTGTCGGGCGGTTAAGCCAGTCTGAATTCACGGTAAATATCTGTCGATTATCGACAGCAGGTATTTTACCCTGCCAGTCTTGCCATATATCAACATTTGTATTGGCGTGAGAGGTACCAAATATGATTTCTGGTTGGCGGATCACAACTTGCTCTTGTGATACCTGCGGATATGGGGCTTTACTTGCGGCAAAAATGTTCTCACCACCACAGACTTGAAACACTTGAGTCGGCCAGTGTCCATCCGCGGCGGTGATTATTGGGGCGGCGCTGAGCTGATAAAAGTAGCGTACTTTTTCTTGGCGCTGATATTTCAGGGTCAGTGCTGCGAGCTTTTCACGGTAATCGTTCGCTGCTTGTTGTGCTTGTAGGGGGGAGTCGGCGTATTGACCCAGTCGCTCGATGGTGTCGGCAATGGCTGGCAGTTCTTTTGAAGTGGAGTAGACAACATTGAATCCCAGCTGCTCAAGCTTGGCCATTTCTCGAGGGGGGTTACCACTTTTCCATGCCAGGATCAGATCGGGCTGAAGGGCAACAATGCGTTCTAATTTAATGCCTCTATGATTGGCGACGCGTTCTAGCTTGAGTGCGGCTTTGGGGTAATCGCTGTATTCCGTTGCTGCAATCAGCTTATCGCCTAACCCTGCGGCATACGCTAGCTCAGTCATGTGAGGAGATAAGCTTATCACTCGAGTTGCGGGTTGTGTTGCAAAACTCATGGTGGAAAAAAACAAAAAACAGCAGCAAGCGAAACGCACTTAAAAAGCTCCTTGGAAAAGAATGATAAGACAACTTTGTACCACCAGCCAAATGATGACTCGGCTTTTAGCGACTTGCTCGATTTGAGCAAGGTGTAAAGCCGCAGGGGCTATTTTCCCGCCTAAGCGTGGACGTTCCAATTTACGGTCTTCATAAATTGCAGGCCCTCCGAGAGAAAGTGATAGTTTGTTGCCCGTTGCGACAAGTAGCCAGCCAGGTCCTGGAAGCTGCCAGTTTTCACCTTGCTGCCATAAACTGCGTAACGCCACTTTTCCGTTTTGTCCCAGCGCGATAAGTAAGGCGAATAAGCGTAATGGCACAATATCGAGTACCGCTAAAATGCGAATGGCAGGATAACCAAAAAAGACATATTGCTTGCGGGTTGGTGACCATACGCGCGCTAGGCTGACCGCAAGACGATACATAAGCGCACCAATCCCACCTGCGAGCCCGTACCAAAACAGCACGCCAATGACTTGGCGACCATAGCCGAGCAGTTGTGTTTCAGCCCCCGCCTTTCCTAGCCCTAATAAAGACAGGCTTTCCGTTTGGCGATTAAGAGTGGTGCTGAGTAGGCGTCGACAGAGGGTTTTATTTTCGGCGCTATAGGCTTTGATCAGCTGGTGGCTGAGTTGGCTGATATTTTTCCAACCCAATGCGAACCATAACAAGGTGAGATCAAACAGGGCGTCAATCCAGACTAACTGTTTGCAGGCAATCAGCATAATGAGCATGGTAAGCCACATTAGTGACCAAGTTAGCAAACCTGATAGTAAACGTTGGTGGCGGTTATCATTAGGTTTATTAACGCGGCTGGCTAGCATGATGGCCAAGCGTTGCCATAAGTTGAGCGGGTGAAGGTCTTGCGGAATGGCAATAAGCCAATGCAATGCAATGGCACCCCACATTGCAAGTAGGGTGCTATTGTTAGCGAGTATCGCTAAAAGGTCGTTCATTACTGATTCAGTAACTCAGCCATTTTAGCTACCATCACTGAAGAGCTTTTCGCTGCCAGTGGTAGGAACTCATCAAAGCTCATTGGCGATTCTTTGTCTGCTACATCTGAAATTGCGCGAACAACAACAAATGGTACGTTGAACTGATGACATGCTTGGGCAATAGCCGCTGCTTCCATTTCAACAGCGATAACTGCTGGGAAGTTGTCACGGATGAATTGTTGTTTCTCTGCGCTACATACAAACGCATCGCCAGTACAAATTAGACCGCGAATAGCGTGCACGTCTTCCATTGTTGCCAGTGCTTGCGCGGCGATATCCATTAGTTTTTCATCAGATGCAAAAGCGGCAGGTTGTTGTGCCATTTGACCGATTTCGTAACCAAATGCAGTTACATCGGCATCGTGGTAGCGAACTTCGCTTGAAATCACGACATCACCTACGTTTAGGCTGCTATCAAAGCCGCCCGCAGAACCTGTGTTAAGTACCACATCAGGTTGGAAAACTTCTAGCATAATTGCAGAGCCAACAGCTGCGGCTACTTTACCAATACCTGATTGCAGTAACACGATATCGGCACCGTTTAGCGTACCTGTATAAATGGTACAACCTGCTTTTTTGTGTGTTTCACAGTTAGTCAGTTGGTCTTTTAGGATCGCAACTTCTTGCTCCATCGCACCGATAATGCCGATTTTCATAGCTAGCTTCTCTTTGTTGTTCAGATGTGCGCTCACACTGAGCGCATAATGGCGAGATTGTAACAAATAAAAAGCGAGAGGTCAGAGCTTAACGCCTCATCTCTCTCGCTGTTTTTATCTTTCTTTCTTGTGGTAATCAGTTAACGATTAGACATCCAGAAAATCCATGATTCCATCGGCTGCGCGTCGCCCTTCATCAATGGCGGTAACTACCAGATCGGAGCCGCGCACGGCATCACCGCCCGCAAAGATTTTAGGGTTAGAGGTTTGGAATGGAAAGGCGTTATCTTGTGGTGCTTGAATACGTCCCCATTGATCCAACTCGACATTGTAATCACTGAGCCAAGGCATGGCGTGTGGCTGAAAACCAAAGGCCATGATTACGGCATCGGCTTTAATAATATGTTCGCTGCCAGAGACGGGTTCAGGGCGGCGGCGGCCAGCATCGTCGGGCTCACCAAGGGCGGTTTTTACGACTTTGATGCCGGTGACATGCCCCGCTTGGTCTACCTCGACGCCCAGTGGCTGCAGGTTAAACTGAAAGTTAACCCCTTCTTCTCGTGCGTTTTTCACTTCGCGTTTGGAACCCGGCATATTGGCCTCATCACGGCGATAAGCGCAAATGACTTTTTTGGCCCCTTGGCGCACTGAGGTACGTACGCAGTCCATCGCCGTATCGCCGCCGCCAAGTACCACTACTTGTTTGCCTTTCATATTGGTAAATGGCGTTGATGTGTCGAGTCCCATCACTTTGTAAGTATTCGAAATTAAAAAGGGCAGTGCATCGTACACGCCTGGAGCATCTTCGTTGGCTAGGCCTGCTCGCATGTTTTTATAGGTGCCAACGCCAAGAAATACCGCGTCATAGTCTTTGATTAAGTCGGCCAGTTGCACGTCTTTGCCTACTTCAGTATCAAGCTGGAACTCAACGCCCATTTCAGTGAAGATTTTACGGCGGTTAATCATCACTTCTTTTTCTAATTTGAACGAGGGGA
The DNA here is from genome assembly GCF_002265265.1 of Photobacterium sanguinicancri. Taxonomy (GTDB): domain Bacteria; phylum Pseudomonadota; class Gammaproteobacteria; order Enterobacterales; family Vibrionaceae; genus Photobacterium; species Photobacterium sanguinicancri. The sequence continues at coordinate 33,577 of NZ_NOIF01000025.1, forward strand.
TACCAAAAGTGAGCAGGCCGCCAATTTCAGGATAACGGTCAAAGACGACGGGTTTGACGCCATTGCGCACCAGAATATCAGCACATGATAGGCCTGCAGGTCCCGCGCCTATCACCGCGACTTTTTTGTCGGTCCACTCAACATGTGACATGTCAGGTTTCCAGCCCATTTCAAAGGCTTTATCGGTAATGTACTTTTCGACGTTGCCGATGGTGACGGCACCAAAATCGGCATTGAGGGTGCAAGACCCTTCACATAAACGATCTTGTGGGCACACCCGACCACAGACTTCAGGTAGGGTGTTGGTCTGATGCGAGAGCTCGACGGCTTCAATAATGCGACCTTCATTGGCTAATTGAAGCCATTGTGGAATGTAATTGTGGACTGGGCATTTCCATTCACAATACGGGTTACCGCAATCGAGGCAGCGATCGGATTGGGCGCTGGCTTGTTGCTGAGTAAAGGGTTCATAGATTTCAACGAACTCAATTTTTCTGATTTTGAGTGGCTTTTTCGCTGGATCAACGCGAGATACATCAATAAATTGGTAAATGTTCTGGCTCATGAAGGTTCCCTCCTTATTGTGCTTGAACGCGTAGTTCAGCGGCTGAGCGACTTTGATGTCCCAAGAGGGTGTTCACATCGGCTGACTTCGGTTTCGCGAGATAGAACTTAGGAATCCATAGATCAAAATCGGCCAGAATTTCTTGGGCTCGGCGTGATCCTGTTTCTTCCAAATGGCGGTCGATAAGCCCACGAAGGTGTTCTTGGTGGATAGCTAAATCATCGAGTGGAAGCGCTTCGACCAGTTCAGGGTTTACCCGTCCGGCGAAGTCACCGTTTTGGTCTAGGATGTAAGCAAAGCCGCCTGTCATGCCTGCGCCAAAGTTCACACCTGTTGTCCCTAAGATGGCGACTATCCCGCCTGTCATATACTCACAAGCATTATCGCCCACGCCTTCAACCACAGCGATGGCGCCAGAGTTTCTTACGCCAAATCGTTCACCTGCGGTACCTGCTGCAAACAGTTTTCCGCCTGTTGCGCCGTATAAACAGGTGTTTCCTATAATGGTGGCTTCATGTGATTTAAAGGCCGAGCCCATTGGGGGGTGAATGGTGATTTTCCCCCCCGTCATACCTTTGCCGACATAATCGTTAGCATCGCCAATAAGGTGAAGGTTTAGACCACCCGCATTCCAGACCCCAAAAGATTGCCCTGCGGTGCCCGTCAAATGAAGATTAATGGGGGAAGATGCCATACCTTGATTGCCGTAACGGGTTGCAATTTCACCGGATAATCTAGCCCCAATAGAGCGGTCAGTGTTACGTATGTTGTGGTATAAATCTGCGCCGCTGCGTGCGGTTATCGCGGGCAATGCTTCTTCCAGTAAAGTTTGGCTCAAGACTGCGTTATCGAAGGGGGTATTGGGCTCGCTGCAATACAAGGTTTTGCCTTCTGCGGGGGTGGGTGCGTGAAGTAGGCCAGTTAAATCGAGCTTCTGTTGTTTGGCGCTGAAGCCATCAAGGGCGATCAGTAAATCGGTACGGCCGATCAAGTCGGTGAGTTTTTCAACGCCAAGTTGTGCCAGTAACTCTCGTACTTCTTGGCCAAGTCCAACAAAGTAATTCATCACCTGCTCAGGTAAGCCCTTGAAGTAATCTCGGCGCAGTTTTTCATCCTGAGTTGCAACGCCTGTTGCACAGTTATTGAGGTGACAAATACGCAGATATTTACAGCCTAACGCCACCATGGGCGCAGTGCCAAAACCAAAGCTTTCTGCACCTAAAATGGCGGCTTTGATAACATCTAACCCTGTCTTTAAGCCGCCATCCACTTGCAGGCGGATTTTATGGCGTAAGCCATTGGCCACAAGGGCCTGTTGCGTTTCAGCTAGCCCCAACTCCCACGGACTACCTGCATATTTAACGGAGGTTAATGGGCTCGCACCTGTTCCGCCATCGTAGCCTGATATAGTGATCAAGTCGGCATAGGCTTTAGCAACACCTGTGGCAATCGTCCCCACGCCTGGTTCAGAGACCAGCTTGACCGAAACCATGGCGGCTGGGTTGACCTCTTTTAAATCAAAGATCAGTTGGGCTAAATCTTCAATCGAGTAAATATCGTGGTGCGGGGGCGGGGAAATGAGCGTGACCCCTGGGACGGCATAGCGCAGCTTAGCAATTTCGGTAGTGACCTTATGGCCGGGTAATTGGCCGCCCTCACCGGGTTTTGCGCCTTGGGCGACTTTGATTTGGATAATATCGGCATTGACTAAGTAATGCGGGGTAACGCCAAAACGACCAGAGGCGACCTGCTTGATCCGTGAGTTACGCTCGTTGCCAAACCGACGAGGGTCTTCGCCACCTTCGCCAGAGTTGGAATGGCCGCCTAAGCGGTTCATAGCAATGGCGAGTGCTTCGTGTGCTTCGGGGCTCAGGGCACCAATTGACATTGCCGCAGAATCGAAGCGTTTATATAACTCAGTGGCGGCTTCCACCTGTTCTACTGCGATAGGGTTTTCGCTTTTCGTCAGTTGTAGCAAGTCTCGGATAGCAGCAACTGGACGTTCATTTACCTCGCGAGCAAAGGCGAGATAATCTTGATAATCCCCTGATTTAACCGCTTGTTGGAGTGTGCCGACAACATCGGGGTTATAGGCATGAAATTCACCGCCATGCACATATTTGAGCAAACCGCCGTGTTCGATGGGTTTACGTTTGAGCCATGCACGACGCGCTAAGTTGATGGCATCTTGTTGGAAATCATCGAAGTTTGCACCGGAAATACGGCTAGCCGTCCCTTTGAAACAAAGGCTGATCACATCTGGATGAAGCCCTACCGCTTCAAATAAATGTGAACAGCGGTACGAGGCGATGGTGGAAATCCCCATCTTTGACATGATCTTAAATAAGCCTTTGTTGATACCATCGCGGAAGTTGAGCATGACATCACGGTACGGCCTATTGATTGCACCTCTGTCGATTTGTTGGCTTAGCGATTCATACGCTAGGTATGGATAAACGGCGGTCGCACCATAACCGAGTAATACTGCAAATTGGTGTGGATCGCGGGCGGTGGCGGTTTCAATCACTATGTTGGCATCGCAGCGCAAGTTGGTTTCAACTAGGCGCGTTTGTACGGCCCCGACTGCCATTGCCGCTGGAATTGGGACTTTGCTGGCATTGATGCCCCGATCTGATAGCACAATAAGCACGGTACCACTGCGGACTAAGCGCTCGGCTTGATCACACAGATCGAGGATCGCTTGCTGTAAATCTTTCTCTGCGGGGGCGTAGTTAATGTCTACGATGCTGTTGCGATAATATTGACTGTCGAGCTCAAGTAGCTGAACCAGATCGGAATACAGCAGCACGGGCGATTTAAAGGCGACGCGGTAGGCATGACCATCAGTTTCGCAAAACACATTCATCTCGCGACCAATGCAGGTGGCCAGCGACATCACATGCTTTTCGCGCAGTGGATCAATCGGCGGGTTGGTCACTTGGGCAAACATTTGGCGAAAGTAATCAGTCACACTGCGTTCTTTGGAAGAAAGCACGGCCATCGGTGCATCATCACCCATCGAGCCTGTGGCTTCTTGGCCATTTTCCCCAATCACTCTAAGTACTTGGTCGATTTCTTCACGGTTCATACCAAATTGTTTTTGGTAGGTGCTTAATTCGTTATCGGATAACGATCGGCTGCCGACTTGCTCATCATCCAATTGTTCAAATGGCGTGAGGTGTTTGACATGGCTATCGAGCCACTCTTTATAAGGGTGACGGGCCATTAAATCGTTGTCGATGTCTTTGGAGTGCCAAATCTTGCCAAATTTGGTGTCGATAACCAGCAGCTCGCCAGGACCGACACGGCCTTTTTCTAATACTTCATCGGGGGCGTAATCCCAAATGCCAATTTCAGAAGCTAGAGTGATAAGTTTATCTTTGGTGATCACATAGCGAGCAGGGCGTAAGCCATTCCGATCAAGGTTACAGGCGGCATAGCGTCCGTCTGACATTACGATGCCCGCGGGACCATCCCAGGGTTCCATGTGCATGGAGTTAAAATCGTAAAAAGCGCGCAGTTCAGGATCCATGTCGGGGTGATTTTGCCATGCGGGTGGTACTAACATCCGCATCGCGCGGAAGAGATCCATCCCACCTGCTAGAAAGAGCTCCAGCATGTTATCTAGACTTGATGAATCTGAGCCGCTTTCATTGACAAAGGGGGCTGCAGTTTGTAAATCGGGCAATAATGGCGAGGAAAACTTATAGCCTCGAGCGCGTGCCCATTGGCGGTTACCTGCGATGGTATTGATTTCACCATTGTGGGCGAGGTAACGAAATGGCTGTGCCAGTGGCCAGCGAGGTTGGGTGTTAGTAGAAAAACGCTGGTGGAATAAACAAATGGACGACTGTAAGCGAAGATCACCCAAATCGGTATAAAATCGCGGTAAATCCGCGGGCATGCAAAGGCCTTTGTAGACGGTCACTTGGGTCGACAGGCTACAGATATAAAAATCAGGGTCTTGGTTGATCCGTTGTTCGATACGACGACGCGCAATATACAGGCGGCGATCGATATCGCGTGGCTTCCAGCCTGCAGGGGCATTGATTAAAACCTGGACAATATCGGGCAGTGACTCTTTGGCGATAGGGCCTAAGACTTGTGAATTAATGGGCACATCGCGCCAACCGACAATGGAGAGTGTTTCTTTACTGAGTTCTTCAGTGATAATTTTACGGGCTTGCTCGGCTTTGATTGGGTCGGTGCTAAGAAATAACATCCCAATGGCAAATTCGCGGGCCAATTTCCAGCTGTGTTCTTCGGCGATAATACGGTAGAAGTCGCTGGGCTTTTTCATTAATAGCCCACAACCATCCCCCGTTTTACCATCGGCTGCGATACCACCACGGTGGGTCATACGATCCAGAGCTGAAATCGCTGTTCGTACCAATTTATGGCTTGTTTCGCCTTCGGTATGGGCAATTAAGCCGAATCCACAATTATCTTTTTCCAGCCTTGGGTCATACAGTGTCATGACAACTCTCCCTTGGTCTGCTCATCCTGAGCGTTAACTTTTAATCTCATAACTTGTGGGTTGATGAGGTTAAAAGTGGTCTGACTGCATAGTTATGGCGCTGATCGTCCACCATTGCGCATCCTGCGATCTTCCAAGTTAACGGCAAATTACAAAAAGGTCAAATTTTGACCGTTTACGTTTTTATCGGGCAATATGGCGATATTAAAAACTGTAATTAATTGATCTTAAATCTTATTTTAACGAATTATTAACAGGCGGTATTCGGAATAGCATCATTTTATTGTTGCGATTATTTTGAGGAAATAAGGTGATGGTGAGCCACTTTTTGTAAAGAGACGTTAGGGAAGAGGAGGGCTATCAACTGAATAAT
>NZ_NOIF01000026.1 GCF_002265265.1 Photobacterium sanguinicancri
ACTAAAAAGAGTCAAATTTCACGGTGGGTACCAAATTAGAAAATAAGATAAGTAACGATTAATGCATTTTACTGTTTATGGTTATAAGGGAACCGCTCAAATTTGTTTTACTCAGCTGGGTTAACTCAATCATTAATTCAGCCATTTCTGTCGGGTTCACCCAAGTAGTCGGATCCACGTCTGGCATTGCTTGTCGGTTAACCTCCGTATCGACTATGGTGGGAAGCACCGCGTTAACACGAATATTATGCTCTGCACCTTCAGCCGCAAGGCTTTCGACTAAACCATTTAGCGCCATTTTCGATGCCATATAAGGACCAAAACCAGCAGGAATATTACGGATAGTGTCGCGTGCAGATACAAACATCATTGCCCCTCCCCCCTGCTTTTCCATCGCTTTATAGATTTCACGGCCAAAGACCAAGGCTGTCATAAAATTAGCATCAAAAATTTGCTTCACTGTTTCTATCTCAACATCTTGCCAATAGCGCCATGTGAAAATGCCCGAGCAGTGATAATGCGCCTCAATCTGACCCAGTATTTGTGATGCTTGCGCTACCAACGCCTGACTTTCCTGCTCGTTAGTTAAATCACCGAGCAGAACAGTTAGCATACCTGGATATTGCAGCTCTAGTTGCTTCGCACGGACTTCATCACCTTTTCGTCCAAAGGCGACAACCTGTGTCCCTGAGCTAATCAGTTTATCGATAATTTGCTTAGCGGTTACGGAAAAACAAGCGGCAACAGTTGCGGTTTTAAGTGTATTCATCTTGGTCTTTTATCCAATGTTGTTTTGTTGCGTTAAATACTATCGCTAGCCAAAAAGCAATAAAACCCGCCAATAAACAATACAGCTTTGCCTTATAGGCAAAAATGATTCAATAACGGTCCGTCTCATCTCTCTCGGCTTTAAACATGAGCCTACTTTTGTTTATTTTGTTGCTACAACAACAAAACAAGATTACACTCCACGCTCGGCTTTTGTTGTATAGGTAACAAAAAAAATGAAAGATACAATTTACAAATACGCTATCTACACAGTACTAACCTGTACCGTCAGCTTTTCAGCTTTCTTGATCAGTTCAGATAATTTTTCGCCTTTTACAACACAGGCTACAGTGCACAAAAATGTTGCCAATATTGCTCCACAAGTATCAGGGGTGATCACCCATGTGAACGTACAGAATGGACAAAATGTTAAAGCTGGTGATGTCCTCTTTAGTATAGATAAACACAGCTATACTCTCGCAGTACACCAAGCTGAGGCTGAACTGCATCAAGCTCTGGAAGCTAACTTAGCCAAATGGCAAGAGCTTCAATCCGCTGAGCAAGTGCTATCACAGCGCGACGTCGAATGGCATAACACCAACAACAAACTTGTTCGCTATCAAAAGCTTCTTAATAAAGGGCTGATCACTCAACAAGACTTTGATGACGCCCATGCCAGTGCCAATGTTGCAAAAAGTGCGATTGCAGTGGCTCACGCTGACATTCTCCGTATCAAAGCCGAACTCTTTGGTAATGCAACCGCAGAGCCTCAAACTAATAAAACGGGTACGGTTGAAAATAATACTATTAAGCATCGAGTAAAAAGCGCTGCAATCGCAGTCGCTGAATCAAAACTGGCATCAGCAAAACTCGACTTGGCACGTACCGATGTCATCGCGCAGACAGCAGGTACAGTGAGTAATTTGCAGTTACAAACGGGGAGTTATATTAGTGCTGGCGCTATCTCACTCTTTCTTGTCGATGAGGCCACCAGCTGGTTAAGTGCCGATTTCAATGAAAAAGGCATTGTCCATCTTCAAACTGGTAATCCGGTGTGGATATCATTTGACGCTTTTCCCGGCCAAGTATTTGCAGGAACCATTATCAATCAAGATCGCGCTATTTTTGATGCATCAAACCCAACCAATCAACTGTCCACCGTAGTAAATGACAGCCGTTGGATCCGTGAACAGCAGAAAATTCGCACTCGTATTCATGTTGACGGCGCAAACACCGCGCTTATTGCAGGCTCTCGTGCCAGCGTAATGGTAGAAAATGGTCAAAGTAGCGTGATGGATAGTATTGGCTATAGCTGGATCAAATTAGTTTCTTTGTTTCGCTACATCTATTAGCGCAGCCAGGGGGCAATATGATAAAAAATATAGATAAAAATGAAGCTCTCAGAGTTACCTTGACCATCACTGTATGCATGTTGGCAGGAAAATTACTCGACTTTAATTCCCCTGTTTACTTGGCCTTGTACCCTACAATTGTGATGACAAAAGGCAAAGACTATTCATGGCAGGGTTTGGTCAAAATGTTATTTCCAACATTCATCGCAGCTTCTTGTGCGCTTGTCATTGCTGAACTATTTCATGATCATCCTTTTATTATTTGGACGATCAGCCTGATCTTCTTTGATCAAATGCGTCGTCGTGCCGATACCCCAGCAAAACTCGGTGGCATGCTGATGCCCACCTTTAACTGGATTTTGATCATTGTGTTTTCACAGCACACCACTGCCGATATGCCAATGCGGATTCATGAGATTCTAATTTCGATGGCCATCACCATCTTGATCACAAAACTCATGATCGCCCTATTGCCAAAGACTGACCGTCCTTTTGTGCCAAATGGAAAACCCCCGGCTTTGAGTCCGCAAACCGTGACCTATCAAAATCGATTTGTTTCTTTAAGCTTAATAGGTTGTGGATTAGCATTTTTGATGATTGTCGATTTAATCTCGGCCACGTTCTGCATGGTGCCCGTTATAGCCGCAGCAACTCAGTTTACCCGAGAACATTTTCGCCAAGTCGTTGAGCGAAGATTACTCACCCAAGTTGGAGGCTGTGCAATTGCAGTAATCTTTTCGCTGCTAATGGCTGGTCATCAAAACACCATTGGTTATTATGCATTGGGTTTAGGGGGATTAGTGTTTATGATTGCCAGTGCTATGGCTCAAGCACAAGGCGCCTCGCGAGACCTTCATGCTGACTCTTTATTGGCGACTATGCTGCCGATACAGCTCTATATGACAAGTACTTCACTAGGATTAGAAAGTACTTACCTACGTGCATGGGAACTCACCGTCACTTTAGGTATATTATTCATTCTTCATCAATTAACATCTTCACGAGATAGCGATGACCAAAGACATTACAGCCATTCCTGATCTGGATAACAATACCTCGTTTATTATGGGGCTCGCGTACAAACAATTTCGCACATTGGCTAATCAAAGGCTCGCTGCAGATTTCGATATCACACTAGAGATGCAAGGTGTGCTTCGTGTATTGGCGCATCTAGGTGAAGTACCGCAACAAACCTTAGCAGAGACGTTACACCGAGAACGCTCTGTTACTAAACGTCTGGTCGATAATTGTATTAAACGTGGCCTAGTCGAAGCTCGAAAAAGTGAAACCAACAAAAAAGCACGTTATTTAGCTTTAACAGAAAAAGGGACGAAGACAAAAGAACAGGCGAGTGTATGCCTTCAAAAGGTCAATACTGATTACTACACCCCCTTGTCAGCCGACGAACAACAATTACTTCAAACCCTATGTAAAAAGCTGATTCAAGATAATATTATTTTGGGGAGCGATTAACACCATCGCTGATAAGACGATGTTTGAACTACTGAGCAAAGATATATCGCAAGAGGAACTTGAAACGTTCGATCGCATTGCGTCAAAGATGGCTAGGAATCTCGCAAAGTAAAGCTGAACTGCAGACATTAGGCAGATAAAAGAAATTGTTTATCAAATTATTTTTGTAAGTGTTCCAATTCTACAGCTGTTTATTGCAATCAAGCTTAACTCTATGATTGGCCTTAACAAAGCCGCTCATTAGAAGCCCTTATTACAATAATCAGAGAAGGAATTATCATGCCTAAGTCCATTACTCTTGGCGTCACCGATCTATCATTTCATCGTGTTACTGCATCGCTGGTTACACATGTCTTGAATGATATGGGATTTGAGGTCAATCGTATTTATTCACCCCATCAAGATAACTTTGCCAAATTAAAATCTGGTGAGTTGGATATGCTCTCATCCGCTTGGTTACCATCAAGTCACGGTATTTATAAAGCTGATGTAGAGGATGTTCAGCCATTGTTTGAACTTGGTCTTCATTACGAACCTTATGCGCTATGGGGTGTGCCGGATTACATTCCTGAAGATGCCGTCTCTGAAGTCAGTGATCTACTCAAGCCTGACGTTATCGCTAAAATGAACAAAGATATTCAAGGGATCAACCCTGGTGCCGGCATCACTCGATTTTCAATCAAAATGATGGATGAATACGGCTTAAACCAAGCGGGTTATCGTTTCCATACTGGAACTGAAGAAGACTGCTTTACCGCTTTTGAACAAGCCGTAGATAACAAAGAGTGGGTTGCCGTTCCGCTTTGGAAGCCACAGTTTTTGCACCACAAATATACGATTAGAGAAATCAAAGAACCAAAAGGTTTATTGGGTATTGTCGACCGTGCTGTGCTACTTCTACGTGAAGATCGCGCTCAGTTATTTAGTCAAGCGCAGATCAAAGCGCTAGATGCATTACGCTTCTCTAATGAGATTATTGCAGAACTTGATTACCTCGTTAGCCGCGAAGGCTTATTGCTCGACGAAGTCACGCGTAACTGGTTAGATAGCCAAAAGCTCATCACTGCATAAACTGATGTGAAGCTTAACTGCGGGCGTAATAAGCCGCCCGCAGTTACAGCAGTGACATTGATAGAAGCACCTATCAACACTTTAATAAACAAAAACCATTGAACATGGATAATATAGCGATAACACCAAAATTATGCGTCCCACATAACATGACACTCAGCATCTTGCGCCGCTTTCAGCATTTCGATAAGAGGTATCGCCCGAATGGCTAGGCTGATTGGCGGTGACTGATCTAGGTCATCATCTTGATCATATTTCAATTTATCATCAGCCTCTTGAATCGCTTGTTGTTGCAATTCCTGTTGCTTTAATTTCGCTATGTTTTGCTCTAAATGACGAAGTGCAGTAGGAATATCTTTCGCTTCAATCACACCAGGTACATTTTCACACAGCCCCATATAGTGTAGTAATTTCTGCGCAACATCGCCAAACATGGTGATATCACCGCTTATTTTGCTGTGAAATGTTATCAACATACTATTTCCCCATTTCAAGTTCTTTAGCTTTATCACGCTTAGCAAAACAATAGCCTGCAAGTACGCCAGCTAACGCTCCGAATAAGTGACTTTCAAAACTTATCCATTGATGAACAGGTAAGAATCCCCACACCATGGAACCGTAGAAAAACATGACAATCACACCAATCACTATCGACTTAATACTACGGTACATAAATGCATACATGAGCAAATACGCCCACAGACCATACACAATGCCACTTAAGCCAATATGGTAACTAGTACGACCAAACAACCATACACCTATACTGCTGATAGCCCAACTGATAACAAATACTGCAATTAATCGAGCACTTCCCGAACGACCAACAAGATAAGCTAATACTGCAAATGACAGTAAATTACTAATGAGGTGAGACCATGAACCATGCAGAAAAGGATACGCCACCAGCCCTGTGATATGGGTGATATGCCGCGGTAAAAGCCCATAATCATTCAAAGCACCACCGAGCAAAATATTTACAAGATGAACAACAATACACAATGCGGATACAAAGCCAATAAGCTTAATGGCATCTTTATCTTTCTGATTCAAAGAAGGTTCCTCTACCACTGATAGTACAAAGGCATTTACCTTTCTTTTTTTGCATCAAAAAGTGATAAGAAAGATAAACCGTTCTTATCACTATAGCGCGTTGATTCTTTACCAGAAAGATTGGCGTTCTTGATAATCGTATTGTTTGGAGGCATCACTCTCTAATGACTGACGCTGTCGCTTACCAGCAATAAAGAAATTTTTACCTAATAGTAAGCGGATTTGACTAAGAGTTTCACGTGCTAACAACATACGTTCACTGCTTAACCAACTACGGTTAGTCGAATGTTTAATTGCAGCTATCGCATCTGGAGAGGCCTGAGATATTTGTTGGCAAAATGCATGTGCCGCAGCAAGGGGATTATCATGAACAGCGGTGATCAATCCTAATTCTTTCGCAGCCTTTCCCGACACTATGTCGCCAGTCATAGTTAATTGCATGGCAACATCACGACCGACGATCTCACGTAAACTCAGTAAGCCGCCCATATCAGGCACCAATCCCCATCGAACTTCCATTATAGATAGCTCTGTCGTTTCAGTAGCAAAACGCAGATCTGCACCAAGGGCAATTTGTAAGCCACCACCATAGCAACGCCCTTCAAGCACTGCGATAACAGGCACTGGCATCGCGCGCCAATTTCGAGAAACACGCTGCGCTAAGTTGGCATTTCCTGGCAACCACTTCGCGAGCAACTTCAGCGCTTTAGCTTTAGAGGTAGCAACACTCTTAATGTCTAACCCACTGCTGAAATTCCCATTTGCCCCTTTCACAATTACGGCGCGAATATCGCGACGTTTAATCAAGGAGCGGCTCACCGCATCAAGCTCTTGAAACATCTCCATATCTAGCGCATTGAGTTTATCGGGGCGATTTAGCGTCACTGTGACAATGCCATTTACCTCTTCGACGGCTAACTTATTCCATGTCATGTCTATTCCCTTTATCTGGTCTGTCCAGATTAGAGACTAGCACCAATTCTTTAAGCAGGATATGGAGGTTGACCACTGTTTGATATTTAAGCAGTGATAGGCTGGCTCTTCCGCAATCTAGAAAAGGCATAGATGCGACAAACGCGCTACGTTTACGTTGATTATTTGCACAGTTAGAATTATTGCCATAGAAAACGTTTGCTTAATGCAACTAACTGCGTAAACTCAGCGCTGAATTCTAATGTAACTAATGTAATAGTCATGCTCAAAACATGTTTACGGCCATTAGGGATTTTAGCGACGGTACTTAGCCTCGTCGCATGTCAGGGAGACAACAAGCTCGATTTAGAGTCACTTAATGTGGCTAATATTAACCAATTCAACGCTTCCTCGCGCGGCTATGTCATTACCGAACATAATGATTTGTTGGCAATACCCGAGTTTATCCAAGAGATCCATCGCTTAAGCGCATCACTTGCTGATCAACATTGGTTAAAAAACCCAAAGTTTATTGCACAAGCAAATAGCCTTAGAGTACATTTTCAAGCCAGTGAATTGCATGAAGCAAAAATTTTTATCGCTGCACTTGATGAAGCTATCTCTCAATACTCATCTAACATTGCCAAAGTCAACGCTCTCGCTAACGTCAAGCAGCGGGAAATTGATGCTGATCTCATTGCCTACCAGGCAACACTCAATGACCTTGAGCATACCTTAGCTATCCTAAAAACACCGATCCATGAATACGAAACACGGTTAGATAAACTCTCTGACGCTATCGCTGATGAGTCTCGTCATTTCGCTAGGTTGAGAAACGATTTTCAGGCTTCATTCCGAGAACTAGATTCTGATGATCATCCAATGGCCTATGACATACGCTTTAGCTATGTTCAACAACCTCGATCTATGTGCAGTCGTTTTGATGAAATGCGTGAATTAATCACTACCATCGACGAGGGCTGTACCTACGTAAATAGAGAGGAGTTACTCGATGAAATATCAACGACGTCTCACCCTCAAGCTGAGCAACTCATCGACTATTACGCCCCTCTGCTGTGGCTGTCTATGACAAAGCTCAGTGGCTTCTTTGATACAAATTACAACACACAGTTCTTTCCACATAATCTTCGCCACCTGCATGCAAAAACTAAAATTGCGCTGAACGAGAAGCGTATATTAATGCAGGGTAATACCCATGAGTTGCTGGAAGACTACGAGTATCGCCTTGCTCAGTTAAAAAACGAACATGCTCGGAATATCCCATATGATTTTGTTGATGAGCAATTTACAGTTGATACTAACAGTGATGCTTTCGTTCATTACTTCGAGCAATATGCCGCTGAGAACAACTACTCGTTATATCAACCCATTGACCGATTTAAAGAGTTGATTAATGATCAGGCAGCCATCAAACAATTCACGTCAGCGTATGCTAAAAAAACACTAAGTAACTACCCTGCCACCTTAACATTTCAAGTAACAGGCCGTGGTTATTACAATGTTCCTTCAAGAGAAAAAGCAATCGGCATTATTTTCGACTTCTACCATAGCGAGCAGCACATGATTTTAAGTAATCGTGCACGCAAAGGATTACCCGTGATTGTGACAGAGCACACTCCAGGTTTTCATCACATCGAAGGGGTTTCCTTGGTAACAGAATTAGATCGACGTTTACAAGCCTTCATTCTCAGTTAACGACTACACGACTTAAAAGTCTTACGATTGAGACAACAGCCAAGGATTGGCTAATCAATACTTTCTTAGTATCTATTTTATGGATTAATAATGGGAAAGTTTCATGGAACAAAAAGTCTTAATCGCTGACACCCAAGCCATCTTGGATGCCTTTTTAGATAACGGCTTACATCGTGATCATACTATCTACTGTCAATTTCCACATTGTACAAAGAACAACGATGAACAACGTTTATTCGAAGCGCAATACATCGAATTTAATGACGGTTATAGCTGCAGTAAAAATTGGAAAATGCTCTAGCATCTCTTTATTTAAGCCATTGCTATACTCATAACGTATCTACATGACATCCCCTTGTCTCTAGTTTCAAAGCGAGGTGCCAGCATGAATAACGTTCTTTCTTGCGTATTTTGTTGTGCGTTACTGGGTAGCCTTATTGCCTGTACTGCTGATGTATCAACAGATTACGATAAGCAAACTAACTACGCACAATTCAAAACATATCAGTTTGCTGTACAGCCTGATGATGACTCAACATCACTAGATGCTGTTCGTGTGGAAAATGCTATCACTCGTGAATTACAAACCCATGGATTAACATTAAGCAAAGATAAAGCTGCCGATGTCACTATTCGTCATGCGATTCAAAGCCAATCCGACTATCAATCTAGCGGAACATCGTTTGGTTTTGGGTATGGGTTTAATAACGTAGGGATTGGTGTCAGCACGCCAACACAATATAAAGAATACAAATACGGTAAGCTGATTGTGGAGATGGTGGCAACCAATAGTAACCAAGTAGTTTGGCGATCGGTTTCACAACGTAAGTTGAAAGAAACCATGTCGCCAGATGACAGAGAAGCTTTCATTGACGAACAAATTGGTGAAATGTTTAAGAACTACCCGCCACAATAATACTGGCGCTATTGTGTGTTTTTGTATTCACTTTCACCTTACATATACCATATAAAAAACCCAGCAAAATATGCTGGGTTTATTATTTACGGTATACCACTTTAAAGCATTATGCGTTACGACGCTTTTCCACATCGGCAGCTAACTGACGTAACACCGTTTCAGTGTCTTCCCAACCAATGCATGCATCAGTAATACTTTGACCATAAGTGCCCTTCTCGCCTTCAGCCAAATCTTGACGACCTTCAACTAGGTGGCTTTCAATCATCACACCAAAGATAGCTTTGTTACCTTGAGCAACTTGCCCACCAACATCTTCCGAAACAACAAGTTGACGCTTGAATTGTTTAAGACTATTCGCATGACTGAAATCAACCATGACTTTTTGACGGTGACCTGCTTTATCAAGCTGCTCAGTAACAGCATTCACATCCGATTCACTGTAGTTAGGCTCTTTACCACCACGAAGGATGATATGGCAATCTTCATTACCAGCCGTTGAAACAATTGCAGAATGACCATATTTGGTTACTGATAAAAAGTGGTGTGGCGCACTGGCTGAACCAATCGCGTCTGTAGCAATTTTGATATTACCATCAGTGCCATTTTTAAAGCCGACTGGACATGAAAGGCCAGATGACAATTCACGGTGCACTTGCGATTCTGTAGTACGTGCACCAATCGCGCCCCAACTGATCAAATCACCCATGTATTGCGGTGTAATCATATCAAGGAACTCACCCGCCGTTGGCATACCCATGTCAGTCAGATCAAGCAGTAGCTTACGACCAATGCGCAAACCATCATTAAGCTTAAAGCTACCATCCATGTATGGGTCGTTAATAAGGCCTTTCCAACCTACAGTGGTACGTGGTTTTTCGAAGTAAACACGCATCACAATTTCAAGGTTACCCTTCAATTCATCACGCAGCGTTTTGAGTTTCTTGCCATATTCGATAGCCGCTTCGGTATCGTGAATAGAACAGGGACCAACAATAACCAGTAAACGGTCATCGTTGTCATTCAGAATATTGTGGATGGCTTTACGGGCTTCAAACACCGTTTCTGACGCCGTTTCGGTAGCCGGAAACTTCTCTAAGACGGCAACTGGTGGTAATAGTTCTTTTACTTCGCGGATGCGAACATCATCTGTTTTATGCATTATTTTAACTTCCCGTGTAACATCTTCAACAAGTGCTCTCTTGCTGCTTTTTTCATCCAGTCGTTTTAACTTATCGCCTTCATCCGCATTGTGCAATTGCTTATTGAAAGAAAATTACAGTTTATTTCTAACAAAAAGCAGATTATTGCATTACATACTTACGATGTTTTTTATCAATTGGCCCTAAGTTGTATTTTTATCGTCCAAATGTGCCGTCTATCTTTGAAATATCACCATCAAAGCAATAACATGACATAAACAAACTCTAAAAAAATTAGGAACATCGCTTGGCTAAAGAGGCATTAATTGCTTTCGAGCAAGTAGATAAATGGTACGGCAACTTTCATGCTCTCAAGTCGATAGATTTAACTATCAACCATGGTGAGCGCTTAGTTATTTGCGGACCATCCGGCTCAGGTAAATCAACGTTAATCAGGTGTATTAATGGCCTTGAAAAGTATGATTCAGGCCTTATTACCGTTGCTGGTAAAAAACTCGATTCAAAGCACTTGCAAACTATTCGCGGCAAAGTTGGGATGGTTTTCCAACATTTTAACCTTTTCCCGCATCTTACTGTTCTTGAAAATCTTACCCTCGCGCCGAAACGCGTACTAAAGCTTTCCACCCGCGATGCTAACGCACTCGCCAGAGAGTATTTAGAGCGTGTTCATATAGGTCATCAAGCCGATAAATACCCGGCCCAGCTTTCAGGCGGCCAACAACAACGTGTCGCTATTGCTCGCTCACTTTGTATGAAACCTGATATTTTGCTTTTCGATGAACCAACCTCAGCTTTAGACCCTGAAATGATCCGTGAAGTACTGGATGTTATGAAAGAACTCGCCAATGAAGGGATCACCATGGTGTGTGTCACACATGAAATGGGGTTTGCACGCCAAGTTGCCGATCGCGTTGTTTTTATGGACGAAGGAGAAATTGTTGAAGTCGCACCACCAGCGCAACTTTTTGATGCGCCTCAGCATGCCCGCACCCAACAATTTCTTGAACAAATTCTGAGTTATTAACGCGCCAATGAAGACTTATTTCGCAACAACTGTGCGTATTCTCAAACCTGTGGTCTCAGGCGTGTTACAGATCACTGTCATTGGCCTTGCCATCTATTGGCTACTACAAAGCGGTGCTGATGCGATGAATTATCGCTGGCAATGGTATCGTATTCCACAATACTTATGGTTTGTTGAAGATGGCGAATGGTTTCCGGCTGAATTACTGGAAGGTTTGCTTGTCACTCTAAAGATTTCAGCCGTTAGCCTTATCTTTACCTTAGTTATAGGTTTAACCACAGCACTGCTTAGGCTCTCAGACTCAGTTGTCGGACGCGGTATTGCACGTACCTATATCGAACTGATTCGAAATACCCCACTACTAGTACAAATATACTTACTCTACTTTGTATTTGGACCCGTACTAGGGTTAGAGCGATTTACAACAGCAGTATTAGCCCTTTCGCTTTTTCAGGGCGCTTATACCGCAGAGATATTTCGTGCTGGCTTAACAGGCCTTTCTCGTGGTCAATTCGAAGCAAGCCAAAGCCTAGGGCTATCAAACACAGACAGTTATCGCTTTGTCATTTTGCCGCAGGTTATTCGTCGAATTTTGCCCCCACTCACAAATGAAACTGTTTCCTTAGTAAAAAATTCTTCTATTGTCAGCGTTATGGCTATTTTTGATTTAACCACAGAAGGGCGGAATATTGTGGCCGATACTGCGATGCCCTTTGAAGTTTGGTTTACCGTCGCAGCCGTTTACCTGTGTATCACCTTAGTGCTGTCTGGTTTTGCAGCATGGCTAGGACACAAGCTTAACGTGCCTAGCCACTAAACTTTTAAACCATTAAATTTTCACTTAGAAACATCTAGCAAATACAGATAAACCCCTGATAAAAAATTAAAAGCGACACACTATGAAAGTAATTTACTTACGGAGAAAGGATGCATGAAACGATTATTTGCTGCTTTTTTAGCAATGTTTGCGCTCATGATGAGCACTCAATCACTAGCGGCTGATAAAAGCACGTTAGTGGATATTAAAGAACGCGGTACGTTGCGTGTTGGGTTGTCAACTTTTGTCCCCTGGGCAATGCGAGATCAACAAGGCGAACTGATCGGCTTTGAAGTTGATGTTGCTCGTCGCTTAGCGAAAGATGCTGGTTTGAAAGTGGAATTTATTCCTACAGCATGGGATGGCATCATTCCTGCTCTGCTCGCCGGCAAATTCGATGTCATTATTGGCGGCTTATCGATTACGCCTCAACGTAATATGAGTGTGCTGTTTACCGCACCTTATGCACATTCTGGAGTACAACTTGCTGCAAATAAAACGATGACTGATGGTAAATCGGCTATTGCAGATTTCAACAAGCGCAGTGTGACATTAGCAGTACGTCGTGGTGCATTCACAGTACAAACCGCTAAAAAGTACTTCCCAAAAGCCAAGCTTCGCCAATTTGATGATGACGCACAAGCGTTCCAAGAAGTCTTAAACGGTAATGCCCATGCCGTACTCGCGTCTTCACCAAAACCCGAGCAAATGGCAATTCAGTACAACGAGAAGCTTTATATCCCATTAACCGATCGTCTTGATCGTGGTTCAGAAGCATTTGCAATTCGTCATGGTGAATTCGATCTGCTGAACTTCTTTAATAACTGGATCCTACTGCGTACTGAAGATGGCTGGCTCAAAGAACGTCACGACTACTGGTTCACCACTCTAGACTGGCAAAACGCGGTTGCTGAAGGACAATAACATTGGCAATAATGCAATCCAATAACATACAGGCACCACGTGTGCCTGTATGGAAAAAACTCAACAAGCTCGACTTTACACTGCTAACAATGCTAGCGGTGTTCGCTACTTGGCTTGCTTACCGTTCGACTATTGGCGTCCATTACCAATGGAACTGGTCACGCGCTTTTGACCTCATCTTTACATCAGGAAAAAGTGGTGAGCTGCCGTACTTCTTTCAAGGCTTTATAGCGACGTTACGCTTAAGCTTATGGGGGATCTTGTTTGCTGGTATCTTGGGGCTATTACTCGGCTTAGCAAGGCGATCATCATTTACGTTATTACGATTACCTGCTCAAGCTTATATTCAATTAGTGAGAAACATTCCACCCTTGGTTTTTGTTTTCATCTTCTATTTTTTTATCTCCAGCCAGCTCGTGCCTGCCATTGGTCTTGCCGATGTATTACGTCATCATGATGGTGATATAAATACCTTCCAAGCCTTTCTGTTTGGCCCTACCGCCCTATGGGAAAATGTTTTTTCAGGGGTGCTGTGTGTGGGCTTAATTTCAGCGGCCTACATTGCAGAAATTGTACGTTCAGGCATTGATAATATAGCCAAAGGGCAATGGGAAGCGGCAAATTCGCTGGGGTTAACGGGGTGGGATCGCTTTCGTTATGTGATTTTCCCACAAGCACTAACAGGAATCGTACCGCCACTTGCGGGCCAATTTATTTCTTTGGTTAAAGACTCATCAATTATTTCATTAATTTCGATTCAAGAGCTTACTTTTGTGGGTAGTGAAATAGCGAATTCCTCTGGGCTTATCTTTGAAATTTGGCTACTCGTTGGCGCAGGGTATCTCATTTTGTGTCTTGGCTTATCTCTCATGTTTTCTCACCTAGAAACACGTAGCCAACGCCACCTTCAACGATAAGAGAGCCATAACATTCGGCTTTAATTTCCTTCTAGCGGCGTAAGCTCAAATATCTTACGCTGCTTACCCACTCTACTCCCCTTCATCTCCTATCCCTTGCCTTGCCTTACCTTTGATAACTTTTATCTATCAAAACCATAAATTAATACGAATATCTTTATTAACGCATCCCTTCTATTCTAAAACCATAGATTTTCAATGGAACAAAGCAATGAGCAAGAGTGCGTTAATAGTAGAAGGTGGTGCTATGCGAGGTATCTTCGCCAGTGGTGTGTTAGACGCCTTCATGGAAGAAGATTTTTTACCTTACGATTTTGCTATCGGTGTATCCGCAGGTGCTTCAAACCTCGTTGGCTACTTATCTCACGCACCGCTGCGCAGCTTTAATGTCATTACTACCATGGCCACGGACAGAGCTTTTTTTAACCCTGCTCGTTTTGCCAAAGGTGGCAACCTAGTTGATGTGAAGTGGCTTTGGGAAGAGTCTAACAATCGATACCCTTTTAATAGCGACAAGCTTTTCTCAACAATCCCACTTTATGCAGCCGTTACCAATATCGACACAGGTAATGCTGATTATTATCAGGTAAAGCCAAATACACTATCGAAAATCATTGAAGCAACAACCGCACTACCAATCGCCTACCGTGAAACGCCTTGCTTTTCAGGTGGCTGTTATACCGATGGCGGTGTCGCTGATTCTATTCCAGTGAAAGAAGCATACCGACAAGGTGCTAGAGATATTACGGTGATCTTGTCACACCCTCTGAGCTATGAAATGAAGCCAGCAAAATACCCTTGGTTACTGAAAAAATTACTATCTCGCTACCCCAATATTGCGGAATCTATGGCTGTCAGAGCGAGTAACTATAATCAATCACTGGACTTCATTCGCAATCCACCCAGCGATGCGCAAATCCGAGTGATCGCACCACCTGAAGATTTTGCCATTAAGCGGCTGACGATGGATAAGGCATTACTTAACACAGGATATGTGATGGGTAAAAAAGCGGGCGAAGAACACCTTGCGATTCAAAGGGGCAGCTATGGCTTACATGATGAAAATTGCCATTTCTGTTTCTAACGAAACATTGTTTATACGCTGAAAAGATTAAGTGTCATTTTTCATAAGAAATAACAATTACATTCATTAGCAAAATGTACAGTCGTTAGCATCATCATCAATCCGATATAACGTCAAAGTACACCCTACAAGTAGAAGGAATTAGCCATGAGTAAGAAATTAACAACAGCGGCGGGTTGCCCTGTAGCCCACAACCAAAATGTACAAACAGCAGGAAAAAGAGGCCCTCAACTGTTACAAGATGTGTGGTTTTTAGAAAAGCTCGCACATTTTGATCGTGAAGTGATCCCTGAGCGCCGCATGCACGCAAAAGGCTCAGGTGCCTATGGTACGTTTACGGTAACTCACGATATTACTCAATATACCAAAGCTAAGATTTTCTCTGACATTGGAAAAAAAACTGACCTTTTTGCTCGCTTTACCACGGTAGCTGGTGAACGTGGCGCTGCAGATGCTGAGCGTGATATCCGCGGGTTTGCCCTCAAGTTTTACACCGAGGAAGGTAACTGGGATCTAGTGGGTAATAATACGCCGGTGTTCTTTTTACGTGATCCACTGAAGTTTCCAGATCTAAACCACGCTGTTAAACGCGACCCACGCACCAATATGCGCAGTGCAAAAAACAACTGGGATTTTTGGACATCGCTACCTGAAGCGTTACACCAAATCACAATTGTAATGAGTGACCGTGGTATTCCAGCCACTTACCGCCATATGCATGGTTTTGGTAGTCATACCTTTAGCTTCATCAATAGTGACAACGAACGTTTTTGGGTTAAATTCCACTTTAAGTCTCAGCAAGGTATTAAAAACTTGTCTGACGCTGAAGCCGAGAAAATCATTGGGCAAGATCGTGAAAGCCATCACCGTGATTTGCTTGAAAGCATCGATAATCAAGATTTCCCTAAGTGGACTTTGCACATTCAGATCATGCCAGAAGATGATGCCTCTAAGGTGTCATATAACCCATTCGATCTTACAAAAATATGGCCACATAAAGACTACCCATTAATTGAAGTGGGTGAACTAGAGCTAAACCGTAATCCAGAAAACTTCTTTGCTGAAGTCGAACAATCCGCGTTCAACCCAGCAAGTGTGGTTCCAGGAATCAGCTTCTCACCAGACAAAATGCTACAAGGGCGTTTGTTCTCATACGGTGATGCACAACGTTATCGTTTAGGTGTTAACCACCACAGTATCCCAGTGAATGCTCCTCGCTGCCCTGTTCATAGCTACCACCGTGACGGTGCGATGCGTGTCGATGGCAACCATGGCGGGACATTAGGCTACGAGCCAAATGATCAAGGTGAATGGGCAGAACAACCAGACTTCTCTGAGCCACCGCTAAGTTTAGACGGCGCTGCTGCACACTGGGATCACCGAGAAGATGATGATTACTTTAGCCAACCGGGTGATTTGTTCCGCTTAATGACGCCAGAGAAACAAACGATTCTGTTCGATAACACGGCGCGTAATCTGCAAGGTGTACCCGAAGAGATTCAAATCCGCCACTTAACACACTGTTATAAAGCCGATCCAGCTTATGGCGATGGCATCGCGAAATTGCTAGGAATTGATGCAAGTAAATACCAAGATAAGTAACAGGCATTATTCTTCATAACGTCTCGGTATAACGCAATATTGGCAACCAAATTGGTTGCCAATATTATTTCGACCACGGCTTCTCTCCCTGTCAATTTCACTCTTGAACCGCGTTATCTTTCTTGCCGTTAACCATTTCAAAGCAGCATAATTATCCGTACCAGGACTCATCAAAGTGAGACCCTCCCCTCAGAATAAGAACCGCCGTATAAAAACCATACTGCATTGTCATACAAACTTAGCTAGCCATCACAATTTTCGCCCCGCAAATTATCTATATTGCATTTCGCATTAGACCTAAATAAAAACCAAACCAGATTGGTGCTTAAAATGAATAAAACACTTCTTGCCTTAGCCTTGGGTGGCTTACTTAGCTTTTCCTCTACGACTGTTATTGCATCTTCTCAAGAAAGTATTCAATCAAATGTTGAATACAGCCAATTCACGTCTAAACGTCAAGTTGTTGATCAGCTCTTAAGTGACGCTGTCACGGCATTTAAATCACCAGCCCGTATTTCTCATGCTGGCTTTACTGCAAAAATGCCAAGTAATATGGAGGTGGTAACAAACCGCCTACTCGAAGCCTATCAGCTTGAACCTTATCGCACAGATCTATTGATCTCTGCTGCTAATGCTCAGATCTATAACAAAAATGCTGATCGTGCTATTGCCCTATTTGAACAAGTGTTAGATGTGGCACCGCAAGATGTCGATGCGCACAGTTACCTTGCGGTATGGCAACACTTCAATGGCAACGAAGCTGAATCACAAAAACACATGAACACCCTAAAAGACCTGAATGAAGGTCGTGCGGCTGATATTCAACGTATTTTTGATACAGTGAATCGTATTGTTGCTACACCACTAAAAGAGACCTTAGGCAAAGAGCACAAGGGCAATACCGCCATCATCACATTAGGTTATGCACTGAATCCTGATGGCAGCATGCATGAGATTTTGATTCAGCGTTTAGAAAAGACGTTAGAGTTTGCAAAAAAACAACCTAATTCAATGATAGTGCTTACCGGTGGCGTACCGAAAAACCACAAGACCGAAGGCAAGTTAATGGCTGACTGGTTGGTTAAGCACGGCATTGCGCGAGACCGTATTATTGAAGATAACTATGCTCGCAGCACAGTAGAAAATGCACTGTATAGTAGCTATGCACTGGCTCGCCATGACATAGACCACGCCACAATCATCAGTTCAGCGAGCCATGTCCGTCGTGGTCAAACATTGTTTGAAATTGCAAGCTGGCAGACAGGCCCGAAAGACATTACGTTCGATACAGTGTCCGCTGCAGATAAGCCATTAGATGATTTGAAAGTGCCAAGCAAAGGTGAATTGTTAGGTATTTATCGCGACGCATTACGCACATATGGTATGTGGAGTTACCGCTCGTACCCATTAGAGCAACGATAAATAGTGTTGGTTAGCGCCCCTCGCTAATCCGCCGTTACATCGACAATCAGGTCGGCGATGAAACATAAAAAAGCCTCGCATCAATCACTTGAGCGAGGCTTTCTGCTATTTAGATAGCGCTATCATTAATTCATAATTGATGTGGTTAGTAATTTTTGCTTAATCTAGCATCAAATTTATCCGCCCATTCGGGCCATAATTTCCCAAGATCCATGTACTGCTCTAGCGTGTCAGCCACACGATCAATGCCTTGTTCGCGCATTGCATCAAAATCAGGCGTTTGCGTCGCTTCTAACCCCGCCCACGACAAAATAGCGTCACAAGCTTCTTGCTGTTCAAAAATACCGTGAAGGTAAGTACCAAACACTTGGTTCTCAACACCAAACTGCCCATCTGGACCATCAATTAACTGTACAGGCGCATCGTCAGTGATCCCCGAGGTAACACCCGCATGGATCTCATAGCCCCGCACGGGTACTGTTAACTGATTCGGCATGGTTAACGTACCTGTCGTTTGCTTCAACTGTTTGTTTTTGGCCAGTACCGTCTGTGTGGCTAAGTAACCCAGTCCATTACTCTCTCCCGCAGGACCTTCAATGCCTTCAGGATCGGCAATCTGCTGACCAAGCATCTGGTAGCCACCACAAATTCCCATTACTTTGCCGCCTAAGCGCAAGTGACGCTCAATATTTTTATCCCAACCTTGCTCGCGTAAAAACGCCAGATCGCTACGCACACTTTTAGTACCAGGGATAATAATTAAATCAGCAGCAGGAAACGGTTGGCCTTTACCGACAAACTGTAAATTGACTTGTGGGTGCATGCGAAGCGGATCAAAGTCAGTATGGTTACTCACACGGGTTAACACAGGCACAACCACATTAAGCTGTTGCTCTGCGGCTTCAACTTGTTGGCTGTTAATCGCATCTTCTGCTTCAAGCATTAAGCCATGAAGATAAGGCAATACGCCCAAGACAGGCTTGCCCGTTTTCTCTTCTAACCAGTCTAAACCCGACTCTAATAGTTTTACATCACCGCGAAAACGGTTGATCACGAAGCCTTTTACTCTTGCCTGCTCCGATTCCGACAGTAGCGCTAATGTGCCATATAAATGGGCAAATACACCACCGCGATCGATATCTGCAATGATAATCACTGGGATATCCGCTTCTTCTGCAAATCCCATATTTGCGATATCATTTTCACGCAGATTAATTTCTGCTGGGCTACCCGCCCCTTCAATCACGACGGTTTCATGTTCTTTTTGCAAAATAGCAAAAGATTCCATCACAGAGTCCATTACCACTTTTTTATAACCGTGGTAGCTCACAGCGTCCATATCGGTGATGGCTTTTCCCTGAACGATAATTTGCGCACCAATATCAGTATTAGGTTTGAGTAATACAGGGTTCATGTGAACCGTTGGCTCAATGCGACATGCCTGCGCTTGTACCGCTTGCGCACGTCCAATTTCGCCACCATCTTTGGTTACAGCGCTGTTTAAGGCCATGTTCTGCGACTTGAATGGCGCGACATTGATTCCTTTCCGTGCCAATACACGGCAGAGGCCAGCGGTTAAGACACTTTTACCTGCATCAGACGTTGTGCCTTGCACCATTACCGCTTTGATTGTGGGTTGCATTGTTAATCCTTGTTTTGCGCCTGATTTATCACTCAAGCACAGGAGCTACTGTTTATGTGCAGCAATTAATCATTTCAGTCTAGAGACTGAGGCGTACATTCTTTTCGTTCACGCATTCACGATGAGGCAAACTGCTGACTAACGGGCCAGTGTAATTGCGGCCAATCTTCATTGTGTTCATCGTGAAAAATAGTAATTCGATAACGCGCGGCATAAGGCAATTGCAAACGTTGTAAATACCGAGCCGTTTGCGGCATTTCTAAAATATGGCGTAACAGTTGTCTCATGACCCCAGCATGGGTAATCAGCAACACTTTCTTCCCTTTATGATCAGTCAATAAGCGCTGCCATGCTTGAATAATCCTCAAATCAAATTCAGGCAACGTTTCTCCTTGATGGGGCGTATTATGCCAAGGATCTCGCCAAAACATATCCAGTTCTTGCTGATATGTTTGCCACAGTGTTTTATGCAGCTGACCATCCCAAACCCCGAAATCCAGCTCTTGCCACTGTTTATCAAGGTCCAATGGCGCAGATGTTAATGATGAAAATGTATGGGCAAAATCGCTACAACGTTGCAATGGCGAACTTACAATTTGATCAACCTTTGTGATATCCGCAATAGCTTGGTGCATCTGATTCAAACCTGTTGGCGTAATCGCAAAATCGGTATGACCTCGCAGACAACCATCACCTTCAGGTAGGCCATGACGTAATACATCCACTTGTGTCATCATGGTTTTGGCTTTAGTCGCTGACATTATTATCTCTTTATCTTATGGCTTAAACTGTACTGTCTTTTAGCACTTGCGGTAAGCCTGCAATCACAAATACCACTTTACCTGCCACTGCCGCTATTTCTTGATGTAGCCATCCACTTTCATCAACAAACTGACGAGAGACTTCCCCCATAGGAACAATACCTTGTCCGACTTCGTTGCTGACCATAATAATACGCCCCGGCGCTTCAGCTATAGCCATCATTAAGTCTGACTTTCGATTTTTCCAAGGCACCTGATTCTTGGGATCAAATAAACAATTTGTTAACCAAAGCGTTAAACAATCCACCAGCAAACAATTGTCTGGCTGGCTATATTGGCGAATAACAGCGGCAAGATCTAATGGCTCTTCAACTGTCATCCATTCAGAAGGTCGCTCTTGTTGATGACGTGCAATGCGCTCAGACATTTCATTATCGCCCGCCCCTGCTGTCGCGATATAGATAACGTCTTTACCTGTCGCCAGCGATTGGGCTTCCGCATATCGGCTCTTGCCAGAACGCGCACCACCCAATACAAGCTCTATTCCATTAAGGATCTTTACCTTACTCACTGTTCGCCAACACTACTTATTTCAAATCATGTGATTATTGTATTGATTTAACGACGAATGAGAAGCTAGCCGCTATTAATGCCGTTAAAAAAAGTGAAAAAAGTCTTATATGAACGAAATCTGAATACCTATCTCATCATTAATTCAGTTTGAGTGTTGTTTAATAGACACATCAACCAAGGAGAATAAATAATGAAAATAACAAAACGTACCCTACAAAAAACAATTATCGCTATCAGCACTGCACTTATCCTTGCGCCAACAGCCGCTCTAGCGGATAGCCATGACAAAAATGCCACAATCAATTACACCGGCCCTGTCGATACAGTGACAGTTTCAGAGCTACTCAACGACACC
Organism: Photobacterium sanguinicancri; assembly: GCF_002265265.1. Classification (GTDB taxonomy): domain Bacteria; phylum Pseudomonadota; class Gammaproteobacteria; order Enterobacterales; family Vibrionaceae; genus Photobacterium; species Photobacterium sanguinicancri. Next base: position 21,546 of record NZ_NOIF01000026.1, read on the forward strand.
AGCATGTTTGCCGAGCGTAAAGCAGTAGTTGAAGGCGTATTGCTTCGTCAAGTCAATGCAGATACTTACATTTTTAGTGACGGCACTAAAGAAATCCAAGTTGAACTTGATGATGACATCCATATGCCACAAGCGATAAATGCAGAAACAAAGCTACGTTTATACGGTGAGTACGAAGGGGGAAATACACCTGAAATCGAAGTTGACCGCATTCAAGTTATTTAACTTCATAGTTCTAAATATTGCGAATAGCGACAGCCTCTGAGATAGATCTTAATTTTGCCACCTTACTGTAAGGTGGCAAAATCATGAGGTTAAAATACGGCCTGAAAGTAAGACATTTACTGTCAGTTTTCTTTACAACAAAGCCTACAATATCACCCCCCCGAACCCCTCTACGGTTTAACCTTTTGATTTTATATTACTATTTTTATGGCACTGAGCTTGCAGTAACTATTTGTACTTCAGAGGAAGTGACTCAATAACGAAACGGTATCGCGCCCAAAAGGTGCATTGATGCTTTTATCACCATTCTTAACTATAAGTCAGCGGGGATAGGATTAAAGGTTACACTTAAATCAGAATAACAAAGCATACAGCGGCAGGAGCTCTACTTTCATGGAATTAAAGCTGTAAACTAGGTAACAAACTGTTTTATCGGGGGATTAATGCTCAAACTATTATTCATATTAGCGCTTAATAGCCTCCCTATCTTATTGTTTATAACTAGTTTACTGCCAATTGAATGCAGTTCATCTATAAACAGCTTACTTAATACTTTTTCTGATCAAGAAGTCAGTTGGTTTTGCGAAAATAGCGCCCACCAAAGCACGCAACAACGTACATTTGATAATCCATTCAAAAACACCCAATAGTCCCAACCATAGTTATTCCGCATCGACAGAATCAAATAAATAGTTTGGTTATGTTCTACGTGCATAAGTCTTTATTTGTCTATGATGAATAAAGAGTGCCATCCATCACGCTCAGCTCAAACTGCCTAGTTTCACTCTAGTTTCACTCTAGTTTCACCAATGCAAGGACGCGTATTGTGAATATTCTCGTTAGCAATTTAGGCTTTGCCTTTTCAGGTATTGGTTTTGTTTTCCTTTTTCTTTTGTTGCTCACAACCAAAAAGCAGAGTTTGCAAAAAAAACTTCTCTACCTGATCTGCTTTTTCGGCGTGGTTTGGAGCCTCACCTCTTATAGCCAATTTACTGCGCAATGGGGGATAGCCCCTGTCTTACTCGCCGAATCTTGTCTGAACATTGCATTGTTTTTACTACTTACTTCAAGTCTATCGAACCATCAAACACTGAACAGAGCCATTACTTCCTCCATACAGAGAGGTCTCTTAGCTGCATTACTCATCATGGCTTCATTAGCAGCAATACGGATGTTTTCACCGATTTTAAACCTAAAGCTGTTTCTGTTATTTCATCTTGGTCAGGCAATTATTGGATTATGGGCAACTGAACAGCTCTACCGCCGAACACACCGCAGTGAAACATGGGCGATCAAACCTCTCTGTTTAGGGTTGGGCGTTTTCTTCGCCTATCATTTTGCCCTTTACTCAGATGCGCTACTAACGAGTTCAATTGAACGAGGCTTTTGGGTAGGTCGTGGTTGGATCGCGGTATTAGCAATTCCTCTCATTTTATTAACGGCTAGACGTGTATCAAATTGGGGGAGCCGCGTTTATGTATCGCGTGAGGTCATTTATCACAGCACCTTACTTTTGGTTGCTGGTGGGTATTTGTTAATCATGGCAATCGCAGGGTACTACCTGAAAATACAAGGGCAAGCATGGGGGTCCCTAGCCCAAAGCTTATTTTTCGCATTAAGTGGAATTGTCTTTGCGAGCCTTTTCTTATCAGAATCTTTTCGCAATAACCTTAAGGTATTCATCACTAAACACTTCTTTGCTAATAAATATGAATACCGTGTTGAATGGATGAAAGTGGCTGAATTACTCGATAATCAAGACAACTCCCCCTATGACAGCGCACTTCAAGCTATGGTTAGGCCATTCGGTTGTGAGCAAGCGTTATTAGCCATTCAGGAAAATAATAAATTTAAAATAAAAGCGGATTATCAAACAGCAGATAACCACAGTGAAGCACAACAGTTACTCTCACACTTAGCGAACCCTGCCGTTGAGCATCAGTGGATTATTGATATACCGCAGCTAAAAAGTGGTGGTGAGAAAACGCCTTTTGAAATTAATACGCTAGAGCTTCCTACCAATCACCCTTTTTATTATGTTGTCCCACTAACCTGCTCTACTGGTGTGAAAGGCGTTTACCTACTGTCTAGGCCAACCTCCACTGACAGATTGAATTGGGAAGACCGTGATTTAATGCGAGCAATCAGCATGCAGCTTTCGGTGTATCTAAATGTTTACCATACCAACCAAAAACTGGCAGAAAGTCGTCAATTCGATACGTTCAACCGCATGTCTGCTTTTTTAGTGCATGATTTGAAAAATGTTATTGCCCAGCTTCAACTCATTAACAAAAATGCCGTTAAGCATAGACACAACCCCGAGTTTGTTGATGATGCCTTCGAGACAGTAGAGTCTGCTGTTGGTCGTTTAAACAAAGTGCTACATCAACTCAATAATAAACGGCTAGAGAAACAACAAACCCAGTCAGTCAATATCATTGACACATTACAGACCGTTTGTGAGCACCGCGCAGTCTCCTTGCCCAAGCCAACACTGCAGTTCAATTCAACATCCAATGAGTCAGTGACCTATTATCATTTGTCTACTGATGCAGATCGATTAAGAAATATCTTCGGCCATTTGATCCAAAATGCACAAGATGCAACGCCACAAAAGGGCGAAGTCACCGTGAAAGCGGAATTAAAACCAGATTATTTTGTCATCGCCATTGAAGATAATGGCACAGGGATGTCACAAGATTTTATTGAATCACGGCTATTTAAGCCCTTTGATACCACTAAAGGCAACGCAGGAATGGGCATTGGTGCCTATGATGCTAAACAGTTTATTGAAGACCTTGGCGGCTATATCGAAGTTGATTCTACGCTAGGTAAAGGCACGCGTTTCCAAGTTTATTTACCCACAATAAACGAAAATCAAACCGTCATTGAAAAATAAGTCACTATACTTTTAATAAATCATCACACTTTTACAACACCACTTTTTAATGGAGTGTCGGAATGGAATCACTACTTGTCATTGAAGACGACCTTGGTATTCAAAAACAATTAAAATGGTGTTTCACTGACTATGAAGTTGTTACCGCAGGGGATAGAAAAAGTGCAATTACTGCGCTTCGTCGCCATGAACCTAAAGTAATAACGCTAGATTTAGGCTTACCGCCTGATGAAACTAATGCATCAGAAGGCTTGGCAACCTTACAAGAAATACTTTCTCTTTGCCCTCTGGCTAAGGTTATCGTTATTACAGGGAATGATGATAAAACAAATGCATTAAAAGCCATTGAACTAGGCGCTCATGATTTTTATCAAAAGCCCATTGATGACGATATTCTTAATATTATTGTGCAACGAGCCTTTATCATCGCCAAACTTGAAGCTGAAAATACCGCCTTAAAAAGTACTTCTCTTGATGATAATGGTTTTATTGGTACTAGCCCACAAATTCAGCAAGTGTGTCGTATGGTTGAACGTATTGCACCTACCGAGATCACCACGTTGATCCTTGGGGAAAGTGGTACGGGCAAAGAGGTTATTGCCAGAGCATTACACCAACAAGGCGCAAGAAATGATAAACCTTTCATTGCGATAAACTGTGCATCTATTCCTGAAACATTACTTGAAAGCGAACTTTTTGGATTCGAGAAAGGTGCATTTACTGGTGCGCATAAAACCACAAAAGGTAAGATCGAATGCGCTGATGGCGGGACACTTTTCCTCGATGAAATTGGCGATATGCCCTATTCACTTCAAGCGAAAATATTACGTTTCTTACAGGAAAAAGTCATTGAACGAGTGGGGGGGCGTCAAGAAATCCCAGTCGATGTGAAAATTGTTTGTGCCACTCATCAAAATTTACAAGGAATGGTGGCGGATAAGACTTTTCGTGAAGACTTATTCTACCGTATCAGCGAAATTACAATAAATATCCCGCCATTACGCGAGCGCGGCGAAGATGTACTATTACTAGCCCGCTATTTCCTAAATACGGCTAATCAACAAACTCACCGCAACCTTTCTGGTTATACCGATGAAGCCATTGATGCATTAATCGCTCACCACTGGCCAGGCAATATTCGGGAACTACAAAACAAAGTGAAATCAGCCGTTATTATGGCAGATGGAAAACTGGTAACCGCAGATGATCTTGCATTATTTAATTTAAATGAAGAGAAAATCGCGCTTAACCTTCGCCAAATAAGAGAAGACGCGGAACGCACAGCCGTACACCGTGCACTTTCTATGAGTGATGGTAATATGTCTAAGACCGCTAACCTCCTCGGCATCACTCGGCCAACCCTGTATTCATTAATGGATAAATACACCATTCAAAAATGAAATCGATCGCTTTGACTTGTAGAACGACTTGTTGTCGTCTTTACTTACAGTAACTATTTGCGTTGTTAATAACAAAAAATATCAATTACAACTATTGTTATTTTGAGTTCAACACTTAACTCAGACCGCTCAAGCGGACGATTGGGGGATGTTATGGATAATGAGCATCAAACTAACAGTAACACCGATGCTAACCACAAAGAGTCAGCGACAAACCTGCATGCAATCTCTTCAGAAGAAGAAGCCTCACGATTCTCACGCCGTCGGTTTCTCCGAACATCTGCGGCTGTATCACCTGTGCTGTTATCACTTAAAAGTCCAACAGCTTGGGCGAGTGGGATGGGAGAACAGAACTGCAGTATCATGATGTCAGGTAATGCGTCTAACCCCCAAAACTGTGTAACAGAACCACTTGCGCCTCGTGAATGGGAAGACATTCTCAATTCTCGCCGAGATTCCCCGCAATACCCGCTTCGTCAGTCACTAAAAAGTGGTGGGATCAATGGTAACTCCCCCTTCAATGGCAAGTTTTTGCGCCCTTTAAATCAATGGCGTTATTCTCCAACCAAAGGTTGGATGTTTAAAGTTTCTTTTCGTAAGTGCAGCAATCCAAAGTTTAAACAAACACTACGAAACGCACAAAACTCTAAATATAAAATCGCACTCTCGTTCAAACCGACATCACGAGAGAAAGGCAAGCAAAAAGAAGATTTTATCATCATCCTTGAACCGCCTCGTTTTCATAACACAGTCGTGACTGCGTATTTAAATAGCTACTTTTCACCCAGTTTAATCAGCTATGGCTATTACCCAGAGCAAGTGGAGACATCGGTAATACAAACCATAATGACGAGCGCCAACCTGATAATGGACGAATTAAATAAAGGTAATGAACCGAAGAAAAATCTCGCCAGCATCTATCGCCCTTTTACTCAGTTAGTGCGGGATTTGAAACGCTGGACATAACAATCAACTGAACAATAGCAAGGAATGCTATGACAGAAGCAAGGCAGCTTACAAACAAGGTGAGGTTTCACCCCAAGTTTACTACCAATGAATGTACATTCACTGATGGTAAGAATGGGGTGATTTTCAGCCCTGCGACATCCGAAACCCTGCTATGTGAATGCTCAGTACTTGACTACATCAAAGCGATAGAAGCTGATTTAACAAATCATGCCACCTTATCTACGGCGAACTTAGCGTTAAGCGATGATCAGCGCATTATTATTGAAAAGCTGCTTCACATACGGGTTTTGCTGCCACTAAATAGCGTATCACCTGAATTAACACGCCCATGCTCCAGCTTTTCCGCATTAAGTGAGGAGTAGCTATGCCGATTCTAGATCGTTTAAAAAAAATCATACCCGCAATAAACAAACATTATACTGTTGTGACAGGCCCTTTTATCATGTCGATTTCTAGCCCAGTACCGAGTGTACAACGCTATATCGAAAGCCATTATGCTCATAATTTAATTGATTGTAATGACAACACTTTCATCGATTTTGAAATTCAGATTGGTTTTGGGAAAGGCATAAGGCGCTGGTTTCGACAGCAGGCTACATTTACCTTTAATCACCATCAACCTTTCAAGCCCCTCCCTCTCAATCAAGCCAATGCCATGTTGGAATGGGGAATGAACTGGGTTATTTCCAGTTACGCACATCAGTATTTAATTATTCATGCAGCAACCTTAGAAAAAGACGGTAACGGTATTATCATTTCCGCCCCTTCAGGCTCAGGTAAAAGTACACTCTGCGCGTACCTCGCCGCAAAAGGGTGGCGATTACTCTCTGACGAACTCGCTCTGATCGATCCTGAAACACTTCAATTACATGGGCTAGGTAGGCCCATGAACTTAAAAAATCAATCTGTTGATTTAATGCGTAATTATTATCCAAAATCTGCTTTTAGCCCTATTATTCAAGATACGCATAAGGGCAAAATCAGCTTAGTAAAAGCACAGTCTACTTATACTGAGCAATTACCACTCGTTGCAGACCCGAAACTGCTAGTGTTTGTCAATTATGACCATTCTGAATCTTGTTACGCCGAGCGAGTGACACAAAGCCACGCGCTTACTGAGATAATTCAGAACAGTTTCAATTTTGGTTTACTCAACCAGCAAGGCTTTCAAACAGCAAAAGCACTAGTGAACAAAACTAAAGCCCTCTTTATTGAATATCATAACTTTCAAGAGTGTGAGTCTGTTATCAAGGAGTACCTGGATGAAAGAAGCAGTATCCCAAGGCAACAAAGTGGAAACACTGCCTCTAGTGAATGTGCTCACATCACCTGAAAAGTTGATTCACGCCTCACCTCGTATACAAGCACAAGTGATTGCAGAAGCTCGCTACTTTAATATGCTCGCTCAGTTAAAGTATGTATGTGAAGATGCCAATATTTGGTACCAATTACCACTTCGCGTCAAACAACACATCCAATCCGCAGAATATTCCTTTAAGAACCAAAAACGCCAGTTAGACATCGAGCACGCTGCTATAAAAGAGGCTCTATCTGAACTATCTTGTTCTTGGGTATATTTAAAAGGAGCGGCCTATCAAATGCTTGAGCTGCCCGTTTTCTACGGCCGTTTAATGAACGACATTGATATATTAGTACCAGAAGACCAACTAAAGAAAATCGAAACCGCGCTTGGTGATCACGGCTGGACACATAAAACGCTCACCGACTACGATGAAAAATTCTACCGTGAATGGTCACAAGAAATCCCACCGCTTAGGCACTTTTCTCGTCAGACTGAACTCGATGTCCATTTCAATATTTTGCCTAAGCGGCTCAGCCAGTCACCGGCCTCTGCTTTTTTGCTAAAGCAAACCCAGCGGTTAAACAGTGACGAAAATGCTTATACCCTCACCCCTGCAGCACTGTTGCTACATAGTGCAATCCACTTATTTCACGAGAGCGAATACCACAAAGGGATCCGTGACCTATTCGATATTCATCTTCTCATTAAACACTTTGGGACTGACGATGCCTTTTGGTCACAGTTAGTTACCTTGCAAGCGCAACTCGGCAATACTGATAGCACGTTTTACGCTCTGCATTTTAGTGAGGCTATTTACCAGACAAAAATCCCTGCTCATATCAAAGCACATTACCAACAATACAAACCGAACATGTTGACACTTATGCTAACTGAGCCCTCTTTTCATTATGTATTCACATCTATGTATCCACTTCATCACCACTCGGGTCACCATAGGGCTATATCAACTCTCTATCTTCGCGGTCACTTTAAACGCCTGCCAATTTATAAATTAATCCCTCACCTTATAAAAAAATCGCTTTTAAAACTGTTACCCGAGAAAAAAGAAGAGACAATGTTCGACTAAGAACAACATATGAAATATTTATATTTCTTTTCTTTAAATAACTGATTAAGTACGTTCTGAATATCCCCTCCCCCAAATCAAACCTAAACCACTGAAAAAAAACAAGTAGTGACAACCCCATCATGCGGAAAAGATATTCATCGCGTTACTTATAGACACGTATTGTCCAAAACCAACAATTAAACAGTGATTTTTATTTTGACATTTGAAGTCAAACCAATATAATTCAATGCAAAACCAATCACTATAATTACTCAAAAGGTAAGACAATGAAAAAAATTCTTTCTGTAGCAGCAGTAGCTCTAGCACTTTCAGCAACAGCAGTACAAGCTAATGAAGGCGTTTACGTTGGTGCTAGTTACCAGTTCAACAAGATCACAGCAACAGAGCTTAACGATGTATTCAAAAACGACACGAATACTCTAAACCTTATCGCTGGTTACGACGTCAATGAATTCTTCGCTGTTGAAGGTAACATTGGCCTAGGCATGGGTAGCAACTCAGAATCTTTCGATACTGGTGCATTCAAAGAACCATTCTCTGGTGAGAATAACGATGCTCGTTTTAAAGGTAAAGTTAGTAACAAACAAGGCATGTCTTACGGTATTCACGCTGTAGGTAAACTACCTGTTCACGAAATGATTGGCTTATTTGCTAAAGTTGGTTACTCAAGCATGAGCTACGAATCAAGCTTATCGGTTAAAGAAACTTTTTCTAATACACCTTTAAATGCTTCAGAAAAGACCAACATTAGCGGCCTAAGCTACGCAATCGGTGCTGAGTTTAATGTAATGCCAGAGCTAGCAATCACTGCTGAGTACGGTGTATTCGGTGAGTCTAAAGAATTTTTACCACAAACTAAATTCAAAGCATCTGGTTTCAACATTGGTATGAAGTACAAGTTCTAATTTGAGTTAACACGCTTTACTTGTAATTATCAATATACTCAAAAGCGGCTTCGTATTGACGAAGCCGCTTTTTTTCTGCCGTATTCGTCATCAAACTAAAACTTCAAATACTTCTTCATACCTGCCACACTTTTCTGGCCAAGCCCAGGCACCTTTTCAAGATCAGCGGCTGATTTGAACTTACCATTTTTCTTACGATAATCGATGATTGCCTGTGCTTTTTTATCCCCTACACCTGGTAATGACTCCGCTAGCTGCTTAGCCGATGCACTATTAACATTCACAGCTTTAAGTGCTTTTTTGGTCGTTACAGATGATGCAGTGGCCGCTTTGACTTTATCTGATTTCGATTTATCTGCTTTGCTCAGGTCAGATTTCGCACTCTCTGCTTTTTTATCTATATTCGCTTTATTAGCTGAAGCTTTATCGGTATTTTTTGCCGCTTTTTTAACTTTTTTAATGCAGTCTGTTTTCTTTGTTTTATCCGATTTATATTTACTTTCACATTTTCCAATTTGCGCTTTCAGTTCTTTATCTGCAGTGGCTGCATAAACAGATAATGGTAATACTGCCAATGCAAAAATTAAAAATAACTGCTTCATCTCCAGTCTCCTTTGTAAATAAGCAAATAACGCTTCTAATACATGCCCCTATATCTAGTTAAGCCCAATATATGAAAAGGGGGAGACCATTTTCTTTTTGTCTCATGTTTGAATCACAGCCTAGGCTAAAGTTACAGGTAAAGAAAAGGCCTGAATAACACTGTTATTCAGGCCTTTAAATACATCAAATGGCAGACTAGGTGCTGCTAATCATAAACCGTTGCTAAAAACTGCTCTAGCTTCTCTGTTACAAGCTTGGGTTGTTCTAAATTACTAATATGTCCGGCTTTCGGGATCACAAAGTAACTACTGCCCTTAACTGTATCATGCATGAGCTGTGACTCTAATGGCGTACGCGGTTTATCTTCAGTACCCACCATGATCATAGTCGGTAATGTAAACGTCTCAAGATCATCGAAGGCATCACGGCGACCAAAGACTTTTCGCCCGATCGTCGCAACATCGACAGCGCGCTGCCCTGTTAGACTTGAAAGGTGTTCACGGAAATGAGCAACTAGCTCTGGAGAGTCCGTTTCTGCGTTATTTGCAAAAAACATAGGAACAACAACATCAAGAATTGGTTCAGGCACAGCCTGAGCAGCCGTGATAGCATCAAGCATACCAAAGTACTTCGCATGCGTAACTTCAGGTTCAAAGCCAACAAAAGTATCCATTAATACCAAGGATGTCACACGCTGTGGTGCTAATGCAGTTAAGTCCGTCCCCCACATACCACCAACAGACAGCCCAATTATCGAAAATGTATCGATTTCAAGGTGATCCATTAAGGCTAGAAGATCTTGCGCATAGTCTTGCAGCGTGACCGTTTGTACTGGCGCCGCATCAGACCCACCGTGCGCCCATAAGTCTGGCACAATGCAACGGTACTTTTGGCTTAAAGCTTCAATTTGTGGCGCCCACATAGCGTGATCCCACAAATAGCTATGCCCCATCAAAAGGACGGGCCCTTCACCCTGATCAACATACTGCATTGTGCTGCCGTTGATAGTAAATGTTTTCATTCCATGCTCTCTATTCTTAGGGGAAGATAAACCGATAACGCTAAACTAATTTCGCTAAATCAGCAGGACGATAATAAACTGATTTTAATACTTTACCTTGACGAATAAGCTTACCTTCAAGCTCGACGTCTTTGGCACATTTAGCAATAATGAAGTTACCTTTCTCGCTCGCCGCAATTTCTACGCCAGATTTAGCATAAAACTGTTTAGTGTCTTCAAACTCAGCCATATCTCGACAAACTTTGCTCATGTTGCTTGAATGCACTTCATCCCAGCAAATAACAAAATTGATATTACGACGGCTGGCAATGTTAAGCAGCAAGTCAATAAGATAGCTAATACCAATATTGTCTTCTACTTTCGCATGGCCCAAATGTACTAGTCGTCCCATAAGCACATAAACAGTATCAACAATGGCGTCAGCTTGCTCATCCAATGATGTCGCTTCTGCAAGCTCGGTCATTTCTTCAATTGCTAGCGATGTATGCAATTGGTCAGCTTTATCATCCAATGTCGCTGGCGAATCAATATCCAGATCAAACGTTGCACGAAATTCAGTGATATCACGGTATAAGTGGTCAAAAAGAGTTTGATCTAGCAGTGAAAGGTTCATGTTTTGTTCCTATAAGACGTCTTTCTAAAAAGCTTCACACGTGTGAAGTAATGAATAGTAAAGCAAACGAAGACGAGATACAAAAACAAAGAAGGTAGATATAAAACCTCATTTTATTCATGAGGTTAATATCAACAAAGGAGGATGGTTAACAAGCCGAATACTATGAATGTGTTTTCATTAATGCCTTAAACCAATGTTTTTGCTTCAATGGCGAGTTGACCTCTTCATCAATTTCAGCAAGCACACGTTCGCTTGTATTCACATTACCGTCCTGAGTGTGGCTACCATCGCCAGCATCTTCTGATAACAGTTTTCTTTTTTGGCGGATCATTTTATCTAATTGACGGATCGTGCTAATTTTCCGTTGAATAACGTTATCGAGTACAGTGGAAACTTCATCTAACGTTTTAAATACTGCTGCCTGCTTACTATCCTGGCCACTATTCTCAACCGTATTTTGATCATGGTGACTTTCTGCGGAATTACAATCAGATGCTGTAGCTAATACTGTCGAGGTGGATAACGAGCCTGATAACTCTCCCCCCATCTCTTCTATCACTTGCGCGATATCATCGAGCGTAATCACGGTTAGATCTGCCATGAAAGCATAAAGAAACAGGCGGTCAGCAAAGATGTTTATCTTCCGTGGTATTCCTGCTGTATACGTAGCAATTTTTTCAAAGATGTCATCATTAAGCTGAGGGTGGCCATCCCACCCCGCTTGTACCAATCGATGTTTAATATAATCACGAGTTTGTTCTTCGTTAAACGGTTGCAAATGACACGAGGCAATAATGCGTTGCCTGAATTGTTCCATTTCTGGCAGTTCGATAATCCCTTTAAGTTCTTCTTGCCCCAGCAGAAAACTTTGAATCAAAGGCTGATCATCAAGCTGAAAGTTCGACAACATTCGTAACTCTTCTACTGTTTCAGCTGGCAAATTTTGAGCTTCATCGACAATCAATAAGGCTCTTTTCCCCTGACTATGAAGCTGTAACAGATACATTTCTAACTTTTTCAATATATCCGCTTTGTTCAAACCTTCGACGTCTAAGTTAAACTTGGCGGCAACTAAACGTACCAATTCATCAGGGGTTAAACGCGTCGTCGCAATTTGGACTGCCACGATAGAGTCATCAATCAGCGATAATAAATTCCGAGCAAGCGTTGTTTTTCCGGTTCCAATAGGACCTGTAATAACAATAAAACCTTCCCCTTGAGATAAACCGTACTGTAAATACGACACGGCTTTATCATGGTGAGGGCTCGCAAAGAAGAAACGAGGATCCGGGCTCAACTTAAAGGGCTTATCAGTTAAGCCAAAATGCGATTCATACATAATTAAAAGCTCATTTTTAAGTCATAATAGAATCGGTTTTCATCATATTCATAAATAGAGGATGAAGACTGTCGGGTGCTATATCTATAGCCAAATGAGGAAGTTAGCTTCTTAAGGTGCTGATAAACACCGCCGATATCAAAGGTATGGTAATCATCATTCTGATTAGAGCCATCTAAGCGATCAAAATCGTAGGTGGCGTATTCATAAGCACCGTTAATTTTAAATCGGCGGGTTAAATTATGATTTCCACTGATTCTTGTACCATATGAACGCTCGTCCTGATTTTCAGAAAAAACAGTTAACGCTTCTTCTTGGCGACCAAAAAGAGAGAAGCTGTATTGTGAACGTCGTAAATCTAGCGTTGATGTCCAGTCTAATAACCGAACCAGAGTAATATCTTCAGGCCTATCCCCGACAGTAAAATTTGTCCGATCAAAACTCACTGGCTCTTCTGTATAACTAACAGTATTGGTGACACGGCGATTACGGTGGCTGAATAAAAACTCGTAAGCATCACCAAAAAATCGCTTACCGTATTCTAGGTACAATCGTGTTCTCGGTGTAGGGTTAAAGTTAAGTGAGCCCGCCCAAAAATCGGGATTAACATCATCTTCAGAGAAGTTATAACTTAGCTCGGCATAAGAACGTTTATGCCAAAAATAACGCACGCCCGGCCCCCAACTGACCGTTTTTCGGCTATTCAAATCACTCGAGCCTTCGAGGTTCTCATAATTCAAGCGCATCAATGGCGAGAAACCATAAATAGTTTGCAAACCAAGGGTCTCGCTCAATGCGGTATAGCGCGTATCGCCTATTTCATCTTCACGGCCTTTTTTATAATCATACGACGCATCAATTTGCCAAAAAACGTCTTTGATACTTTGGCCGTTCGCAAAACTTACCGACGCACCATAGCCATTGTAGTCACCGATTCTATCGCCACTGCGACTTACCCGAGTGAAGACTCGGCTTTCTAGATCTATTTGGCTTAGAGGATTACTTCTGAATCCAAAACCAATTTCACCACGTTGATTTTCTACTGTATTTCCTGAGAAAATATCTGCAGCAGCGTCGTCATCGAGCGATTTAGCCACATTCTGAATACTGGCATTGGCATCAACAAAAAAGCCACTATGCGCTATGCCCTTTTCAGCCACAAAGTCTAAATCGTTGTACAGATCATCACGGTCGCTACTGTCGCTGTATAAAAGCTGCCTAATTTGATAATCAAAATTTAAGTAACCTTCTGTAGCAAGAATGTCGGCTTTTAAACCTGCTCCTATCGTCGTGATAAAGCTTGCTGTTTTATCAGGTTCACGGTCAACGTTATCTGTAAAAACCAGACCAACATCCACACTTGGCGTGAAAGTAACATCAGCGCTGTAACCACTCATCGAGACAAATGACGCAACACCAATAACATATATACTAGGATTTCTTCGCTTTCGAGTCATAGCCATATCCATATCCGTATTGACTATACGCTCCGCGTACGGCTTTATTCATAATAAAACCAATTGCCATGTCCTTGTTCAACTGCGATACCGCCGCTTTTACATCAGCAATTTTGGTTTTGTCCTGTTCTACAACAATCACGGCCTGCCCCAATAACTTAGATAGGGTGACTGTTTCAACGACCCCAAGTAATGGTGGGCAATCAAACACAACCACACGATCGCTATATCTTGATGCTAATTCTTTGGCCAAGATTTCCATTTTACTACTTGCGAGTAGTTCGTTATTTAAATGGTGAAACGCCCCAGCAGGCATCAACTTTAGATTCGGAATTGAGGTGGGATATATAATGTCTGATAACTGAGAAACATTACCGACCAGAAAATCAATTAAACCCGGCTTATCTTCAATATCTAAGGTGTGGTTAACACTTGGCTTAATAACATCAGCATCAACCAGCAATACCGTCTTATCTTTTTCAGATGCTAAGCTAAGCGCTAAGTTAACAGCAGAGAACGTTTTACCCTCATCCGGTAAAGCACTTGAAACCATCACTAGGTTGCCGTTTTTGTGAAAAGCCGCGCCGCTACCAAATGCATTATCTAACAGCTTTTGTTTGATAGAACGAAACTCATTGTTAATTTTAACGTTAACAGCCTCATCGGTATGCATAACCATACCCATGTTTTTTAACCTTTCCGTATCAATAGCAATGGGTTGATGAACTACTGACTCTTTTGCCGTTAGCAACTTCTCCGCAGCATACGAGTCAGCAGAAGCAGAAACATTGTCCGTCTCTGACGGTATGGCAACTTTAGACTGAGCCCCTTTTTTTGCATTCATTGCCGCGGTAATGGAATTCGGCTTTGCTGTTGACTGGCGATGCTTCCCCATCGCTTTTTCAATGGTACTCATAACAACTCCATTAACGACAGAATACGTCCATGAACTGATGGAATCAGGTTCATTAACATAAAGCCGATGAATATAGTGATTAACCCAACAAGAACGGCACCAAAGATAAAGACTTTACGCTTATTGGTTTTCGTTAACCCTGATTGCTCAGTAGCTGATACCGCGCCAAATACAGGTAAATTGGTGACTTGATACAATTGATTAGCTGAAGTAACAACCGGAGAAACTTGGCTACTAAGGAAAGACATCCCTGTTCCAGCGCCCAGCCCAACAATCAGCACCATGCTCAACAATAATGGTCTTACTGGCCCTGATGGTTCTGTTGG
This sequence comes from Photobacterium sanguinicancri, assembly GCF_002265265.1. Taxonomy (GTDB): domain Bacteria; phylum Pseudomonadota; class Gammaproteobacteria; order Enterobacterales; family Vibrionaceae; genus Photobacterium; species Photobacterium sanguinicancri. Next base: position 36,615 of record NZ_NOIF01000026.1, read on the forward strand.
TACACGTGGTGGGTCAATCACCCGAAACTTAATATCATCTGATGCGGCCCCTACACTTTGCGAAATAAGCGCAGACTCTCGACGAGACAAAAGTTCTTCATACTTATTCTTCGTAATGTCATAGCTTCGCATTAAGTTCGTCAACTTAGCTTCTACTTGCGGTAATTTAGCCAGTCTTTCACGTAAAAAAACGACTTTTTCACTAAAACTGGATGCCCGTACTTTTAACGATGCTTCCTCATTTTCAAGCTGACGAATAATCAACTTCAGGTCATTGAAGAGATTATCACCTCGGCCCCCCGCTACAGACGCTGTTTGTTGTGAGGCTGACTTAAGGTCTTTCAGATCCGCGATTTGACGGCGTGTCTCTTTTACATCTGGGTGCTTTTCCGTGAATCGGAACAGCAGTGCATCTAACCTTGTTTCTAGGGCTTCTAATCGTTCGTCATATTCAGTTCGAATACCCGTATAGTTTTTTGACGCTAAAGAACGTTCGCTGCTGAGCTGAGAACGCGCTGTGACTAACTGCGTTTTCACTTCGCGCAATTTGAGCTGAGTTGCTTCTAATTCAGACTCTAACTGCTCTAAACGGTTGTAGTAATTTTGTTCTGAACCCGGCATATAACCAGCATTTTGCTGTTTAAACAAAGCTAAGCCTGTTTCCGCTTTTAATAAGCGTGTTTCGTAATCCTCTATCTGCTTTGCTATAAACTGGCTCGCCTGATCAGTATCTTGACGTTTCTCACCTAATGCATTTTCAACAAACACGTTAAGGGCCGATTGAACAACATCGCGTACATAACGAGGATCATCGCCGGAGTAACTGATGGTAAATAAGTTTTCACGCCCTGCAGAACGGATCTTGATATTTGATTTAAGATCTTCCAAGATCTCTTCGTATTCTTCGTTATTTGTCGCTCGAATATCAGCGTCAGTGTCTCGTGCGATGGTCTCTAAATTTGAGCGACTTAAAAGGGTTTTAACCATTAACGCCACTTCTTGAGAAGGATCCGTTTCGATGGTTAAACCACGTAATAAGGGTTGTAAAATAGATCGAGTGTCAGCATACACACGTGCATTGGCGGTGTACTGATTAGGCATCATGGTGACAAATAACCAACCAAGAGGACATATCACCCACGCCGCAATAATTGCATAACGGCGTTTTAACCACACACCGCGAGCATACTGAATCAGAATATCAAGCTGTTCTTGCATCTGCTTCCCTTCCCTGATTAGAACCAAGCTTCCGGAATAATAATGATATCGCCAGGAAGAATGTCTACATTGGCACGGATTTGACCATCACGAAGTAAATCACCCATGTTCAAACCGTACTGGCGCTGCTGTCCGTCAACAACACGGATCAAACGCGCATCATTTCCGTCGGCATATTCCGTTAAGCCGCCCACTTCCACCATGACATCTAGCAATGTCATATTTTCACGATAATTAATCGCTTTCGGCTTTGAAGCCTCACCGATGACACGAACTTGTTCGCTATAAGGGCCAACAAAACCTTGCACGATAACGGTAACAATAGGATCTCGCACATATTCAGCTAAGCGCATTTCTAGGCTACGAGCTAAGTCAGTTGGGGTTCGACCTGACGCAGGAACATCATCAACTAAGGATGTAGATAACATGCCATCAGGGCGTACAGAAAACGTACCCGAGATTTCAGGGTTACCCCATACAAAAATATTCAAAGAGTCACCAGGACCAATCAAATATTTGTACTGGTTAATATTTTGAGTAAGCGACGCTTGAGGTGTTGTTGAGGGTAACGTGGGTAAGTCGTTAGATGAGCAACCTCCAAGGAACAATACTGTTGCGCATGCAATCGTACTGGGAACAGTAAGCGAACAACCTTTTTTCTTCATAACAGCATCCATCCTGCTCTGTTTCGTCCAAAAACCCTAATAAACAAATAACTAGGGTGCACTTATTACTATGGTTTAGAAGATGTCATTTTTCCATTGAACTTATT
>NZ_NOIF01000027.1:0-13674 GCF_002265265.1 Photobacterium sanguinicancri
GGCGGAGAGATAGGGATTTACTGCTCGCAAGCTCGCGCCCTTCGGGCTATTGCCTTTTCGCGCCTTCGGCACGGGCAATGTGCTTTCGCTTCGCTCAGGTGAACCCTGATCTAGGGTTCCGCACCCTATCTCTAATCACAAAATATAGGCGAAAAAAAACCGCTGAAATTTCAGCGGTTTTCTTGAATGTGGCGGAGAGATAGGGATTTGAACCCTAGGACGGGATAAACCGCCGCCGGTTTTCAAGACCGGTGCTTTCGACCACTCAGCCATCTCTCCGTAAGTGCGGCGAATAATATAGACTCACCCAAAGTATGTAAAGCACTAATTTTAATAAAAATATCAGCCACTCACAATCCAACCATACTGGTGTTTTATCCAACACAAAGCTTCAATATATTCGCGGTAAGCATATTATTACTCTAGCCTCTTGCTGCTATTTACTTTTTTTACCTTCAAAGTTAAGTCTAATTGCAAGCACTTCATTCCATTAAACTTTAATTTTTTGTAAAAAACGTGAAGTATTCGACACTCAATGTTAGACGAAGCCGTATCTGTTTCTATACTTATCTTTGTTAACAGTATGTTTACTATAAACAAACAATAGGGTGCATGTTGCATCTTTATGCATTGTGACAGTATTTCACTGCATCACAAACTTACAAAGGAAGGTACTAATGGCTAACAAATTTTCAGTTGTTTTTGCGGTCCTCGCCACCTCAACTGCACTATTTTCAGCTAACGCATCAGCTGATGGCACGCTAGATAAAGTCATGAAGCAAGGCTATGTTCAGTGTGGTGTGAGCGCAGGTTTGCCAGGATTTTCAAACCCTAACTCCAAAGGTGAATGGGAAGGCATTGATGTCGAATTTTGCCAAGCTATTGCTTCAGCAACTGTCGGTGACAAATCAAAAGTAAAATATATTCCACTAACAGCGAAAGAGCGTTTCACTGCACTGCAATCTGGTGAGATCGATGTGTTATCACGAAATACAACATGGACATTGCATCGTGATACCTCATTGGGCTTAAACTTTGCTGGCGTTAGCTACTATGATGGCCAAGGCTTTATGGTTAAAAAAGAGCTTGGTGTATCGAGTGCAAAAGATCTTGATGGCGCTGCTATCTGTGTTCAGTCTGGCACAACAACAGAGCTCAACCTTGCCGATTACTTCCGTGTAAATGGTATGAAATATAATCCTGTCGTGTTCGATACCGCTCCCCAAACCTCTGCGGGGTTTGATTCAGGCCGCTGTGATGTATTAACCACCGACCAATCAGGTTTATATGCACTCCGCCTCAACCTTAAAGATCCAAGTTCTGCCGTTGTTCTGCCTGAAATCATTTCTAAAGAGCCACTAGGCCCTGTTGTTCGTCAAGGGGATGATCAGTGGTTCAACATTGTTAAGTGGACGCTGAATGCAATGATTAATGCCGAAGAATACGGCGTGACATCTGCCAATGTTGATGAAATGAAAAAGTCTAATGATCCAAATATTCGCCGCCTAATTGGTCTGGATGGTCCTAAAGGTAAAGGCTTAGGATTACGTGATGATTGGGGTTACCAAATCGTTAAGCAAGTGGGCAACTATGGCGAGAGCTTCGATCGTACGATTGGTGAAAACTCACCACTCGCGATCAAACGTGGCTTAAATGCACTGTGGAAAGACGGTGGCATTCTATACGCTGCACCTATCCGTTAATGAAGCAAAAAATAAAGAGGTGGCATGATGCCGCCTCTCTTTTTAACTGGCGGTGGTAGAACTTGCTAGTTAAACCTCCACATAGGGACTGAGGTTGTTGTATGGCTCCTAAAACGACAGAAGCTCTAAATACACCACGTACATCGGATGTATCACTCCCAACCCCAAAAAAACAAAGCTTGCTCTATAATCCCACCTTTCGTGCCATTATTTTTCAAGTTTTCGCTGTTGTTGGGCTTTTCTTTTTTATCTACTCCATCGTGAGTAATGCTATCGCAAATCTTGATGCTAGAGGGATCGCCACAGGGTTTGATTTTCTTGAACAAGAGGCTGGCTTTGGTATTGGCTTAACGTTAATTGAGTACAATGAAACTTACTCGTACGGGCGTACCTTTGTTATTGGTTTATTGAATACAGCGTTGGTCTCTGTACTCGGTATTCTTTTAGCGACGGTCTTGGGCTTTGTTATTGGTATTGCCAGATTGTCATCCAACTGGATTGTCAGCCGTTTAGCAGCGGTATACATTGAAATTTTCCGTAATATTCCACTCTTGCTGCAAATCTTTTTTTGGTACTTTGCGGTTTTGCAGGTACTCCCCTCTCCTCGTCAAAGCTTGAGTTTAGGTGAAAGTGTTTTCCTGAATGTACGTGGATTATATTTCGCTAAACCCGTTTTCGAACAAGGTTCTATGTGGATGGGATTGGCACTGGCTATCGGATTAATACTCAGTATTGCCTATGCCATTGTCGCAACACGTAAACAACGGTTAACGGGTGAGCAACCACCTATATTACGTACAGTGTTGCTGCTTACTATCGGTTTACCTTTCGTTGCTTATCTTTTATCTGGTATGCCTATCTCGCTGGAATACCCAGAACTAAAAGGCTTTAACTTTCGCGGCGGAATTAGCATTTTGCCAGAGCTCGCTGCACTGTTATTGGCACTAAGTATCTATACCGCGTCGTTTATTGCCGAAATTGTCCGTTCGGGGATTAATGCCGTGAATTATGGCCAAACAGAAGCAGCGTCAGCCCTTGGGCTACCGCAAGGTAAAATACTGCGTTTTGTGGTTATTCCGCAGGCATTACGCATCATCATTCCTCCCTTAACCAGCCAGTATTTGAATTTAACCAAAAACTCATCGTTGGCGATGGCGATTGGTTATCCAGATTTAGTGTCTGTTTTTGCTGGCACCACACTCAATCAGACGGGACAAGCGATAGAGATTATCGCAATGACAATGGGGGTTTATCTCACACTAAGCCTGCTAACGTCGTATCTGATGAATATCTACAACAGCAAAGTCGCTTTGGTCGAGAGGTAATGTATGAGTGAACATCAATTCCAGCCAGACCTACCGCCACCAGCAAATACGATCGGCTTTGTTAGTTGGGCAAGAAAACATTTATTTTCTTCGACAATCAATACCATTCTGACCGTTGTGCTTGGCTATATTGCACTCTCAACGCTGTGGAATGTGATTGATTGGGCATTTCTAACGGCCGATTGGATAGGTACGACCAAAGAGGATTGCACCAGTAACGGAGCTTGTTGGGTATTCATTAACGTGCGCTTTGATCAGTTTATGTTTGGCTTTTACCCGTCAGATCAACTGTGGCGACCACAATTATTCTATTTCACTCTGGCCATTTTTATTGCTTTATTGGCAATAGAGTCGACACCGGGACGAAAATGGATTTGGCTGTTTTTTGTTAATATTTATCCGTTCTTTGCTGCCATCTTACTCTACGGTGGTGTGTTTGGCCTTGAAGTGGTTGAAACGCACCTGTGGGGTGGATTATTAGTCACATTGATCATTGCCATTGTCGGTATTGTTGTATCGCTACCTATTGGTGTGCTGCTTGCACTGGGTAGACGTTCAGATATGCCGATTATTCGCAGCATTTGTACGGCTTATATCGAAATTTGGCGCGGTGTTCCGCTCATCACCGTTCTCTTTATGGCCTCTGTCATGCTGCCACTATTCCTGACCAGTGAAATGGAAATGAACAAATTAGTGCGCGCATTAATTGGTGTAGTGCTGTTTAGTGCTGCATATATGGCAGAAGTCGTACGTGGTGGTTTGCAGGCAATACCGAATGGTCAATATGAAGCAGCTGATGCGTTAGGCCTAAGTTATTGGCGAAAAATGTATCTCATTGTTTTACCTCAAGCGCTTAAAATTACAATTCCATCAATCGTAAATACCTTCATCGGTTTATTTAAAGACACCAGCTTAGTACTCATCATAGGTATGTTTGATGTACTCGGGATCGGTCAAGCCGCAAATACCGATCCCAACTGGCTTGGGTTTGCGACTGAGAGCTACGTTTTTGTCGCCCTCGTCTTTTGGGTTTTCTGTTTCAGTATGTCTCGTTACAGCATTTATTTGGAAAATAAGCTGCATACCGGCCATAAGCGTTAAGCAAGGATAGCATTATGACAAACAACACGATTATCGAGGATCCGATGATCCAGCTAACAGACGTGAATAAGTGGTACGGTGAATTTCATGTTCTTAAAAATATCAATTTAAATGTGACTAAGGGCGAAAAGATTGTTATTTGTGGCCCATCAGGCTCAGGTAAATCCACCATGATCCGCTGTATCAATCGGTTAGAAGAGCACCAGAAAGGACAAATTATTGTTGCTGGTAACGAATTAACTAACGATCTAAAAAACATTGAGCTTGTCAGAAAAGAAGTCGGCATGTGTTTTCAACACTTTAACCTTTTCCCTCACCTTACCGTGTTAGAGAACTGCACGCTCGCGCCTATTTGGGTGAAGAAGATGCCCAAAAAAGAAGCCGATGAAATAGCCATGCGCTATTTAGAACGAGTGAAAATCCCGGACCAAGCCGATAAATACCCAGGCCAATTATCTGGCGGCCAACAGCAACGTGTCGCCATTGCGCGTTCCCTGTGTATGAACCCACAAATTATGCTGTTCGATGAACCAACATCGGCACTCGACCCTGAAATGGTACGCGAAGTGTTGGATGTCATGGTTGAACTGGCAGATGAAGGCATGACAATGCTATGTGTTACTCACGAAATGGGCTTTGCCCGCCAAGTTGCAGACAGAGTGATATTCATGGACCAAGGCGAGATTATTGAAGAAAACAATCCACATGACTTCTTCGACAACCCACAATCAGACCGAACTCAACTGTTCTTGAGCCAAATATTGCACTAACATCGACGACACTTGCAGCTGATCATATCAGCGTGTATAAATAAATCTCCTGATGGCTTCCTTTTTTGGTTACGACGTAAACAGGAAGCCACTTTGTTTAGCGCGCAAACTGTGATTTCACTCATATAAATGTAGGGTTGTAACATTCATTTACAACTTCGGTGATCACGCTAACGAAATGTTAAGTATCATCTAGCCACTAGCTCTTAGACATAGCTGCGTTAACCGTGACAAATAATGTAGGCATATACTTGCATTAGGGAACTTTTAACCCCATATATGTCTTAACAGATAATAATATTATTAACCCTAAGGGGAGTCTTCATGAACGATCGTAGTGTTAACCAGAGTGGTGCGTACGAAAGCGTGCTTTCTACAAACAAGGTACTTCGTAATACCTATTTCTTACTTTCAATGACATTAGTTTGGTCTGCTGTTGTTGCTGGTTTCGCAATGGCGATGAACCTTCCGCATCCAGGCCTAATCATTACGCTTGTGGGTTTCTACGGCTTAATGTTCTTAACTGAAAAGAACCGTAACAACTCTATGGGCCTTGTAGGTACATTCGCCCTAACTGGCTTTATGGGTTACACCCTAGGTCCGATCCTAAACATGTACGTTGGTGCAGGTATGGGTGATGCGATCATTACGGCTCTTGGCGGTACTGCACTGACTTTCCTTGCATGTTCTGCTTACGCGCTAACAACAAAACGTGACCTATCGTTCCTTAACGGTATGATCATGGCTGGTTTCTTCGCAATCATTGCAGCTGTTGTAGCGAACATCTTCCTACAACTTCCAGCGCTTTCTCTTGCGATTAGCGCAATGTTTGTTCTGTTCTCTTCAGCGGCTATTTTGCTGACTACACAGTCAATCATCCGCGGTGGTGAAACAAGCTACATCTCAGCAACTGTTACGCTGTATGTATCTATCTACAACCTATTCTTGAGCCTACTTCAACTTCTAGGCTTCATGGGTAACAACGATTAATCGTTGACTTAGATTTTAAAAAGCACCTTTCGAGGTGCTTTTTTTATGTCTATTGATCATGCAACGACTCAAAGTGTAGGCCTATGATAGAGAAACTGCGCAACTTCTACTTGCAGGTATAGCAACGAATCACTATTCTTGCAGCGTTCCAAATGTTGAGGCGTACCATGCTTGAATTCCAAGGTAAATCGATTGAAACCGATGCTCAAGGTTACTTAAAAAACGTTGAGGATTGGACCCCAGAACTTGTTCCCATGCTTGCAGAAGAAGAAAGCATTACGCTATCAGAAGCACACTGGGAAGTGGTTCATTTTGTGCGTGAGTTCTACTTAGAATTCAACACCTCGCCAGCTGTTCGCATGCTAGTTAAAGCCATGGCGAAAAAGTATGGCGAAGAAAAAGGCAGTTCTCGCTACCTTTATAAGCTGTTCCCGAAAGGGCCAGCCAAGCAAGCAACCAAGCTTGCGGGCTTACCAAAGCCAGTAAAATGTATCTAGCTTTAAAAATGAGCAGTGTTCTATCCTTAGGATAACTCTGCTCTTTTTATTCAGGGCTAGTACTTTTACTGTTCACCGTTAACTAATCAGCGTTAACTTATAGAATTTCAAAACCATCAATATGGCGCCATTCCACCTCTTCCGCTTCTACGCTAGCGACCATTGATGTCTTCGGCCCTTCTTGTAGCCATAGCAACAACTGCGTAATTGCCTCTTCATGGCCACAAGCCAATACCTCTACAGAACCATTCGGTAAATTTTTCGCATACCCTGTTAAGCCACATTTCAAACCTTCATGGGCAGTGTGAAATCGAAACCCAACCCCCTGAACCCGTCCTTTTATACTTGCTTTTACACAAATCTGTGACATAGCTCACCTCAAGAAAACATTCATATTCCCGATAAAGTATTAACAGTTTTATTATCTTGCTGTGCATTATTGTTTATATAGGAACACACATGAAAGAAGTCGCTTTTCGATGGATTGATAAATACCTTATTCACCTGAAACTACAAGAAAAGTTCTACCTGCTTTTTCTTTTGCCTTTTATTGCAGTTATCAGCATCAGTGCAATTTTAGTCGATAGCGCGGGTAAACACCGTATTGAAAATACAACAAATCATGTTGCTTCAATGTCTGCGTTACTCTCTGCGAAACAAGTAGAACGTTCTGAAGCGAGTTCACTGCTGATCAACAGTGGTCTACGCATTGGTTCAGGTGAGATTTCTTCGACTGTTCTTGGTATGAATTACAGCATTAGTGCTGAAGAACCACAAAGTGTATTAAGCTACCTATCACCGCTTCAAATTGGTTTATCAAGCATTCTCATGCTTATGACATTGGCATCTATTTACTACATCATGTCCTTCATTGGTGGCGCGATGTTTACCATGCATAGAGCATTACAAAACTTAGCGGATGGTGATTTAACAGGCCGTTTGGATTTTTTCCCTGTGCGTGATGAATTTAGCATGATAGCTATCACCATTGACCGTGTTGCAGAACGCGAACAAAAGCTAGTGCAAGCAACACAAGAAGCCACGGCGTTAATGCAACAAATTAGTAGCCAATTACGTCAAAGCACAATGCAAAGTGAATCACTGTCTTCTGGTCAACAGCAGCACCTTGATTCATTGGCAAGTGCGACAGAAGAAATGGCATCATCCATTCGTGAAGTTGCCACGCATGCACACGATACATCAGACCAAACGCGTGAAGCGCAAGCAGTTAGTGAAAAGGGTCGCGAACAAGTTAATGCAACTAAATCTGCGATTTCGGCACTTTCAGGCGAAATCAATCAAGCCTCTGATGCGGTTAGTGAGCTAGACAGTAATGCCGCAAAAATTGATGATGTGGTCACCACGATCAATAGCATTTCTGAACAAACCAACCTTTTAGCCCTAAACGCAGCGATAGAAGCAGCACGAGCAGGTGAACAAGGCCGTGGTTTTGCTGTGGTTGCTGATGAAGTTCGAACGCTTGCGGGCCGTACACAAAGTGCGACCGTTGAAATTCAAAAGATGATTGAAGCGCTACAAACCAATAGCCAACAATTGATCTCTGTAATGAAAAACACGGTTGATAACGCATCGAACAGTGAGCAGTTGATGGACAATGTTGATAACGAAATCGGGCAAATTACCGTGCGAAATCAGCAAATTTCCGATCGCAGTACTGAAATTGCAGCCGCCGCTGAACAACAAGGTGCCGTTGCAGACAACATTGCGAATAGCGTTGAGCAAGTACGTGAGCAATCACGCCAAATCGCTGAAATGATTTCTGCCTCAGGCGGTGAAATTGAGCGTTTGAATCAACAAGCTGATGTACTGGAATCTTTAATGAGCGGCCTAAAAGCCTAACTTATTCGCTCATCTCAACATGACACACAAACAAGCCGCTTCTGCGGCTTGTTTTTTATCTCTACATGCCGAACAAGATACTTATATACGCTCCACCCTCTATTATTATCGGCGAATCGCTTCAATACCTTGTTCAGATTGGTATTACGACCAGAAGTTGCTATTATGCGCCCCCAATATGAATACCCTACTAGGCTCGTCATGACAGCATCTATCTACTTGGTAAAGGGACGTGAAAAGTCACTTCGCCGTCGTCATCCTTGGATTTTCTCTCGCGGTATCGATCGCATTGAAGGTAAACCTGAACTAGGTGAGACGGTTGACGTTTACGACCACAAAGGCGAGTGGCTTGCTCGTGGTGCATTTTCACCGCAATCTCAAATTCGTGTACGTGTTTGGACGTTTGATAAAAAAGAGAAAGTTGATGTTAACTTTTTCATTAATCGCCTTCAAAAAGCGCAAGCACTACGTACTATTCTTGCAGAGCGAGATGGCTTAACCGGCTACCGTTTAATTGCTGCGGAATCTGATGGTCTGCCTGGTATCACTATTGACCGTTACCAAGACTACTTTGTCTGCCAGCTATTAAGTGCGGGTGCTGAAGTACAAAAAGATGCTTTAGTAGAAGCGTTAAATACATGCTACCCAGATTGCAATATTTACGAACGCTCTGATGTTGCAGTTCGTAAAAAAGAAGGCCTAAAACTTCGTACTGGCGTACTATCAGGCCAAGAGCCACCACAATTCGTTGTTATCGAAGAAAACGGCGTAAAAATTAACGTTGATATCATGGGTGGCCATAAAACGGGTTTCTACCTAGACCAACGTGATAGCCGTGAAGCCGCGGTTAAATACGTCAATGGTAAGCGCGTTCTTAACTGCTTCTGTTACACAGGTGGTTTTGGTTTATATGCTCTTAAAGGTAATGCAAGCAAGGTTGTGAACGTTGATGTATCTCAACACGCGCTTGATACTGCACGCTTGAACACTGAGATTAACGGCTACCCAGTAGAGAATGCTGAGTTCTTGAACGCGGATGTATTTAAGCTGCTTCGTGAATACCGTGAACGTGGTGAGCTTTTTGATGTTGTTATTATGGATCCACCTAAATTTGCTGAGTCTAAAAACCAGCTTGTCGGTGCATGCCGTGGTTACAAAGATATCAACATGCTAGCCATGCAGATCCTAAAACCTGGCGGTACACTGCTGACTTATTCTTGCTCTGGTTTAATGGATAACGGCTTATTCCAAAAAATCATTGCCGATGCGGCGCTTGATGCGCACCGTGAAGTACAGTTTATTGAACGTTTCAGCCAAGCGGCTGATCACCCACTAGACAGTGCTTACCCTGAAGGTTTCTACCTGAAAGGCTTTGCGTGTTACGTGAAGTAACCGTGAGTTAGCTTGAAAATAATAAGCCCAGCAATTACTGGGCTTATTGTTATTTCATAGTAACCAAGAACGGTCTAGCCGTTAAAAATCACTCTTCAGCTGAACATAAAGCTTATCTTTACCCAGTTCACTATCCAGTCCACGTGCATAGCCAAACGATACTGGTAGGGTTATGTTGTAACCCAATTTAGCCTCAACTGTTAGCTGCAAGCCTGCACCTGTTAGCTGTTTACGCTCAGTGCCGCTATCCCACATAGCACCAGAATCAACAAACACCGAGCCCGATATATCACCAAGCCCTACAGGGTACAAACCCCAGTTTTTCTCTACACGCCCAAGCCAAGATGTAAGTTCTAACCGCTGTGTGAAATAACGGTGACCGCGCATTACATTATCATCATAACCACGTAATGCCTGCGTATCTCGCCCGAACATCACGGCTTCTTTTGCAGTGTTAACGCCACCTAAGCGGAATGCTTTTGCATCATTATCAGCATAACCCGCACCTAAGCGTGCTGTTAGTGTCATACGGGCAGGTAAATCCCATGTTCCTAACCATTGCGCTTGGTACTTCTGACCTTGGTAATCAGTTTTAAAGGCTTCATTAGTTTCAACGATCAAATCCGCATAATGACCCCAGCCTGTACCCGGCACGTTCAAATAGCCTTCACGGTTATCAAAAGCTACCCCTAAGCCGACTAAAGCTTCGTTTGTGCTATTGAACGGTTTAAGGCCACTATTTGTCGGTTCAGATTCAACACCTTCATGGCTCCAAGTAACACCTGCATTAAGGCTTAACTGATCTTCAAATGCGTTAAAGATATTAGTACGCTGTATCGCAATATCGTCTTCACTCGTGATACGGTATTTATCATCGCCTTTCAGTGCTTTTTCAAATTCGTAACTACGCTGGGCTGATACGATCCAACGTGTATCGTATTGATAAAGCACATTGTAATTCGCCAAGTTATTTGAAAAATCCCAACTTGCAGATACTAAGTAGCTATGACGATTGAGTGCGTCGGTACCCGAGGTAGATGCACCAACCAACGATTGCTGATCATCTAAACTTAACACGGGTAACCAGCTTCGAGGGTACAACGTAGAAAGCGCGCTATAAGGTTCTGGCTGCGTCTTTTCTACATGGTTGGTTACTGCTGGCGGGTAATCATGGCGCCCTTTCTTACTCGCAATTTTAAACTTACTGATGGCTTTAGGCGATTGCATTTCACGCAATGTATAGCCATTTGAACTATATGCTTGGTATACCAAACCTAACTCAGGCTGCCATTGAGGAGCAAAAGCACCACCCACTTCACTGGTCCATTGCTCAACATCGCCGTTAGCTAAATCCATCACATAAATGTTATAGATGCCATCATAGTCAGCGCTATACATCACGCGACCATCATCTAACATCACAGGTGTACTTTCCGTTGCTTTAGTATCGGTCAATGCTTGCCATGTTCTCGTGGCTAAATCAAAGCGTTCAAGATTCCAGCCTTGCTGCGGGCGCTTTAATGTCGCAATAATGGCAGAGCCATCAGCTACAATGGCATAGTCACCTAAGACAAATTCTTCTGTTCCTTGCCACAACTTTTCTTGCTGGCTATCAGCTTTCGCATCAATCAACCATAACTCACTTAGCCCTCCAACTTTACGGCTAGTGACTAATTGCTGGCCATTTGGCATCCAACGTACTTTCTGGAATCGAGAATGATCCGTAATACGAGTCCAACTCTCTTCCTGATATATAAAAATATCATTGGTTAATCGCCCATCGGCATAACTGATTGCGCGTGAAACTGCAAGACCACCAGACGGGTGCGAATCCATAGCTGAGATGCCTTTGGTATAGCTTAGTCCCTGCCAATGAGGACTACCCTCTTTTAGCGTCAGCGCTCTCAACTGAGGACGATCTTCACCGTTAGATTGGTTCACTAATAAACCATGCACACTCGCCGCGGTTGTTTGCTGAAATAGACAGGTTTGAACATCTTGTCCTGTGACAGCGGTTGATTCTAACTGTGCGATTTGTTGGCTATATTTGTTATCTAAGTATTTTTCAAAATCTTGCCACAACGTTAGGAAGTCTTTACCAAAGGCTCTCTCTGCTGAACCACTTATCAAGAAATATGGAATGATTTTCCGACTGTAATCTTGTAAGTAATTTTCAATGGCTTTTTCACCATACGTAGTCGCTAAATAATCATAGAAGTACGCGCCGTAAAGGTAATGCGTATTAAATGGAAGTTCACGTGCAGAAGAAACCACTTGATTCAGCGATTTCTGTCCTTCAGCGATTTCCATGCGCATTTGCATCTCGAAATGATTACTTTCAAGACGTCCATACCCAAGCGTTTTATTGGTTTCTAAATAAACCGCTAGCCCTTCAATCAATAACGTTGGCGTGAGTGCATGTGGGAAAAGAAATGCTTGTCGCCCTAAAACATGACGAACACCTTTTACCGCCCCGTTACCCAATTCCATTTGAAGAATATGCGTATATTCGTGACGCAGTAAATTATGCATCCACTCATCATTGGATGCCAAGCTGCTAACATCATCAGGGGGTGACATGTATAAGCGAATTTGAGGGTAAGGAACCGGTGTCGCCCACCCATTTGAGACGTCCACGTCATCAACGAGAACAAGCTGTGTCTTTAGCCTTGGGGCGGTTTTAAAAAATGGGAGTAATTCAGTATGTACTCTTTCGGCAATGTCTAATGCACGACTGGCATCTTGCTCATGACCATTGCGAAAGCTCACAGAAAAATGTTCTGAGTCTTGTGTTAGCCATGTTTGATCTTGCTTATCCCATGCAACAGGCTCGGCTGCCACATTAGAAACAACGACCATAGGTGCAACAAGCGCACCGACTAAGGCTAAAGGCGTTAGTGTCTTTTTCATAAATCCATTTCTTATTATTGCCTATCATTATGCAGGCGTATTTTTATATTTAATGCTGTCTTAATTTACAGTTCGCAAGCTGGAATAAAACACATCACCCAAACAGCATTAACCAAATAACATCAGAGTAAGGGGTTAACCATCAACACCGATTAAGTGAACGGTGTTTTATTGGGTGCTATATAAGCATAATTCGTTTGGTAATGTCTAGGAAATGAACAGTATTTTCATGGAACACAGCAAATTCACCGTCCCATTCTTCCAAGAAAGCATAAATCTACCTCGATATATCAACGAGATTGCTCAACGATGAGTGGTGAAATATCAACCTATATAACAATTTAGGCGATACTCTCTCTGGTTACATTCATTTTCTGTTAAAGTGAGCAGTGTAAATTATCAAGCTGCGATATCACGCATTGACTCAAGGATAAGATATGAAACTTCGAACCGCATTTATTGCGCTTGCAGCAGCAAGTGTGAGCCTACCTGCACTGGCAGATGTAACTCTTACGCTACCATCAACGGCTGAATTAATTCTAGTCAATGGAAAGAGTGCAGAAGGTAACGACGCTTTAACGCTAAAAGACGGCATGAACCAAGTCGCTTTCCGCTACGAAGGTGGTTACCGCGATAATGGCGATTACACACTGTTTAGTTCAAATGTCATGATCATTAAATTTGATGGCACCAATGCGGACTACACACTGAAACTTCCTAACATCAAATCTGAGATAGAAGGCAGCCGTTTTAACAAAAAGCCTGTTATCACACTACTAGATGAAAATGATAAACCTGCTGAGTTTAAACAAGACAGACTTATCAAAAATGGCATCCAGTTTGGTCGTAACTTTGAAGCTGAAATTGCCGCGTATAACCAAACATCTAAACCGGCTGCACTTGCAGGCGCGGTAGCAGTAACCACACTACCTGCAGTTGTTGCGACCACGACTCCAGCGACAAATACGGCCGCGACGGTTGCACCTCAGCAAGGCGAAAATACGGCTGAGAGTATGTTGAATTACTGGTATTCACAAGCCGACGAGGCAACAAAAGCACGTTTTAAAGCACGTATAAGTCAGTAACCCCTCAGCTAAAAGCCTCTTGGAAATAAGCGCAGCAACTG
>NZ_NOIF01000027.1:13774-37787 GCF_002265265.1 Photobacterium sanguinicancri
AATCAAAGACTCAAATTAGATAACTTCCCCCAGTCCAATTATTACCACACGGTAAAAGTAATTTATCATTTAACTGGATTATCAACATCTGAGAAATAAATATAATGGCAACCATCAAAACGAGGCACGCAATCGTGCTTACGAAATATAAAGAGAGATGTCATGACCGATAAATTTATCAAATCTAAAGCTGCCATTGCATGGGGTCCAAACCAACCACTATCTGTAGAAGAAGTGGATGTGATGCTGCCACGTGCAGGTGAAGTACTTGTGCGTATTATCGCAACAGGCGTTTGCCACACAGATGCATTCACCATGTCTGGTGATGATCCTGAAGGCATCTTCCCTGCAATCTTAGGCCATGAAGGTGGCGGTATTGTTGAGATGATCGGCGAAGGCGTCACCAGTGTTGAAGTCGGCGATCATGTTATCCCGCTTTACACCCCTGAATGCGGTGAGTGCAAATACTGCCTATCTGGCAAAACAAACTTATGTCAGAAAATTCGTGAAACCCAAGGCCAAGGCCTAATGCCAGACGGAACGACTCGTTTCTATAAAGATGGCCAGCCAATTTTCCATTACATGGGCTGTTCTACTTTCTCTGAATACACGGTATTACCAGAAATTTCACTAGCAAAAGTAAACAAAGAAGCACCACTAGAAGAAGTCTGCCTACTTGGCTGTGGTGTCACAACGGGTATGGGTGCGGTACTTAATACTGCAAAAGTACAAGAAGGCGACACTGTTGCTGTCTTCGGTCTAGGCGGTATTGGTCTCTCTGCCATCATTGGTGCTCAAATGGCGAAAGCGGGTCGTATTATTGCGATCGATATTAATGAAAGTAAGTTCGAACTTGCTCGTCAACTTGGTGCAACTGATTGTATTAACCCAACTAACTACGATAAACCAATTCAAGACGTCATCGTTGAGCTGACTGACGGCGGTGTTGATTACTCGTTCGAGTGTATCGGTAACGTGAACGTAATGCGCTCTGCACTTGAGTGTTGCCACAAAGGCTGGGGCGAATCAGTTGTGATTGGTGTTGCCGGTGCAGGCCAAGAAATCTCGACTCGTCCATTCCAGCTAGTAACTGGTCGTGTATGGCGTGGCTCTGCTTTTGGTGGCGTTAAAGGCCGCTCAGAGCTACCTGAAATTGTTGAACGCTACATGGCGGGTGAATTCAAATTGAATGACTTCATCACGCACACTATGGGACTAGAAGATATCAACGAATCTTTTGAGCTAATGCACAAAGGCGAAAGCATTCGTACTGTTATTCACTTCGATAAATAACAGCTAGCCCTGCTCTACTATGCAGCCTTTAGCTTAAAGGCTGCAATCTTTCATGACCCGCATGCTTGTTCATGCTGCTATGGATAGCACTTTCTACCTTTGATTTTGGCACATGGCCACGCTTTGCATTCACTGCAAAGCGTCTTTTTTTGAGGATCCATTATGTCTCGAATCGTTGTTGTTGGTGGCGGAGCTGCTGGCCTTGAACTATCGACTCTACTTGCTAAATCTGTTCGTAAAAATGATGAGATTTTATTAATCGAACCTGAAATTGATCACTACTGGAAACCACGTTTGCACGAAATTGCAGCAGGTACTTTCGATAGTGATTTAGATTCCGTTTGTTATTTTACTCATGGCGCAACACACGGTTATCAACACTACCAAGCCGCCATGACAAACATTGATCGCCAACAAAAAGTGGTTAATGTACGAAAAGCCGATGGTACCGAAGACACCGTCAGTTACGACTATCTTGTTATCGCTATTGGTGCGGTAAGTAATGATTTTAATACCCACGGCGCACAAGCTCATTGCATGTTTTTAGACTCTGCAAGCCAAGCCCGTGAGGCATGGAACCAAATTAGCCACGTACTGCGTTCTGGTAATGACAGCACTATCAACATTGTTGGTGCTGGTGCAACAGGTGTTGAGCTTGCTGCTGAATTAGCAAGAGTAAGCAAAAAACTTAAAAGATATAACGCCGCTTGTTTAAACATTAATCTGATCGAAGCAGCTGATCGCGTGCTACCCAATAGCCCTCAGAAAATGTCTGACAAGGTGCTAGAAAAGTTAACACGAAGCGACGTTAATGTATTACTCAATACCCGCATTGAGGACGTTAGTCGCGATGGCATGCAAACAACCGATGGTCAATTCCTAGCAGCCAATACCCAATTTTGGGCTGCTGGTGTAAAAGCCCCTGACTGGTTAAATGGCATTGGTGGTTTAGCGTGCAACCGAATGAACCAGATCATAGTGAATCAAGATCTTAGTTCAACCATTGACCCTGCGATTTTTGCAATTGGTGACTGTGCATCTATTCCACAAGCCGATGGTTCAACCGTGCCTCCTAGAGCACAAGCTGCGAACCAAGCTGCGATTCACTTAGCAAAAAGCTTGAGTCGTCACTTAGACGAACAAGCTCTCACACCTTTCACCTTCAAAGATGGTGGAATGGTTGTCGCCGTCGGGCATCACTTTGCTGTCGGCTCGTTTGGTATCGCGCCGTTTGCTCAGAACGAGCGTTGTGAGGGCAAACTGGTATTACAAGGCCGCATGATTCGACGTATATACGATACGATTTTCCGCCTACATCAAAGTACGGTAAGTGGCGTATTCACTGTTTCACGTTTAATGATCACCAAGCGATTAAAAGCGGTATTCAAACCGACAGGTATTTAACTGCAACCACAGCCCTCACGACTTCAAGTGAGGGCTAAATAGCCTAGTTGCTATATATTGAGAGCCTACTATGCGTTTCACCTTTTTCAAATCTCTTCCAGTGCAACTTCTACTAGCGGCTATTTCAGCTTGGCTACTCGCACAACTGATCCCAGCCGATTACATCAACACCGACTCTGCTAGCTTTTCGCTTTTAATGCTGGCAAAAACAACATACATAGGCCTACTTAAAATGGTCGTCGGTATTGTTGTCATGCTATCGTTGTTACAGGGGATAACAAGTATCGGCTCGACCGTGAAGTTTAAGCAGCTAGGTTGTAAAACCGTCGCCTTTTATTCCTTCACTTCGATCATTGCGATCAGCTTAGGTTTAGGCGCATCGTTAGCACTCCCTGCTTGGCCGCAATTAGTGGATCCTGCAGCAATTACCCTGAGTGAGAATACCCAATTAATCGATAATAGCTCTGCATCATCAGGTGCCATTATTAGTAAATTGATCAGCATGGCACTACAAAATCCAGTTGCTGCGCTATCCAATACGAACTTACTGGCTATTGTTGTATTTTCAATCTTACTCGGCATTGCATTACTGGCGAGCTTACCTGCCAAACATGCTGTTTTTGACGTAATTTCAGGACTAAATAAAGCCGTAAACACATTAGTGTCTGGCATCATTCAGTTTGCGCCTTACGCTGTTTTTGCCATCGTGTTTGAGTTCTCTGTCACCAGTAATGGCGAGCTATTTGGTCAGCTGGCGAAATTTGCAGGCTTGGTGTTTCTCCTAACCTTTATACACGGTGCCATTGTTTTACCGACCATTGCCAAAGCAACCACAGGCATTGGTTTTAAGTCACTGTTTAAAGCACTGTCTGCGCCTATGGTGATGGCATTTACCACCTCATCTAGCTCTGCAACCTTGCCATTATCAATGCAAACAGCAGAGCAAGAACTTGGAGTATCGCAGTCTACAAGCAGCATGGTATTGCCGCTTGGTGCCATCATGAACATGGATGGTACTGCATTGTTCGAAGGGGTTGCTGCTATCTTCCTTGCCCAGCTATATGGCATAGATTTAGGAACAAGCGGCTACATCATGATCTTTATTATGGCGATGGTATCTTCTATTGGTGCACCAGGAATGCCATCAGGGTCGATGTCTGGTATGCAGTTAGTCTTACTCGCTGCGGGTATTCCGCTTGAAGCAATTGCAATCTTGCTGATCATTGAGCGACCACTAGATACCTTCCGCACTGCGGTGAATGTGGAAGGCGATATTATTGCGGCTTTGGTTGTTGATAAATGGCAGGCGAAAGCTTAATAAATTAAGTAACGACACAAATTAAAAGTTAGACAGGAAAAAACCGCTGAATCTTCAGCGGTTTTTTTTGAATGTGCCTGAGCTGTTTAGAGATGGTGGATTTAGTACAAATCCTTTTCACGGTAGCACAAACGAAATAAAGGCAAAGAGATAAGGATTTACTGCTCGCTAGCTCGCGCCCTTCGGGCTATTGCCTTTTCGTGCCTTCGGCACGGGCAATGTGCTTTCGCTTCGCTCAAGTGAACCCTGCTCTAGGGTTCGGCACCCTATCTCTAATTCACAAAATTTAGACGAAAAAAAACCGCTGATATTTCAGCGGTTTTTTTGAATATGGCGGAGAGATAGGGATTTGAACCCTAGGACGGGATAAACCGCCGCCGGTTTTCAAGACCGGTGCTTTCGACCACTCAGCCATCTCTCCATGCGGCGTATAATAAGGGGTTCGCTAAAACCTGTAAAGCAGAAATAAGCCCTAAAAGCTCAACCGCACAATAAGCAAGCAAGATGCGAGTAATACGTCGATATTAACACCTCTCAGCCAAAGAAAACCGCTACTAACAAAACCATCAAAAAGATGACACCTGTCACTTTTAGCAATAATGCTAACTGACGTGTGCCCCCTTTGGGTGCTTGATTACAACATCCCATGTTAATTCCCCCTTTCTCTCACCAATGCAAAAACGGTACACCTTCCCTCTAGTGTAAGGTCAATAATAATTCAGCATCATTTGGTCTCGCTAAGAAGAGAAGTTAAGTTGTGCTTTATAGATAAAAGGAAGTGAGGATCTGACTCTTCAGCGTTTTTGAAATACGACGGAGCGCTTTGGGTATGGCGGAGAGATCGAGATTTACTGCTCGCTAGCTCGCGCCCTTCGGGCTATTGCCTTTACGCGCCTTCGGCACTGGCAATGTGCTTTCGCTTCGCTCAGGAGAACCCTGATCTAGGGTTCGGCACCCTATCTCTAGTCATAAAATTCAGACGAAAAAAAACCGCTGAAATTTCAGCGGTTTTTTCTAATGTGGCGGAGAGATAGGGATTTGAACCCTAGGACGGGATAAACCGCCGCCGGTTTTCAAGACCGGTGCTTTCGACCACTCAGCCATCTCTCCATGGGGCGTATATTACGAACATCGGAGGATGCTGTAAAGCCCAAATACACCAATCGATGTAATTTTATACAACCAAATCAGACTTTTACGCACGAGACATCCTTTGTTATCATTAAATTAACCACGGCAAATAAATGATAACAATTTACTCAGTAAGCACGGAGCTCAATTCGCCACATCATACAAAAAAGGCAGCATCACCTAAGTAACACTGCCTTTCTCTTACTGCTAATTTGCAGTCAACTTATTAACGCATGATCATTTGTTCACGACCAGGGCCAACCGATACCATTTTTACAGGTACGCCCATCAGTTCTTCAATGCGTAATACGTAAGCTTGCGCTGCTTTCGGTAACTCTTCGAATTTGCGGCACGACGTGATGTCTTCATTCCAACCTTCCATTTGCTCATAAACAGGCGCCAAAGAGGCAGTTTGTGGCCAAATTGGGTTTTCACTGTGATCACCGTCGTAACCCACACAGATTTTCAGATCTGTCAGACCACTTAAGCAGTCCACTTTTGTTAGAGCGATCTCTGTAGCTGCTTGGATCTCAACACCATTACGGGTTGCAACTGCATCAAAGTAACCCATATCACGTGGGCGACCCGTGGTTGCACCAAACTCGTTAGCAGCTTCACGGAAAGCATCTTGCTCTTCCATTGCTGTAACCAAAGTACCTGTGCCTACAGATGAACTAAATGCTTTAGCTACTGCGATAACACATTCAGGGCGAAGTGCAGGTAAACCACTGCCAATACCTGCATATGTTGAGATAACATTTGATGATGTTGTCCACGGGTATTCTCCGTAAACCAAATCACGGCCCGCACCTAGCTGCGCTTCAAACAATAGGTTTTCACCTTTAGCTTGTAGTGCTTTAAGCGGTTGCGTTACGTTACAAATCGCATCGCGCCAAGGTGCAGACACGTCAAGTAACCACTGGGTCATTTCTTCTGCTGTTTGCTCAAACTTAAACGATGGGTACAAAGCTCTAAGCTGTGGAAGTTTCCAATCCATCATGAATTGAATACGTTCAAGCAATACTTCAGGCTGTTGTAACCAACCCACTAAGATGCCTTTTTTCATAACGCGGTCGCCGTATGCAGGTGCAATACCTTGACGCGTTGAACCATAAGCACCATCGCCTAAACGTTCTTCTTCTAATGTATCTTCAAGAGCATGAAGCGGTAAACACAGTGTTGCACGATCTGAAATACACAGATTCACTTTTACGCCAGCAGCTGCCACTTCTTCGATTTCTTTGGTTAGATGCTCTGGGCTAATTACCATGCCTGGGCCCAAAACCGCTAAACAATCAGGGTTAAATACGCCGCTTGGTAGTTGGTGTAATTTGAATGTACCTAAGTCATTCACGACAGTGTGACCTGCGTTATTACCACCTTGGAAACGGATGCTTGCCGAAGCTTTCTCTGCCAAGAAATCAACGATACGGCCTTTGCCTTCATCACCCCAGTTAGCACCAACAACAACGATAGACGACATAATTAACTCTCCTTAAAAGCGAAGACATCATGCTATGCCTCATCAAGCAATAAGAGAAATTAATAATTGTTATTAGCTTAATAAGAATTCCATATGACCTTTTACTTGCCATCCGATAGAATATGTTCAATGAATACACACAGTTTGTCGTGATTTCGCTAAAATCGGCAATATTAATCACAGTTGAATAACGGTAAGGATCTCATATGCTTGACCTACATTGGCTAAACACTTTCGTCACATTAGCTAGGCTTGAACACTTCGGGAAGACAGCCACAGAGCTTCACATGACACAGCCAAATGTTAGCCTACATATCAAGCAGTTAGAGAAAACAACACGTGTTAAATTAATTGAGCGAAACCCTTTTCGCCTCACTCAAGCGGGTGAGCGTCTACTGAAAAGTGCACAACGTTCACTACAAGAGTTACAAGTTTGTCAGGCCGATCTCAACGCCATTAACGACATGAGTCAAGGGACCGTATCCATTGCTGCAAGTGACATTATTTCTCGCTTATTACTCATTAAACCTTTTCAATCTTTTAAGCGAGAGTTCCCTGGCATTGATTTATCTTTATTTAACACGACCTCGACACAAGCGGCAGCATTAGTTAAAAGTGCTAAGGCTGATCTCGGTTTTGTTATTGCCCAAAAGGAAAGTCAGCCTTTGCACTTTACTGAATTACGGCAAGTTCGATGGTGTGCTTTAGGTGATGGATTACATGCATGGCAACAACAAGCCAACAGCCATGACTGTACTCTGTCTGATGAAGTGCCTACATTAATATTACTTGGCCACGATACTCGAACACGTGATCTTATCGATCTGGCGTTACCCAGTTTACAATTACCCAAATATCGCATTATGGAAGTAGGTAGTGTTGACGCTCAAATCGACTGGGCTGAAGCAGGTTTTGGGATTGCTATTGTACCAGCGTTCTCGCTTCACCCTAAGCTTAATCTGAAAAGTACAATCACCCCATTACCTGATTTTCCTACCACCAGCTTAGGCTATATCGTTAGACAAAATCAGGTGTTATCGCGTGCCATTAAACAGCTTCTACAATGGGTAGGCGAAGAAATAACGAACTCTCAGCACAGCTGATCCTGCCTTTTCCGCTTAGCTTAAATGAACGCACTTATTATCTGAAATCAGGGGTTGGTATTTATGTATACATACATTTCAGGTCAGGTCAGGGATAAAAAAGCCCCAAGGAAAAGGGGCAAAGGGTACTGATATTATCTTTGGCTATTATTCGGAAAAATCAGGTTCAAAAAGTAACCGTTTGTGGTTGCTTCATTTTGACGATCCACTCTTTGACAGCGGCGGGTGACATTAATTTTGGGTCGCCTAAATCAGCATCATCAGCGTCTGCTAATTCAATGGGCAAGACATTAATAATAGCTTCAAGATCTTCATGTGACTTCACTTCTTGATCAAATACACTCGCCATCGTGAGATCATGCTCAGCATGACGTGCGCGAACAGCTTTCACTAAACCATCTAGCAAGGTGTACCAGGTTGTCATCGGGCCTTGAACGACTGACGCTGATTCTGCTGCTGAATCAATAAAAGCAAAAGGAATCGTCGCAATAGGTTGCTTCATTTGCATTGCCGCTAAAATCCAATCTGTATCAAACGAAAAATCATATACCGTTGGCTTTTTAATGATCTCTTTTAATACACCTGCGCCATAAAGTTTGAACGCGGCTTGTGTATCTTTGATCCCTTTTGAAAAGATCTCTTGCCCTATCATTCGTTGCATATGACGCAACGTTTTTATACCCACACCCCAACGCTCTTCTTGTTTAATCAGAATTGAATCTGGGTGCTTACGATTGCCCAAAATAACATGGTGATGATTTGAGATGAATGGCTTGAGTAATAAGCCTAACTGACCAAGATGAACGGAGTTATCGGCATCGGTATACACGACACACTCAACGCCATCTGCAAGGGCTGTTTGACAACCATAAATAATAGCGCCACCTTTTCGAGAGTCGTCAACCGATGCTAAATTCTTTAGCGGACCATCAGCCGCTGGTAGTGCATCCGACAATTTCAGCACCTTCACCTGCTGTGAGTTGACACTGCCTTTAGCAATCTTATTTGCGATGTTATAACTGTTATGCGGACAACCATCATCAACGGGGTATAAAATCCAATCAACAACCGTTCCCTGTGTAACCCAGTTCAGTTGTTCTATTTTAACTCGAAGTGAATCTTCACCATGTGGATTCGTCGCATCTTTCACATTCAAGCGGTTATGTTCACCCCACATAGCAAACACCACACCAACAGTGACAGGTTTAGTCACTGTGAGTAAATAGCGACGAGACTCGACAAGTTTCACTGCTAATTTAAATTCAAGCGGACAGTTAGGTTGAGCGGCAATCTCCTGATATCGCCCTATTGTTACATCTTTCAAGCAATACAAGGTGTTCGCTAGTTTCAGCAACTTATGCTGATGAGTCGCCTCTGTCAGATCAAAATAGTCACTCGCTGAAAGTAGCACCTGTTGAATCACTTTCTCCGATACAGTCATCTCGCTCATCCTTTAGTCCTTGTGAGAATTAGTCACCTAAAAGCGAAGCTAAACAAACAATCGATCAGCAATATGTTGCCTATAGGGTCTATTTAAAGACTAGTAACCATATGCAACTAAGCCAAATAAATGTCTGCTTTTATTTGCTCTAATGTAGAGGTTTTTCAAAAGATGAGATCTAAGCTCACTCTCTTGCTTAGAGGATGAAATATATAGGGAATTATCAGGCATGAAGGACAAGTCAGCCGTGCTCTGACGGCACTTCCAGAGCCTTATTGAGGGTTGGTCTAAACGATAAATTAAGCGGTTTAATTACTTTTCTTCACCACTCATTCACTCTCCACAGTGATAGGAGAAAAGCTTCGACGCTGTAGTGGCGTTACTGTCACGTCTTCTAATGTCGCAAGGTTTCCTTTTGCCATTGGATTTTGCATCTTATTTGGTGCCGGGACTTGCTCTAATGCACCTTGATTCGGCGCTTTTTCTGTTAGTTCTTTTCCTTTACTAGCTTGTTCGTTAAATGAAATTTCATCTATGGGTAATACGACGACATTACTGCCTGCATCTTGTTGTTCAACCTGAGGATCACTTTTAGTCTGAACAAGATTAGGATTAGCGGGGAGCACCGGTGCTTCAAGTGCTCTGGCTGGTGTCATCGATGCCGCCATTTGTGATCCACTGACCTTGTTTCTTTGTTCTACCTTACCTTGCTCTGTTTGTTTTGCGTCTTGGTTTTGTATTTGGTTAAGTGCCCCATCCACTGTAGATACATTTGCCTCAGACGAATCAGGTACTGTCGGTAATTCAGGAACAGAAGTGACTATGGGTTGAAACTGCTTATTTTGAGTAAAGCTATTATTTAAACCGCTGAGCTTTTTCCCCGAAGATGATGGTGGTTGATACCCAACTTGTGGTTTAGTCCCAGATAAGTTCACTGACGATGAGCCTACTTGCTGACGATCAACTAAACCAAGTTGAGGGCTGGTAAATGAAAAGAAATTTAATTTTTCATCCCAAGCTTGCAGTGTATCCAATTCATTTTGCCAATGTTCGTCGATGGTTGCGGTAAAGTCATTGATCTGAAGTTGAGTTGATAACTGCGTGTTAGCCGCTTCATAACGCATATGGAGCTTTTGCTTCATTTGATCCCAGTTAGTTCCCCCTGTCATAAAGTAGCGCATGCTATCTGCCCAATATTGATAAGCCTTCGCGCTGTTAGTTTTATCCGCCGCAATAGCCGCCAATGCTTCAGCAAGCCCCGCATATTGCCACATATTTTTACGGCCAAGCTTGGCTTCTGAACTTAAAAAAAGAATAGATAAACGATGGTATTGTTCAGCCGCTTGTTTATAACGACCAGATTTAGCCAAGAATGTCGCCTTACTGTATAAACTGATTTCGACATCGACAGGTGAAGCAATAACAGCACGTATGGGCACCAAAACAGTCAGTAAGCACAAGATGAGAAAGCCAGTTTTTCCGCGTATTTTAACTAAATCAGATGTAATTAAATTCTGTATGAATAAGCTCATTTGAACGTCTCCACTAAGCATCTTCCAGGGTGGTCAAATCGAGAATTAAACTTAACATCACGGTATTCCAGTGCTTTATTCGGCTGATAGAGTTTACCGTTAGCTTTATATAACAATGCTTCCAATACACCTGCATTGGTATTCAATGTAATGCTTTTTTCATAACCACTTGTAAGTTCATAGCGCCCTTCGTACCACCCACGGTCTGCATCATATAACTCTCGAACCAAGACCATTAATCTATCGGTATAATCTGTTTTCCAGAGCGTCCACATTTGAAAAGCAGCCTGAGTCGAAATCAAAGCCAGTTCATCGTGGTCGCTACCATCTTCAGCCACCGTAATCCAAGGGGTGCCCAATGCATAAATACTGTCATAAACAAAATACGGAGCACCACTCACAACATGTGAACCTCGCGCGGTATATATCCGTTCTTTATCCCATCTAGATTCTTGTACGCGGTAGAGCGAATCAGCCATTGCGGCTAAAGTGTCATTAGTATGCTTCGCATCACTACTCGTATTATCGTTAATGTCATCCCAGTTAAACTCAAGCCCAAGCTTCAAGAAAGGATTACTATAAACAGGGCGAAGTACGTCGTAATCACGCGGATCACGGCCGTCAAACATAATATCAATACCGTTAATGGTGATCACTTCGTAGGGGTCTAAACGCATCGCTTTTTGTGGCACAACTTGCCAATCAAGGTAGCCATACGACGTGTACTCTTCTATCCCTAAACGGCCTTCTTTATAGCGAAAGATTTGCCCATCATCTTTCACTACACCGCCGTATAATTCGCCTTCATTTGTTACCAGCTCACAGAAATTCCACCGTAAAACGGCCTTATCGATATATTCTGAAAATTCAGGGTTACGTTGTTTGGTCATGGCGAGCACAATAAGCAAACGACCAACATCAATCGATGACCAACCAATGTCTTTTGGTTGGTTACCATAGTCGACCATTTGACCTGTGGTGGTGTTGTAGACTTTATTTGGCACACCGATAGAACTCAAAGGCATTTTATTTAGAAAATTTAAGACTAACGATAATCGCTCGTCATGTTCTTTACTGGTAATAAATTCAAATTCTTGTGCCGCCATCAGCGCAACTAAATAATCAGCTAATGACGACATATTTGTTGAAGGGTAATTATCAATCGAATTAACCAAACCCGTTTGCAATTGGGTATTATTTTCTACATAAACCCATGCAGTTTGCGCCCAAGCTAATTCTTGCTCAGTTAATTCACCATAACGCCCTTGTCTTAACACTTGGGAGGTGTTCATTGTTGTTAAACCATCTTGCACGCCCTGATACACCACCCCACAAGAAGTTAGTGCCAACAGCGAGCATGCAATAAGTCCCTTTCTCAACATCTACATCCCTTTATTTGAGAAATTATTTCTTATTAAGTGTTTTTCTTGGCAAACACTGTCCTTCATAACCAAACGGTGATTCCAATGCTTTATCCCATAAACTAACAGGCGGGTTGTCTAAGTATGTCAACAACTTACCTTCTTGTTTATAAAGTAATATTTCCAATGTAATCCCGTTATTGTTCGAGGTAAAGGTGTTAATTAATCCCGTACCATTTTCAAACATTCCCTCGTAAAATCCTTTTTCACGATCGTAAAGGTTTGAAATATGGTCGAAAACCAAATCGGTATACTCTGTATCCCACAGCGCCCAAATACCCATTGCCCCTTTCACCGCTACCGCTGAATACTGTGGTAAATATTCACCCACTTCAGAAATGGTATTCCATGCATAACCATCGGTATAAATGGTGTCATAGACGAAGTAAGGCGCACCTGCTAACTGGTGCTCTGTACGCGCGGTAATAATACCGGTGTTTTCATACCTAGCTTCTTGAACGCGGTAAATTTGAAGCGCAAATTCAGCCATCCACTCATTTGAATAGTTATCATCGTGCGGTGTTTTATCCGATGTTAAATCCCACCCCATTTCAACGCCATCGAGCACAAAACTTTCTGTTACTACATAGCTGTGCGCCTTTAGTTTACGTGGATCACGCGTGTCATAAGGTATGTCGTAACCATACAAGTTTATGGTGCTATAAGGCTCTGGCATCGAAGCTTGACTGGTATCAAAGCCCCACAACTGGAAACCTTTTGCAGCGTATTCTTCATAACCTAAGCGCCCTTCCTGTAAGTACTGAACTGGCTTGTCTTTCTCAAGCAATGCACCAAACATGGTGCCTGTTTCATCAACAACATTACAGAAATTCCAGCGCAGTACCGCCGAATCGATATCAGTACTATATTCTGGGTAACGGTTTTTAATTATATGCAGCCAAATTAACAAACGACCTAAATCAAGCGCCGAGTAACCAATTTCGCCCGGTTGGTTACCGTAGTCCACCATGGCTGCTGTTTGGGTGTTATAAGCTTTGTTTGGCAGTTCTCCTTTGAAGAGCTGCATCGTATTGAGTGTTGTCAAAAAGCGAATAAGACGGCGGTCAAACTCTTCTTTTTCAATGATCCCCAATTCAAGCGCACTTGTCATACCTGCGAGATACGAAGCAGCATCCCACCATGTGACTGATGGGTAGTTATTTACCGCATTCACCAGACCTGTCGATTCTTGAAGGTTATTTTCAAAATACTTCCAAGCAATCCGAGCCATATCCATTTCTTTTTCCGTCAGCTTGCCATGACGAGGTTTAGGCACATCCCAGTGGTTAGGTCGGTCGATAATTTCATCCGACAAACTACTGTATTTGTTACCACAACCAACCGCCAACAGCCCCATCAGGCAAACAATGATATAACGCATACAACACTCCCTATCAAAGCTGCGTTTTACTTAACACCAACGCTTAACAACGTACCGTCTTGAACGTAAGCCAATGACTCTAAAACAATGCCATTAGTATTCGCAGTAATTGCTTTGTTAGTGCGTCCATCACTTTCATAGCGGCCTGAATACCAACCTTTCTCTTTCGAATATAGCGCCTTTGCATCTTCAATTAACAAGCTGGTATATGGCGTATCGTAAAGTGCATACCAGCCAAATGCTGCCTTAGTCGATAACGTTTTCAGGTGCGAGGCATCATCCCCCTGATCTGAAATCGCATTCCACTCTTTACCGTCAGAGAATACCGTGTTGTAGACAAAGTACGGTGCTTCATCGACGTTATCTTCACTCACCGCAGTTAAAATCCCCGTACGCTCATAACGATTTTCTTGTGCTTTATAAACGCGAAAAGCAAAGATTTTAGAAATACTATCAGCGCCAAACTCTAAGCTATCGAGGATATATGATTCACTCACGACGTAGTTATGTGCATGGTACTTAGCAGGGTCACGCTTATCGGTTGGGATCTCGACGCCATCAATTTCCACTAGGTCTAAATAATCTATGTATTTCATTGCATTAAATACATCACGCCCCATCAAAGACAAGGCTTTTGAGGCGTATTCTTCATAACCAATACGGCCTTCTTGCACCAACTCAAAGCCATCACCTTTTACGGCTGGACGCGAACCGTATAAGTAGCCTTTGTCGATCATTTCAGTGACGTTCCAGTGGTTTAATACATTATTCACTGGCTTATTAAACTCAGGGTATTGCCAAATTAAAATATTAAATGGTACCAAAATTCGACCAATATCAATCGCAGACCAGCCAATACCTTTCGGTACAGGTTGGTTGGCATAATCCACCATTTCTAACGTTTGTGTGTTATAGGCTTTATTCGGTAATTGACCTTCAATTAAAGGGATACGCGCTAATGTATTGAGCACTTTCTCCATACGAAGGGTGAATTCTGCATGGCTAACAACATTCAGCTTTTCCGCTGAAATAAGCCCCATTAAATATGATGCGGTATCCCACATGGTTGTTGATGGATAGCCATCTACCGAATTAACTAACCCAGTGTTGTCTTGGTAGTTATTTTCAAAGTATTGCCATGCGGTTTTCGCCCACAAGTACTCTTGCTCGGTCAAAATGCGATTTTCACGTAATGGAATTGGCTCTGATACTTCAAAAGTAATATTACCGAGTACTTGGCCATAATCACGCGTTTCAATCGTAAATGCGACAATCAGCGCTGTTACTAAGCCAGCGATAAAGACAAAGTGGTGCCGTGCATTCACAAGTGCTTTTTTAAATTCCATATTCTAATTCCTCCGATCCTTGTTCCTGCTCTTTGTCTGTTGGTGGTGACCAGAAAGCCGCAGCAATCATGCCCCACATCGCCATCATGTTATTAATAATCCAAAAACTATTAAGCACTAGGCCACCAAACGAATAGCTACCATAGGCGCCAGTTGAATAACCAACCCAAGCAAAGCACATACTAAATAAGCTCAATACAAATACTGTTAGCTGCGGAATAATCATCTTAAAGAATGTACCGCTTTGACGCTCTTTTGGTGTCGTTGGGAAGCTGATTTTCCGCCCTCTCAATACTGTCCATAGTGCCCGTAAGTTAACAGGGAAAAAGGACAAGAAATTCGTTTTCCCTTTATAGCCAGCAACCCCCCATGTACCTATCATCATGGCAAGTTCAGCAGTCAGTACAAACGGTAAGAAATGCAGGTAGAAGGTTGTATCGTAAGCGCTCACCGGTGCAATACTGGTTAAGAAATAAATGATTGGACACGCTAGGAAAATAATATTCCAAATAGCCGATAAGTTAGACCAGAAGCTCGCACCATACATTAGCTTTTGTTTAAAGTTCATACCTTTACGGAACAGTGGATTATCATTCATAAAGATATCGATTGAGCCGCCAGAATATTTAAAACGTTGCACCGTCCACGTTTGTAAATCTTGCGGAGATAGCATTTTACTTTCAACTTGCGGATGCTGAATAGAACGCCAAGTTCGCTCTGTATCTGAATGCAGAACAATCGAGGTATAAATATCTTCTGAGACATGAAATTTATAAGGCGTAAACTCGGTGTCGAATAAAATCTCTTGACGAAGGTTATTCGAAATATCCTTATCAACCGTTTTTTCTTTGGTTAATTTACGAATTTGGCGTTCAACTTCATCATGTTCTTTGCTGATTTGCTCACTGTAAGCACGCAATGCCGCTTCCATTACCGCTTCTCGACGGTGAATAGAGCCTGCGCCGCAACAGAATGATGCATTCACCCAGTTACGGCGACGTTGAATAACGTCGTAGAACATTTGCGGGTCATTAACGAAGGGGTCTTCACCTAAGGTTACTGGGCCATAAAGACGTTCAACACCACGACCAACTAAGCGGCCAAAACCGCCCATTTTTTTGCCTAACCAATGCGGTAAGCGTTCACCTTCTGGTAAATCAAAGAACCATTGCGGTGTTTGTACCCAAGCCACATCAGGGTCACGGAAATAACCTAACGTGTGCTCAAGAATCGTTGGGAATGGGCGCGTATCTGCGTCACAAATGACGATGAAGTCACCGTATGTTTGCTCAAGCGCATTACGTAAGTTACCCGCTTTAAAGCCAGCGTTACCTTCTCGCGTTAAGTATTCCACCCCCATTTCTGCCGCTAAAGCAGCCATTGCTGGGCGCTTACCATCATCAAGAATAAATATTTTCATCTCGATGTCGTGCGGGTATCGAATTTTCTGTGCATCCAAAATACTCAAGCGCACTAATTCAGGTTCTTCATCGTAGGTGGGAAAAAACACATCAACACTGATGGGACGATCTTCTTCAGAATCGCTCACGCACTCGGCAATTTTGTGTGGTGGTTCACGACGTGGCTCATCTTTTGTTTTCCATAAATTAAAGGTAAATAAGATAGAACCAATAAATGCGCACGATTCAGCAAATGCCAAAGGTAGTGAGAACCACATTGCTTCATAATTCAGTGCGTACGTCCATCGCCACCACAAGTACCAAATACCCAGTGTCAGATTACATGTCGCTAAATACTGATAAAGTAATTCACGTGACATGCTATGCGGCACAGGCTCTGGCGGCTTGCGATGCTCGAACTCCTTAAAATAAAAATCCATCTAGAATTACTCCATTAATATTGACGAAAATACGCGTGATGCGTGGCCAATAAACCAATCAAACTTGCGTTATAGTCAATAGCGAATTCGTTCACTGCATAAGACTGTTCACTGTCGATATAACTCAACATGCCCATATTTTTTGGTGCGACCCCAGCCTGCGCTTTTTCATTCGGCCCACCAACTAAATATCCTGGTAGATAGACGCCTGTCGCTATGCGGTACAGGTGATGTAAATTACGGACGGCATAAGTACCGCTACCTGTCACAAAGCTTAAGTTGAAGGCGTTTGCACCCAACAAATAATCAATCTGTGATTGAACTACTGCACGGTATTGCGCTTTATGCGGTGGCTGATGACGTTGAATCGCATCAGACCAAGCAATTAAGATCCCAGCTTCTGCCGTCATCTTATTTGATCCCCAAATAAAGCGTTGATTAGCGATACCAAAGGCAGAATCATTAGCTTGGGTAACGTATTTTTCTGCAACATCGCGTAAATCTGAGGCTAATTGTAGATAAAGTTCTTGCCCGCGTTCTAAGGTGAGCAATAAGTGCCACACACCCATTAACGCTGGGTTTTTCCATTCAAAAATATCAATCCACTGCTTATCGTATAGCGCTTTAAATGCGGTTAAATATTTATCTTGCTGAGTGGTAATATATAACTCGGCTAATGCCCATAGGCGATCATCAACATCTGTATCTAATGACGGCTCACTATCTTCTTTGTTTTTCACATATGGGCCAGACCCTGAATCATCCCCTTTTTGCCAATCAATATATTGTTCTGGTGTGATTTCTAAATACCGCCATGCGTGAACAGCAGCCTGCAAATAACGACGCGCCATACTTGGTTGATAAGCGGCATAGATGCGTGAAGCAAAAGCCATGGTTGCAGCAAACTTGGCGGTTTCAGGTGTACTGACACCATAGATATAACGGGGTTGAGTATCTTGCCAAGGTGGGATTTTAGCGGGCCATGTTGCACCCGATACTTTGCGATAAACGGCGCCATCAGCACGCTGCATTTTTAGTAGCCAGCTCAAGCCAAACTGCGCTTCATCTAAAATAGGAGGTAATGATTTATCATGGGACGGTTTAAACATTTCAGGCGATTGACGGTATGCTTCTAGTAAGCGCGCCACGGTAATTGTGGTCGTTGCTGTGTATTTACCAAAATCACCTGCATCGTACCAACCCCCCGTCATATCCAGAAACTTCCCTTTCTTATGGAAATCATCGGTTCGGAAAATCACGCCATCTTTCATATGGCTAATTGGTCGCGCTAACCCTGTTGTTTTGTCATTAACACTCACACCCGAGCGCTGAAGATACAAGGCATGAACCAAACGTTGGCTCAGATCGTTATAAGTATTCGGTGCTATTTGAAAAGGGGCTGAGCGCACATCACCCGCGACCAATTGGAACCACCCTGTTACTTTCACTGCACTGAAATTAATCATTGCGACTGGGCGTTCATCTTTAAGCTTTTTTTGGTTTTTAGCTCGGAATTGGGCAATGCTTTTATTTTGATCCACAGACCATAACGTGACATTTTCCGAGTTTGGTTTTAACCAATATGCGACTTTATCGCCATTTGATAAATAGCCGAGTTGGTTCACCACTATGGTCTGTGCTTGTAGAACACAGCTCGTTACCAGTGTTAACAGAAAAATGAACGTCCTTGTCATTGTTCCACCTATTTATCTTGAAAATTATAGATATTGCGACTGATTTCAGTACCGTTTTGGTCTGTAATACCAACGATAATGGCACCAGAGATCCCTGCTAGGTTTGATTCTTCAATGACGACTTTCTTGCTATTGGCTGGCAGGTCAACGCCATCAAATACCCATTGCTTGTCATCAAATTGATTACGAATCCAAACCATTGCCTTCGGATACGCGGCAAGCGAATCATTGATCACCGTGACAGACAAATGCGCCTTCACGCTATAAAGATCACGTTCAACAACCGCAATCACTGGTTGGTAAGCCTGTTTTAACGCTCTAT
Organism: Photobacterium sanguinicancri; assembly: GCF_002265265.1. Classification (GTDB taxonomy): domain Bacteria; phylum Pseudomonadota; class Gammaproteobacteria; order Enterobacterales; family Vibrionaceae; genus Photobacterium; species Photobacterium sanguinicancri. The sequence goes on from NZ_NOIF01000027.1 coordinate 32,484, forward strand.
ACCCAGATTTAGCTTCACGTGTTACATCCAGCACAGACCAAGTAATTGAAGGCCAACTATCTACAAACATAAATTGATAAATGGCAGCCACACCTTCACCTTTATTTAATCTTAGGTGTTCAGATGCATATTTAGTGACTACTCTTTGATATTCTTGGCTATTTTGATGAAACTGTGACAAAGATTCACCTTGAGCAACCTTAGCAAGCATTAATGTTTCATGCGGTTGATAGTTGTGGTAGTTCAACTTGGCGATATTTTGTTCAGTTAGAGGCCAAACCCACTCTCCCCCTAAAATATGCTTTACCATGGTTAAACTCGGCATTGCCTGCGCACCAAACTCACTCACTATCGGGGTAAAAGTCGCTGTGCTGTAATCTTTATAATCACCGGAATACCATCCTAGCCAAGGGTGCTCTTTGGTATAAGATGCCTTTCTCACAATGCGCTTATCTTTTGCCTTTAGTAGCTGTTGGTATACCGCTTCTGTTAACAATTGATTCTGAGCTGGCTGATAACTCGGGTATTTATACTTCATCCAGTCTGCATCCCAAGGTGGTTCATTATGACCACTCCAAAATGCAATAGAGGGATGGTTAGCGAGCATGGTGGTCATTTCCGCCACTTGTTTTACGGCTTCTTGCTTAAATTCCGGCGCGTCTGAGTAACCCCACTGCAAGGGGAAATCTTGCCAGACTAAGACCCCTGCTTGATCCGCCTTATCGTAGAATGCCTTACCTGCAACATGAGCGTGTACACGTACACTGTTAATGTTCGCCGATTTCATAAGGGTTATATCGCGTTGGTAGTCATTTGCGGTTAATTCACCAAGCCACTGACTACCGATATAATTCGTTCCTCTGACAAAGTACGGTAGGCCATTTACATAAAACTGGCCTTTCTGCTTATTTTCCTTTTCATCAAAAGCTTCTTTAAATTCAACCTGCCTAAAGCCTATTGTCGTAGCATGCTTATCTGTCACTTTTCCATTAATCGAAGCTGTAACCTCTAAGCGATATAGACTTGGTTTTCCCCAATCCCATGGCCACCAAAGATCACGGACTTTTTTCGGCAACTGCCAATTAATAGTCTGCTCACCAGCTTTGACATTTACAGATTGCTCATAAGATTCAACTGGCGTTATGCTATTGCCTTCGAATAAACGGTAGGAAAATGAAACAGGTTGACTGGATAGATTATTAACGGTCAAGCTAACGGATGCTTGTGTCGTGGTTGTCGCTAAAGACTTAAGGGAAGGTTTACTCGTTTGAGTACGAGAACGTCTTGATGGTAAATCAAGCGTCGGTACAACTGTTAGGGATGCTATGGCTGTCGGGCCTGTTACTTTCAGGGCAACATCACCCCATATTCCACCAGAGTTTTTATCTTGTCCTGCATCAGACCATGCACCACCAGGGCGAGTATCATGATGGTTCAATACGCCTTTAATCTGCGTTTTATATAATGACCAATCAGGCGTTATTGCTTCGTTCGGGCTATTGACCCAAACTTCGACATTATTATTGCGATCTCGTATCAAGTGGCTAATTTCAGCACCAAAAGGCGAAAAGTAACCAGTATGAGCCGTTACTTGTTCGCCATTCACAGAAACTTTTGCTTCATAATCCACAGCGTCAAACACTAACCAATAACGTGATTGCTCGGAAATGTTTGTATCGAACTTACGCTGGTATATCGCTACCCCAGCATGATCAATACCTTCCAAATACCAATTATTAGGCACGTTGACATTTTGACTTGTTGATTGACGTTGTTGATCATCAATTATCTCTAATCGCCACAGTCCATTTAACGATTGCGTTGTTGTTTGCCAGTCATTAGTAGATTGTTGTATAGCGCAAGATGATAATGAGAATAACGCCATCGTGGCGAAAGCTATTCTCATATTTTCCTCAGCAATAAGCTCTATGCTTCTGTTTTTTTATAAAGCTTGAATGTGTTTTTACCACCAGCTTTTTCATATTCAAGGTTATCAGTAAGCTGGACGACAATAATGAAACCTCGCCCTGACGTCGTCCATGTTTCTGGATCTTCAGGATCGGGTTCAATAAAGGTTCCTGCTACTGCCTTTTCAAATTCCTCGTCAGTCATTGATTCACCATAATCGGCAATTTCAATCACGAGTTCATTGTTTTTGATATAGGAATTAAGCTCGATAGGTTCACCTTCGTTGAGTTGATAAGCATGCTCGTAAGCATTATTCACCAACTCAACCAAGCACAATTCAATCTGATCAATTACATCTTCTTTCAAACCAACATCTAGCCAAAAAGCTTTAATATCCTCAGCAACGTCGCGAGAAACATCTAAAGAACTTTTGTACTGTTTATTAAAATGACATTTGACCGTCTCCATCGAGCCGCTCCTTACTATTTAGTCACCGTGACTTCTTCTGGCTTTTGTGAAAATAAAACACCATGCCCTTGATGATGAGATAACAATGGCTGACTTGTTCGGCGATCTTTCAGCATGTGTATCGCATCCATCTCAATCAAAGATTGTGTATAACCATCATGGCTAATGAAATAATCACCAAAGACCGTTTTATTCTCAACAAAAGCAGAACCAGAAATATGAATGTAATCACTCACTAGGCTTTTATTAATAACGGCATTTGTTTCGACTTTACAGTTAGCTCCAATAACTGCAGGCCCAGTAATCGTAGCGCCCTGTTGAATTTCACAACCACTGCTAATAATCACTGGCGGCGTAATGTGGCAATTATCAGGGTCAAAAACTGTATTAATGCCAACCCAAATACCAGGCTTCACCTGAGTGCCAGGTATGGGATAACCAGGGACTTTACCGTGTAATATTTCGCTAGTAACACCCCAAATATCGCTGATATTACCCACATCTAACCACTGAAAATCCATATTCGTAGCGTAAAAGCTCACATCATTTTCAACGAGCGCTGGAAATAACTCGCTACCAATATCAAACTCTTGAACAGCAGGAATAAAGTCAAAAATCGCGGGCTCGAAAATATAGATACCCGTATTAATTTCAGTCGATAAGGCTTCATCTTCCGTTGGTTTTTCTTGGAAGCTCGTCACGCGGCCATAATCATCTGCAACAACGACTCCGTATTTACTCACTTCACTAATATCAACATTTCGCGTAACTATAGTGGCAATACCGCCTTTTTCTTTATGGCGTTTTACCGCTTCCGTTAGATCAAGATCGATCCAAGCATCGCCGCACACCACAACAAAGGTTTCATCAAAAAAGCCCGAGAAATCTTGAATTTTTCTCATACCACCAGCAGAACCTAATGCTTTACTGATAAATTTACCGTCTTTCATTTCACCTTCGTACGAATACGACAGCTGGACATTAAAGTGATGACCATCGCCGAAATAATTTTCAATCACTTCAGCAAGATGGCTGGTATTGACCACAATTTTATCGATGCTGTGTGATGCAAACAGCTGAATCATCGACTCCATGACGGGTTTTCCCAGAATAGGGATCATAGGTTTAGGGATCGTTTGAGTAATAGGTTTTACTCGGGTGCCTTTCCCTGCGGCAAGAATCATTCCCTTCATAGCTAGCTCCTAAGCTACAGTGCTAACGGCGTCTTCGATAGAATCGTAGCTCGCAATTAATTTATCCATTCGAGTGAGTTTAAGTAGCTCTTTAACTGCTCGTTGCGGGTTCACTACGCTGATTTTTTTACCCTTAAGTAATTTGTACGCACCCATAACGGCACCAAGCCCGCTGCTATCCATAAAGCGCACATCGGTGAGATCGAGTACAAGCTGCGTATCAATTTCATTTACTTTTTCTTCAATCACTGCGCGAAAACTTGGCGCTAATTTAGCGTCAAAGCGATCCTCTTTTATTTGAAGAATTGTGCATTGACCTTGGTTGAAAGCTTCGTATTGCATGATTGTTCCCCTTCTGAATAACCTGTCCATTCGACTACGAGTACGCTCACGTCATCGTCAAATTGTTCTGACCGTTGCCAATCCCTGACTCGATTAACTAACATATCTGTTTGTACAGTGGTTGGATGGTGTTTAATGTCCATCACCGTTTGTCTTAATCTCTCTTCGGTAAACTGCTCTGAACCTTTTTCTGCCTCTGTTATTCCATCAGAATAAATCCAGATTTTATCACCTGGCTCTAATTGCACTTTTGCTGTTTGGTATTCAACAAAATCAAACGCACCAACAACAAAACTGTCCTGCCCAATAAATTCAGCTTTACCCGTGGCTGCGTGTAGCCACACTAAAGGCGGATGCCCAGCGATAGCAAATTCCAACACGCCTGTTTTTACATTTAAAACCGAATACACCATGGTGAAATAAAGCAAATTATGGTCGTCACTTAAATACTGATCGTTTAAATGTTTAAGGACGCTATCAGGTGAGTTAATTTGATAAAAAGGTGTTTCTTCTGTCGGTGATTTAACAATCGAACCTTTACCTGAATTTACAGCAATACTCTGTTGAACAGAGAAAGACATTAATGCCGATGACACACCATGCCCTGCGACATCGAGTAAATAAAATCCGACATTATCTTCATCTAGCTGCATGTATCCCAACATGTCACCGCCAATTTGAGCGCTAGGTAAAGAGACATAACTTATTTCAACACCGGAGAGTTTTCGTTCTGTGGGCAGTAAGCGCTTTAATAAATCGCCAGCAGATTCTAAATCTTTTTTCATAATGGCGTAGGCGGAATCAAGTTCATCATTTTTTGCTGTTATTTGATTATGAAGACCTAAAGTACGAAAGCCTGCTTTAACACGTGCTGCTATCTCATCAACATGAGTATCTTTAACGACAAAGTCATCAGCACCAGCGTTAATGCCATTGATAATAGAGTCTTGATCATCTTTACCAGACAGCAATACAAAGAAAATATAACGAGAATAAGAACCTGATTTGAGCCGACTACAAAGTTCGATACCATCCATTTCAGGCATCATCCAATCGCTTAGAACGAATTGAATGTGTGGGCATTCTTCTAATACAGCTAAAGCTTGTGCACCATCATTGGCGGTTGTTACCGTAAAACCACGCTTGGTTAATACTCGCTCCATAAACATCAGCATGGTTCTGTTGTCATCAACTACAAGAATGTCATTCATTCAGAAACCACCGTTTAAGCAATACCACACACGAATAAACACCCTATTTCATATCAATTATCGGTGTCAACATATCAAGAACATGTTTATTACAAATCAAGTCTAGTAAGTTTTACCTACCACACCATAAATTTAGACAAAAACTTTCGCCTATGTGACATGTATTATATAAAGAAGTAATA